>JAYVRD010000173.1:0-6631 GCA_043776595.1 Chitinophagaceae bacterium | reverse complement strand
AATGGATTGGGATATTTTGTTTGGCAACCACTTTTATTGCCTGCGAAAAGAAAGTAAATTTTATACCAGAAGAACAACCCGCTAAATTGGTAGTTGATGCACAAATAGAAAGTGGTACAGCACCAACCGTGGTACTCACCACTTCATTAAGTTACTTTTCTAGTATTAGTGCTTCGTTGCTTGCAAATACTTTTGTACATAACGCGGTGGTAACCATAACCAATGGCACAGGTACCAATACACTAAAAGAGTATAGTATTAATATTGGAGGTGGCTACAAATTGTATTATTACACCAGCGATTCTTCTTTAACCAATCAGTTTAAAGGTGAGTTTGGCAAAACCTACAATCTACAAATAATAAGTAATGGTCAAACCTATACTTCTACTACGCAAATACCAGTTTTAGCTAAAAAAATAGATTCCTTATGGTGGAAAAAATCGCCCAACAACCCCGATACTACCAGAGCTATTTTAATGTGCCGAGCTACTGACCCTGCAGGCTATGGCAATTACATTCGCTACTTTAGCAAAGTAAATAGAGGAGATTACTTACCAGGTAGCAACTCAGTTTTTGACGACCAAATTGTAGATGGCACAACCTATGATATACAAATAGATCAAGGTATAGATAGAAACAACCCACCCTCTAACGATGAAGCTGGTTATTTTCATAGAGGTGATACCATTACCATTAAAAACTGCAACATAGATAAAGCAACTTATACTTTTTGGAATACTTGGGAGTTTGCCCAGCAAGCAGTGGGTAATCCATTCTCCTCGCCCAACAAAGTAATTGGCAATATAAGCAACGGGGCACTAGGTGCATTTTGTGGCTATGCAGTGCAGAAAAAAAGTTTAATTATACCCAAGTAAGTTTTCCTACTCACAACTCCCAAAAATTACTTCCTTATTTTCGCAGCCATTAAACCAATGGTATGTTCAACGGAAAAAAGATAGTAGTGGTAATGCCTGCATATAATGCTGCTAAAACATTAGAGCAAACCTATAATGAAATTCCATTTGATATAGTTGACGATGTAATATTGGTAAGCGATGCTAGTAAAGACAATACAGCTGCCGAAGCCGAACGTTTAGGCATAAAACACATCATTGTTCACCCCAAAAATCGTGGCTATGGTGGTAATCAAAAAAGCTGTTATAATAAAGCTCTAGAAATTGGTGCAGATGTTGTAATAATGGTACACCCCGATTATCAATATACACCACTACTTATTCCTGCAATGGCTAGCATTATAGCCAATGGTGTATACCCTGCAGTTTTTGGAAGCCGCATATTAGGCAAGGGTGCTTTAAAAGGTGGTATGCCAATGTATAAGTACATAGCCAATCGTTTTCTTACTTTTTCTCAAAATACATTGATGAACCAAAAGCTAAGCGAATACCATACAGGTTATAGAGCTTTTAGTAAAGAAGTACTAGAAAAAGTAAACTATGAAGCCTGTAACGAAGATTTTGTTTTTGATAATGAAATGGTGGCTCAAGTTTTTGATGCTGGTTTTGAAATAGCCGAGGTAACCTGCCCTACCAAATATTTTGATGAAGCCTCTTCCATCAATTTTCAACGCAGCATGAAGTATGGCTTAGGTGTAATGGGTGTAAGCCTTGGTTATTTTTTTAAAAGGTTGGGTTTATACAATTCTCCTATTTATAAACACAAGAAATAAAGTAAATAGATTTTTTTAGCTAGCAGTGCAATAAGCATTAAGCAGCGGTTGCGTCGCACATGTTTGGCTATGAATAACTATTAAGCTTTTATTATGTGGTAGAATAATGAAGACTTACATAAAAGTTTATCTTGTAGAAATTATTACACATCACGGTAAACTTATTAGATAAAGGCAAGTGATAGTCTATTGCTGTTTGCTACTAATTTATGGAATGGAAATTGAACTATTTCACCATATTAATCGTTTCTACTATCAATTAATTTAATTATGCCGTCATTAGCTGGAGTTTCTACTGTCCATTTTCCTGTCAAAGTAAGTCAACAAGAAGTAAAACATTTTGCAAAAGAAGTTTTTCAAAAGTCTTTTCCACAAGTAGAACGTATGCTAGCTGCTTTTGATAATACAGAAATTGTTACAAGAAATTTATGCAAACCACTACCTTTTTATTTGGAAGGTCATTCCTTTCAAGAAATGAATGATGAATACATTCGCATTTCTCTAGCTAGTTCTGTAATGGCTATTGAAGACTGTTTGCAGCAATCATCAATTTCTAAAGACACTATTACCGATATTATTTTTGTTTCCACCACAGGGCTTTCTACACCAAGTATAGATGCACTTATCATCAACCAATTAAAGCTTAATGCAAACATAAACCGTACACCCATTTTTGGTTTAGGTTGTGCTGGTGGTGTAGCGGGTTTTTCAAAGGGCTGCGTGTTAGCAAAAGCAAACCCCAATGCTGTTGTATTAGTAGTTGCTGCAGAACTTTGTTCTCTTACTTTTTTACGCAACGATTATAGTAAAAGTAATTTTATTGGCTCTAGTTTATTTGCAGATGGTATTTGTGCCTGCATCATTACTGGCGATCATCATACAAATAAAACAAAGCAGTCTATTAAATTTTTAGGTACACAAAGTAAACTGTACTACGATAGTTTAGATGTAATGGGTTGGGAATTTCAAAATAAAGGATTTAAAGTGTTGTTTTCTCAAGATATACCTACTATTATAGAAAAAAATATTAAAGCAGATGTAACTAATTTTTTAGAAAAACACAACTTATCTATTGCAGATATCAAAAATTTTATTTTTCACCCGGGTGGCAAAAAAGTTTTAAATGCTTACCGAGACTCATTGCAAGTAGAGAGTGATTTTTTGAAAAATACAAGAGAAATAATGAATGAAAATGGAAATATGAGCAGTCCTACTGTGCTTTATGTTTTAGAGAGATTCTTTAAAACAGGTTTTGAAAATGGCTATGGCTTAATGGTAGCTATGGGGCCAGGATTTTCTAGCGAAATGGTATTATTAGAAATGAATAACGGTTAACCGAATAATTCTTCATCTATATTTATTTTAGTAAAAAATTCTCATACATCTTTAAAACTGCAAAATGGCTTTTATACTTTTTATTTCTTTTATTATAGCATTGCGTCTTGCAGAATTAATTGTAGCTAAACGAAATGAAAAATGGTTATTACAAAATGGTGCAGTAGAGTATGGACAAAAGCATTATCCACTTATCGTAGCCTTGCATACCTGTTTTCTTCTTTCTTCGATAGTTGAATATTACTGGGTAAAACCTAATGGATATAGCTTGGCGTTAATAGTTATTTACTTTTTGTTACTAATGTTTAAAGCTTGGGTTATTACTTCACTAGGAAAATTTTGGAATACCAAAATATACCATATTGCAAGTTTTCCTTTGGTTAAAAAAGGTCCATATAAGTTTATTAAACATCCCAACTATATTATTGTTATCGCAGAAATTGCCATTATTCCTTTAGCATTCAATTTGTATTATACAGCAGTAATTTTTTCACTGCTTAATGCATTGATGTTATATGTAAGAATTAAAGAAGAGAATAAAGCATTGGCTATTTAAAAGTTATTATACTTGCTTACTAGCTACTACTTTACTTAACCTCGATTTTTTATAGATCAACCAAGCTATGCTAGCACCTAATAGTAATGGCCAGATAGAAATGAGTAGCAAGATTAAATTGCCTATAATTCTACCACCTTGCTGAAAAGCTTCTTTTATTTTGCCAAAAAAGTTAGGTGTTTCATCTACAGGTTTTATACCATTGGTGTATTGGTAGTACCTAAGATTAATGGTGCTGTATGCACTTTGGTGTACCAAGTAATCTACTCTGCCTGTGCTGCTTTCAAGTTCTTCTGTTATCGTATTTATTTCGCTTTGTACCTGTAAAATTTCTTCCATGTTTTTGGCTTGCTTTAATAATTCTAAGTATCTGGCACGTACTTGTTTTTTGGCTTCTACCCTCCCCTTATTGTCTATTACTTCACCAGTTACATCTTCGCTGGATATTCTTTTTTCTAAAAGTTTTATACCATTACCTGCAAAGCTGTTTACCAAATCTTCAAACTCAGCTACTGGTACTTTTATGGATATGGTGTTTTCAATTTGTCCACTGTTTTCGGTTTGGGCTTCTTGGGCTATATATGCACTATACTTTTTTAAACTTTGATGTATGGTTTTGTTGTAGGCTGCATAGTCTTGCAACTCTAGCGTTATGTTGGCTGTTTTAATTATTTTCTTATCCCAATCAGTACTGATGGGTGTACCTGAGTTGAGTATATCTTTTTTAGAAGGTAACTCACTTTTAGATGGTGGAGCTTTACCAACTACACTACTTATTGATGTACTATCGGCAGTTAAAGCATTGGCAAAATATACTTTGTCATTTTCTTGTTTATAATCGGGTTTCTTTTCTTCTTGTTTCAACTCTACATTGTTTTTTTCTGCAATGATATTTTTTTTGCTACTGTTATTGCATGAGAATAACAGTACTGCAATAGATGCAGCATAGATAGATATGCGTTTCATAAAAGTGTTTGTTTAAGTGTTATAGATGCAGGAGAGAAAAAATTACATAAGTTATTTTAAAAACTTCCGAGATTTTAAAACCTCGGAAGTTAACGGGTCGCTTAAGCTTGCTGATGTAAGAATGAACTTATAGAAAGTGATGCAAATAATTTTTCGAATTCAACAACCTGAACTTGACTCGCTTTCGTTCATTATGGTTCCGAACCTTGAAGTGTGCGACGCAACGAAGCTGCTATGAAAAACTATCGCTGGTTAAAAAAACTACTTTGCTTTTTTCAAATTGTACCAAACACTATCTTTTGCAAAAAACAATTGCAAAGAGCTATCGGTTTGTTGCTTAATAATCAAAGGATGAAAGGCTGTGTCTTGCTTTATAAAAATAGTATTGGCAGCTAAATAGTATTTACTACTGTCAAAATTTTGTTTTGAATTGTAGAAATGATACATACTGTCGTTACCAAAATGCACACCCAGGGGTAGCGAATCTTTTTGAATTGTAAAGATGAGTGCTGTTACTAAATCATGCTTTTTGTTGATGCTACTGTCGGCAATGGTTTCAATAGTCCACTTGCCAATAATGGCATCGTTGTTTTGTTTTTTGCCAAACAACCAACATGAAGATAATGTGAGAACGATGGCTACAATAGTAATTGCAGCAGCGATTTGCTTTTTCATTTTTGCAGGAAATTTAATTGTGATGAAATTAAAAATTGCAGGCCTGCATACATGAATACTGCTAACACCTAAAAGTAACCTCTTGTAAAAAGTTAAAATAAAGTTGAAGATATTTTACAGGAATTTTTTTGTTGAGCCAGCTTTTAAATAAAAATTATGCTGCGGTGGCGTCGCACCTATTTAGCTATGAATATCTATTGGGCTTGTAGAAATTGTAGTCATATCAGACTAGGGTTTTGTTTCACTTAACTCCATAATTAATGTCCATTCTTCTGGCTTTACAGTGCCTACAGATAATCTACCCAAGCGTACTAAATCCATGGTTGCAAAACGTGGGTCGGCTTTTAAAGTGGCTAAGGATATAGGTTTTTTTAAACGTTTATGTGGTTTTAAATTTACCACTACCCAAGCAGTTTCTTCTGTGGTTGGGTCTTGATAAGCTTCTTTTATTACTTTAGCTATACCTACAATTTCTAACCCTTCGTTGCTATGATACCACAAAACTAAATCGCCTTTCTTCATGCCTTGTAGGTTATTGCGTGCAGCGTAATTACGTACACCATCCCAAAAGGTTTGCCCTTCATTTTCAAATTGTTCCCAACTGTATTTAAAGGGTTCACTTTTTACAAGCCAGTAGTTCATCTAATGGACATTTAAAATTAAGAATTGAATTAAAACTTATTATCTACAATATAAAATTTTTCATGTTCTCAATATCCGCTTGCCAAAACATCTGCTAAGTGTATTGTTTGCAAGTTGGCATTTTTAAATTTACCACATCCATCAATATGCATGAGGCAACTCATATCGGTACTTATTAAATAATCTGCACCAGTAGCAGTGGCGTTAGTTATTTTTTGGTCACCCATGGCTATGCTTATGGGTTCAAACTTTACAGCAAATGTGCCACCAAAACCACAACAGGTTTCTACATCATTCATCTCGGTTAATTCCAATCCTCTTACATTACTTAGTAGCTTTCTAGGTTCTTCTTTTATTTTACATTCACGCAAACCTGCACAACTATCATGGTATGTTGCTTTGCCTTCAAAAGTAGCACCAACATCTTCTATGTTCATTACCTTAACCAAAAATTCGCTGAATTCAAACGTTCTATCTGCCAAAGCTTTTACGTCATTGTGTAAAGATGAATTATCGAACAATTTGGTGTAATAATTTCTCACAAACCCAACACAGCTAGCACTGGGTGCTATAATGTAGTCATCTCCACTAAAATCATTGATAAACTTACTACAAACATCTTTTGCTTCGCCCCAAAAGCCTGCATTAAAAGCTGGCTGGCCACAACAAGTTTGGTTTTTATTGTAGCGTACGGTGCAGCCTACCTTCTCTAAAACCTTTAC
The DNA here is from genome assembly GCA_043776595.1 of Chitinophagaceae bacterium. Lineage (GTDB taxonomy): Bacteria > Bacteroidota > Bacteroidia > Chitinophagales > Chitinophagaceae > UBA1930. The sequence goes on along the minus strand of JAYVRD010000173.1, from coordinate 48 downwards.
CATGTTAAAGGCAACAGTTGGATAAAGCTGGTCAACAAAACAGGGTAT
>JAYVRD010000172.1:0-6634 GCA_043776595.1 Chitinophagaceae bacterium | reverse complement strand
GTAGTTACGCCACCAAAAAAACTTCTTAGCATCAAAAGCAGCAGCAGCATTTTTACTATTGTATCGTTTCCAATCTATTGTTTTTTCGTTGGCATCCAAAGGCATGGTGTACTCCCAAGCACCCAATGCACTTTGCCTATCAAACGATGCTTCTACACAATTCAGTTCGCCAATTTCTCCAGCCTTTAATAATTCTTTTGCCTTGGCATAAGCAATGCTGCTAACACGTTGGCTACCCACTTGCATTACAGCACCAGTTTCTTTTTGTACTTTAATTACTTCAAGCCCTTCGCTAATTTTATGAATCATTGGTTTTTCGCAATACACAGCTTTGCCTTTACGCATAGCATCTATACTAATTCTATCGTGCCAATTATCGCTGGTGCAAACAATTACCGCATCAATATCTTTTCTATCAATGATGGTTTTATAATCTTTTGTAGTAAAAATATCTTTGCCAAAAAGTTCCTTGCACCTGTCAAGCCTGCCTTGATACAAATCGCAGCAAGCCACTAGTTTTATGCCATCAATTTTTAAAAATGTTTTGGCATTTCTAAATCCAATAATGCCCATACCAATTACAGCTACATTAATATTATCATTAGATGAAACGCTTTTTTCTGCCTGCAAAATTCTTGTTTCATTTTCTTGTTTGGCTGCAAGGCTGGTAAGTGATGCTGCTGTAAGAAGGCTTACAGTGCCACCTAGTTGTTTAATAAATTTTCTGCGTGAAGACATGAGAGAAGTTTTTAGTTGTAAGTGATATGCTGTAAATGATATGCTGTATGTTTTTTGAGCCAGCTATAGAATAAATATTAAGCTTCGGTTGCGTCGCACATTTTAAACTATGAATTGCTATTGAACTTTTATTGAAGCGTAGTATTAACAGCTAAGCCAATTCGCAAATCCGCCAATTCGTAACTACTTTATCTTCTTCAATTGCTGCTCATAGTATTTTTTATTCACAATTACATCTTGCACATTGGTTGTCCAGTTTACTTCATGTTCAATAGACAAACAGCCCTTGAAATTTTGTTGTTTTAGTTCCTTCATTACTGCTGGTATATTGCAAATGCCAGTACCTAAAAATACATCTGGGCTTTCTACTATATTATAAACAGCTACATCTTTAAAATGTACATCCCATACCCTGCCTTTTAATTTTTGTAAACATTCAACCACATTTAACCCATGGCGTACCCAATGACCAATATCTGCACAGGCACCAATATTGGGTCTGTTTTTTATAGCAGCCAACACACTATCTGGATGCCAATAATGTGATGGTTGTGGATGATTATGAATAGCAACTTTAACCTTGTATTCGCCAGCCAGTTTATTTACCTCATCCAAGTGTGCAGGCAAAGGTTCTGCAGTCATTACAGGTATGTTCATGCTCTTGCAAAACTCAAATTGAGCTTTCCATTCTTCTATTTTATCGCAGCCTACTACACCATAAGCAGCAATGGTTATTTTTTTTGCAGCTAAGACTTTTTTTACCTGCTCTCTTTCTTCTTTGGTAAGGTTGAGTCCCATGGTATGCGTTAATCCATTTCCCATTTTTTGCCCTGGATAAATTTCTACATAATGCAGTCCTGCACTATCAATTCTTTTCACTGCATCAAAAAAAGGGGAGATGTGAAATGTCCACATTTGTACACCAATTTTAAAACCTTTGGTAGTTTGTGAAAAACAATTGTGCAACAAAAAAAATAAACAAAGACTGAGTAATAATTTTTTCATGTAGCAATAAGTTAGTGGTTAACAAGGTTAAGCAATTAATAGCAAGAAAATAAAAAGCCGTTTAAATATTTTTTTAAACGGCTTTACTTCTATTGTTGGATTATTAATACTTCATGGCAGTTTTAAATTTCCCCCACAAGTCATTATCAAAACTACTAGGTCCTAATAAACTTGTACCACCAGCAGCATCGCCCAATCTTACTACAACTACATCTAAACTAGGCACTACGTATATTTTTTTATCATCCTTACCCAAAGCCATAAACATATCTGCTGGTGCATTGGGTGCCAGCGATATTGGAAAAACAACCTGACTACTAGGTGCCATAGAACTGGCTTTACCATTCAACCACCATAAATAACCATAACTTAAATTAAGGTTTTGAGAAGTATTGGTCATAGCAGTAAAATAAGGTTGATCTGTTATTATTTGTGTGCCATTCCATTCGCCTTTTCTTAAAATTAAACTTCCAAAACGTGAAGAATCACGTGTAGTAAAGTAAAAAATATAGCTTAACCAAAAAGCGTTGGTGTTCATACCAATTTTATCGCTCAATTTTTCTTTGCAATATTGAGGGAAGGTTTTTCCACTTGCTACAGCTAAAATATCTTGCATTAACCTGTAAGATGCGTTGTAATATGCCCAACGTGTGCCAGCATCTGCTTTATAAATTAAGCAAGAAGGAGTAGTACAATTATCATCAGGTACATTATCATCTAAACCAGTAGTCATGGTAAGTTGGTGCTTAACGGTAATTAAATTTTCTTTTGCCAAAGGCATACTTGTCCAGCCATTACCTAAATATTGAGATGTTTTGTTGTTGATATTTAAAATACCATCTTGTTGGGCAATGCCAGCCAAAGTTGCTACTACGCTTTTGCCAGCACTATTTAATGGGTAACGATTGTCTTTTGTCCAGCCGTTCCAATATTGTTCTTTTACTATTTTGCCATGATGCAATACGATTAAGCCATAAGTACTTTTGGTAGCTGCATAATCAAAAGCTGCTTGTAGTTGGGTTTCATCCCACCCAATTGAAGCTGCAGTTTTAGACTCCCAAACGCCAGCATTTGTAGCTTCTGTTGGTGGAAAATAATAAGGCTCTGTTGTTGTACCACCTGTGCCGGTATCATTTTTCTTACAAGCTAAAAGGCTAAATGCTGCAAAGCAGATAAATAAGAATTGTTTCATGCAAAAAGTTTGTGTATAGACTGGATAAACGTTTGAGGTTTAAAGTTGTTGTGAAAATTTTGGAAATCTGTAATACTCAAACAATAATTTTTTTTTTTAGAAGCGTTGGCTGTAGTATTTCAATTGGGATTTGGTATCCAGCTGTTCGTTGCAAGCTTTTTGGGCTGTATTATCCTACTTTTCAAAGTTTCGTAAAGCCCAAAAAGGCTTTTCACTGCCATCTGGGCTAGGTTGGGCAATGGTATTTCAATTGGGCAATGAGAATTGCCTCTAAATAGGGGAAGAGTTGCTATTTAGATATTGAACAAACGAAAAAATTGTTCTTATGTATATCAACTATAAAGCAAAAAAGCAACAGCAATTTTATTTTTTGCTGTTGCTTCAAATGGGCTTTAAAACTTACCTGTAATATATTCAATCAGTTTTTCATCACTCATTTTATTAGAAGTAGATTCTTCTGTTTTGCAATTTTTAAATTGTGGCGTATTCGCCAAAAAATGAATAAATTGTTCTTGGGCTTGTCCAGTACCAGTAATATGTACAAAAGTAGCGTTGGTTAAATGTGCAGCTATTTCTTTAAAAAATTTTGCTTGTATCGTTTTCTCGTGGTTAATACTGTTGTTCTCATTAGAGTTTGAGGAAATTATTTCCCCTTTTATATGAGATAGCACTGTAATAGCCTCACTTTCTGCAACTTCATTACCTACTACTGTAGCTTGGTGGTTATCCATCCAAACGCCAAATTGTTTTTGATTGTTCATCGTTTTGTTTTAATGTAACTCATATTAGCCAATAACCATACCGTAACAGAGAATTTACTATTCTTGGTTGAAAAGATTGATTTAAAAAATTTTATGATTTATAGTATGGTAACGAAAAATTAATACTGATAGTAGATAAATCGAAGTTCCGTTAGTAGATAACCAAAGTTGATAGTTGTGATATTGCTGATGTTTTATTTATAAGACAAATTTATAACGTCAAGCCCGAACTGAAGCACAACAAACAAATGTTGAAGCAATATTCATCAAGCCGTAATAATGCCAAACCTAATATTGTATGCAGCCAAAGTCCATTTTATTAAGGTTGCTTTAAAGTCTTAATACTCCAAATTATTCCATAAAAGATGTAGCGAAAAAGAAAGAATATAACTGCTGCAATAATAAAAGCCCAATAAGAATCTTTAAGTTGATTTGTTATAGCAACAATTTTTTTTGAGGTTTCATCAATTTTTTTATTCAAAATATCCACTTCTGAGTCAACTTTTATTGATTTTTGATTTTTCTCAATGTCCTTTTGTGCAATGATATTTGTAACAATAAGTTTGTGGAAAACAAAACGACTATAATAGCAACAATGACTTCAATTTTGCATTATGGAAAATATAGTATCAGAAAAAGTGCAGCTTTTAATTATAGGTAGTGGTCCAGCAGGATATACAGCAGCCATTTATGCTGCAAGGGCTGGAATAAAGCCAGTTTTGTATCAAGGTATTCAACCAGGTGGGCAGTTAACCATTACAACAGAGGTAGAAAATTACCCAGGCTACCCTGATGGTATTCAAGGACCAGAAATGATGATAAACTTTGAAAAACAAGCCAGTAGGATGGGAGCTGACATTCGTTATGGATTAGCAACTAAAGTAGATTTTGGTACACAACCCTATAAAGTAGAAATAGATGAAGAAAAATGGATTGAAGCTGATGCCATTATTATTTCTACAGGGGCAAGTGCCAAATGGTTGGGTTTAGAAAGTGAACAACGCCTTAACGGTTTTGGTGTAAGTGCATGTGCAGTATGCGATGGTTTCTTTTTTAAAGGAAAAGAAGTAGCTATTGTGGGTGCAGGAGATACGGCTGCCGAAGAAGCTTTGTACTTAGCTAAACTTTGCACCACGGTACATATGATTGTACGTAGGCATGAAATGAGGGCAAGTAAGGTAATGCAAGACAGAGTTTTAGCTACTCCCAATATAAAAATGTACTGGAATAGTGTAGCTGACGAAATTTTAGGCGAAAAGAAAACAGAAGCCGTTCGTATTCATAATACGGAAACTGGCGAAAAAACCGAAGTGCCCATAAGTGGATTTTTTGTAGCCATTGGGCATACGCCCAACAGTGGCATTTTTAAAGATTTTCTAGATATGGATGAAACTGGCTACATAAAAACCATACCAGGAACCTCAAAAACAAACTTGGAAGGCGTTTTTGCATCTGGCGATGTACAAGATAAAATTTACCGCCAAGCTGTTACAGCTGCTGGCAGTGGTTGTATGGCTGCTTTGGATGCAGAGCGTTATTTAGCTGCGAAGGGAAACCATTGATAATGTAATTTGGAACTGGGAATTAGTGTCGCAGTGCACATTCTATTTTACTTTACTTTACTTACTCCTAATTACTAAATGCTAATTGCCTGAAATGCTCATCATCCATTTGCATAATTTAATCTTTCACGCCTATCATGGTCTGTATCAGCAGGAGCGGATATTGGGTAATGAATTCGTGCTAAATATTGATATAGAACATTTGCCCATTACCGAAGCGATTAACAATATTAACCAAACCATTAATTACGTTTTGGTATATAATTTGGTAAAGCAAAGAATGGCTTCACCAACCCATTTGTTAGAAACGATTGCTCAAGATTTGTGTAAAAACATATTAATTAATTTTGCTTTGGCACAAAAAGTATCTGTTTCCATTACAAAAAAGAACCCACCAGTTGCAAATTTTCATGGAAATGTTGGAGTGAGTTATGTGTTAGAACGATAAAAATTAGCCAGTAAAATAGAAATATACTGTTTAGTAAAAGATATCTTTAATTAAAAAGACCTAAATGAAAAAAATATTCTCAATTGCTCTTTTACTACTACTCATAAAAGCTTCTAGTGCTTATTCTCAAGATGTAATAATTTTGAGTAAAGAAGCTCAAAATTTAGACATTCAACTAAAAGAGGTAGAGGCATTGGCTAAGTATCAGCAAATACTTGCTTTACAGCCTACAAACCTAAAAGCCCTTGTTCGGAGTGCAGAATTAAATGCTACCATTGGTGGACGACAGACTGATAAAAAAGCTAAAAAAGCAAATTATGAATCTGCTTATTCCTTTGCCCAAAAAGCTATATTAACAGACTCTAATAATGCAGATGCCTATTATGCAATGGCTATGGCAAGTGGAAAAATGACTGAAATAGAAACCGAAAATAAAAAAGTGGTAGCATTTGTACGAGATATTAAAGTATATGCCGATAAAGCGTTGAACCTTAATCCCAATCATGCCAAAGCCAATTATACTCTAGGTAAATGGCATTTAGAAATGCTCAATCTTTCTGGATTTAAAAAATTGGCTGTTAAAGCGTTTTATGGTGGCTTGCCTACTGCTACAATAGAAAAAGCCATTGAATTCTTGGAAAAATGCAAGGCTATTGACCAATATTTCGTACTTAACTACCTCGATTTAGCAAAAGCCTATAAGCAAGATAATAAGCCAGCCAAAGCCATTGATGTGCTAAATAAGCTAATAAAACTCCCCAATAGAACTTACGACGATGTATCCCTAAAAGCAGAAGGCAAGAGAATTTTAGACGGAGAAATGCAGTAATTTATACTAAAATGCTTTAATAATTCCGAATTTAAAATTCAACGTTGTCATTAGTCTTCCTTTTTGAGTATTAAAGTTTTTAAAGAAGTTGTATATGGT
>JAYVRD010000171.1:0-6656 GCA_043776595.1 Chitinophagaceae bacterium | reverse complement strand
CAGAAGCTCCTGCTATTGCAGTACCATACTCATCGTAAATATTGTAGGGTTCTTGCAAATTGCTACCTAAAACTTTGATACCAACTTTATACACATTGCTAATATTGGAAATCTTGCTTAAAGGCACATCAATAAGACCCACAATGTCTTCAAGATTTCCATCAGTGTCCATCCAATAAGCATTATCAAAATATTCTGATGTGCTTAGAATAGACATGGTAAACGTAACAACACCTTGCTCCACATTTTGACCAGTAGCTAATTTGTTACCAGTAAAAAACAATTTCGCTTGAAAACCTTTGAAATTAGTACCGCTTTTGGTGCCCCAAACATTACCATTAGCATCAAACTCCAAAACTCTCACTGTTTGATTGTTGAAGGTTCTTAACCTTTTTAAAAGATCAGCCCCTGCAAAAATTTTTACAGTATAAGCTGGTTTGCCTTCTAGCAAAACTGTTTTGAAGCCTAAGCCTAAAGAACCTTCTTTGTTTGCTTCACTGCTATCAGCAACGTCTTGGGCTTCGTTAATAGGGAAAATTTTGTTAGCATTGTCTTTTGAAAGCTTACTGTTTGCAATTAGCTTAGTCATAAACGTTATGCCATCGACATAATCAGCAGAACCAATAGTTCCATTGAATATTAATAATTTTTTGAGTATCCCTCTGGATTTATCACACTGTAATTCGCCAGTGTTAGCTACAGAAGTACCACATAATGAAAGTGCCATTGTAAAAATGATTTAATGAGTTTAACAATTTTGTGCTGGATTGTACTGCAAACTGAAGTTGAACCTTAGAGCATATAATGGATGCATATCGGCAATAACAGCAAAGTTGCTTTTGCGTGTACCGTTGTATTCTTTCAGTACATTATCAAAATACAATTCAATATCTGTTAACTGAAAATTGAAGATTGCCTTGCCTAAAAATGCTTGTATTTCTTGCCTCACTTCTTCATCTTTTCTAAAGGCTGCATCTGGCTTTACCTTCTCAAGATTTAGAAAGAAAATCAAGTGAACATCTACAGTGTTAAATAATTCTATTGTAATGTCTTCTCCCAATCCAAAAAAAGAAACGACATCTTTTGTATCATCCCATAGTAAATCGCTATACTCATTGTTGCCTTTAAAAACTTCTGCTACATAGCCTTGTTCCTTTTTGTTTCTGTAGCAGCGAGGATAACTTTCGTAAACCACACCTTGCCAAGCACCAGTAATTTTTTGATATAAATACTTTTGGAGTTTGTCAATGTGATAATCTACACCTGCAGGACTTGTTTTTGAAACTAAACTCATATAAGCGATGCTATTTGTGCTTTGTACTTAGGATTGAATGATTTCTGCAACCTTACCAACTCTCTTTCTATTTGCTTTGCTATACCAGTAGTTGACGGAGCATCGCTAATAGGTATAGTACCTTTTAAGTCCATGTACACCATTAGTTTATCTACCCCTTCTTTTAACCCTCTTTCAGTACCATTACTTCTTAAGCTGTGAATTATTTGTTCTATTACTTGAGCAGCCATTTGCAAACCCATCAATTCATCAAACAAAAAAGGGCTTTTTACTATTTTTTGGGTATGATCTCTAAAGGAACTCATCACCATATTAAAGCCTGGCGACTCAACCAAGTAATTTAGTTGGGTTCTATCAAAATTTAACTCACCTATAAATTTTTTGGAAACAAATGGTTGGGCATTAAAACAAATAGATTCATTAAAACAAATACTGGGTTGTATGGCTTTACAACCTGTTGGTAAATCGGTAGCAAAGTAGCCTAAGTAAAACCTTTTGCCACTACCTTCTTTGCTCAGATATTGCAACACTACATTTATATCAATATTGGATTCTGTGCTAGCTTGAACGTCAATTTGTTTGCTCCAAATGTTTTCTCTTACTCCTTCTTTAAACAAATAAATGTTGAAAGTTGCAGCATTAGAAAAATACAAAGACAAACTATTAATTGCTGTTGAAATATTAGTAGTTTTTGCTAAATCAATAACATAGCCAGCAAAGCCGCTATTGGTAAGTTGTTTTTCAGTTCCAGTAATCCTATCAAATAACAAAACCTCTTCAATAAATTCAGAAATGTTAAACACGCCATTGAGTGCACGTAATGCAACATCTTGAACCATGTTTGTAAGTAACGTATTCAAGTCTGCATCGGTAATAGTTGCATTGTACTGTGTTTGCTTTATGTTGTAAGCATTGCACAGTGTATGAAAGCTATCGTAGTATCTACCAGATGCAGAAGCTTTGTTGTCATCGTTTATTACTGGATGACCAGAGCCGGTAGTTTGCCTAAAACCAAGCCTTTTGCTTAATGCTGGCAGCACAACACTTACATCAAATCCGTTACTATATTTTGTTTCTAAAGCCATTAAAGAGGTTTTGTTTAAATATTAATTATTGGTTGCATACCGTCGAAATAGATATAAAAATTTGTAAGCTACCGATTGAGTGGAATTTGAACCGTCTGCCGTTCGTGCCTCTATTTTGTAGTAAGGATAAGGTGTGTATTCCTTAATAAAAAATACTGAATTGGTAGTTTGATTGGCTAAAGCTGCAGAGCTGTCAGTTACTTGATAGTTAACACCATCTAAGCTACCAGACAGATAAACCTTGCCACTAACCGTACCACTTATTTTGGTAGCAACGGTTTGAATGGAAAATGTTTGGTAGCCAGCAGTAGCTCGAATAACTTTTACAACAGTGTCTTTTGAGGAACTTGTTATTACCGTATCACCTGCTACTGTTGGAGCTGTCGTTGCATTTTGAGCCTCAACCTGTGTAACCATGGTAAACGATAAAATGATGGCTATTAAAAGCGTTTTCATTTACGAAATTTTAATGATGAATAATGTGTCTAATGTTCGGATAATGGATAATAAAAGCAACCAACTAGCTTAACTGTGCTACTTCAAGAATAACTGAATCAGTTCTACCAGTTGTATAGCTTAATGGAGCTTTGTTGTAGCTAGTATCTAGCGACAATTCAAACTCCATTACTACATCTTGCTTATCGCCATTGGTAGTGCTAGTATCAGCTCTAGTAGCATAACCATGTAAGGCAAATGTGTAACCAAGAAAATTGAATGTGCCATAGCCACCAACGTTGGTATTAAAATCGCCCCAACCAGTTCTATTTTGCTTAGGTATCCAGTTTAAAGCACAAGCTGTGCCGGTAGGCATAATCATAGCCATACCTTCGCTATAATTTGCATCGTCCAATTCAATACTTTCAGCAATTCTAAGATTGCCAAATTGATATCCATAGTTTGTGGCTGTACTTGCACCTTGTGCAGCTAAGAACTCAGCTTTAACCATCAATAAGCTATCACCAATAACGTCTATTTGGCTACCGCCAAACATGTTTTGAGTCATTACTGATTTAAGGACTTGGAAAAACTTCTTTTCTTGGTCTTTAGCTATTTCAATAGCACCTGTACCAGCATTAAAAGCAGCACCTTTTAAATTTGGTTGCTGTGTGGCACGTTGAGCCCTTAGATAAGCAATAGCTTCTGTCTCTTTATCCTCAAGGATATTCATAGCAGCTTGCTCAAATTTGTTGGCTAAAACGGTGTTGAAATCAAATAATGACTTGTCTAAAAGCTTTAGGCTGATGGTAAACTTATCAGTCTTTGAAGTCCAAGTTAAAGCCACTTTTTGGCTATCGTCAATCGTACCAGTGTGATTGTGAGTACGTGCTGTACCAGAAGCTCTTTTGGTACGTGATAGCAAGTTAGCTTCAATTGCACGATCATCCCTTGTTTTAAGGGTTTCGGCAGCTACCACAAGAAAATTTTCGTTGCCTGTTAAAAGTGTAAATGCAGGTGCAGGCTTCATCCGCATTTCGGGATTTTTGTACTTATCACTAACCATAGTTTGGGCTGTGAGTAAGTTGCTAACATCAAAATTTGCCATTGTAAACGGTCTTGAGAAGGATTAAGACCTCAGCACCTTGAGGAGAATACCACGGTTTCAGCACCTTGAAACCTATTTGTTTATTCCTGCGTTCAGCACCTTGAACTGCATACAAATTTATAGAAGAATTATTTTAAACTACCAAAATAAAAAAGGGTTCGATAAACGAACCCTTTACTATGTAACTAAAATGATTACTAATTATTCATGTCAAAATCAGGATTTGCTTTTACAGCATCGGCAACTGCAGCTTTAAACTCTTCACCTAATTCGCTTTTACCAGAAGCTTTAAATGTGGCTTTAATATCTGATAGTTTTGCTCCATTACTAGGTCCAGCATTACCACCTCCACGACCTCCATTTTGTTGTTCTGGTTGCAATAATTTCTTTTCAGTCATAAAACCAGTAATCACATCTTTTAAAGGTACAGCATTAGAAAGTTTATCTACTACTTCCACCCCTGCTTTTGTAGCTACAAGCACACCTTTATCGTTTTTCTTAAACTCATAGCCATTAGATTTCATAAGGCCGATGATTTCTTGATTGCCTAAAGATGGACCATTATCTCCTAATGATGGGATGTGTGAACCCAATTCAAAATTGATGTGCAAAGAAGATAATTCGTTTTCTTTAGCTTGCAATTTTGTTTCATACTCAGTGGCAGTAGTTTGTACTGTTTGCAACTTGGTTTGCAATTCTTTTACTTGCTCATTGGGTTCAAGCTTTGCATCGGCTAAGGCTTTTTTACTAGCAGCTTCTACTAAGCCATCAACTGTTTTTCCTGTAAAATCTAAACCAAGTTTTTCTTTAGTAGTTTTTACAGCCATCTCTACACCATTAGCTTTGCCATTGTTGTATTCATTGTTTTTCAATGTTTGCAACTCGGTTTTATCTAAAACAGTTATTTCGGCATCAATGGAAATATCAACTTCCCCTTCTGCTTTGATAGCTGTTTCTAATTCGTCGGATTTTAAGCCAATACGTTTTGCCAGTTCGGCAATGGTTTCTTTTTTAAGTGCCATAAAAATATTTTTTGTGAATGAAAATTGGTTTTTACTCGAATGGATTTACCGTTGATATATTTAGAGGCTGATCTTTAGCCAAAATATGTTTTTGTTGTGAAAATTCTATAGCTATCATTCGAGTTTTATTTTTAATATTCCAAACTTATTAGATTGCGTTTTTATTTTCTTATCAAATTCCTCTAGTATAGTATCTAATTGGCTTACAGTATATAGAGTAGTAAAACTTGCACCACTTTTAAGCACTACTATAGTACCAAGAAAAAACCCTTCATAGTATTGAGCAATTTCAGAAGGTTGAATACGGTTAAGAACTTCCTTTGTTTGTTCATTATTGTTTACTATAATTTGTGGAAGCTCTAAAAATGGTTGCATAATCTTTAATTAAATTGTTTAATAAAATGAAGCGGTAAATTTTACTCTGGTGAGAAGTACATGGAGGCGTAATTGTTTGAGCCATTCAACACACCATCATTTAAAATTTCAGCTTCTCTCTCTGAAATGATGACTTTGGCTCTTAGCAATTTTAGCTTCTCATACTTACCGTTCTTTACTTGCACATGCCATTCCTCGTAATGTGGCGTCGCAAATGGTGGTGGGTTTGCTACTCCATTTCCTTGCTCACCAATAATGGCATCAACGATTTCGTTAATTTCTTCAACAGAATAAGTCTTTTCATCCTGCCCAAGTAGGTTGTACAATTCTTCTCTAGTTGCACCTCCTGTAAATGCTGCTTTGTACTTGTTGATAGCAGCTTCTTTTCTTAAATGATTCATGTGTATTTTGTTTTAAGTGAAAAAAAGACTAATTAGTAGTAGATAGTAAAACGTTTTTTGTAACTGATATTTCACCAACGTAATGAAAACTTATCACCCCTCCAGATTGTAACTCAATCAATAATCCACCATCTGCACAAACTTTTGCTCCTATTACCATGAATGGTCTTTGCTCAACATCATGTATTATATAAACAACCTGATAAAAATCGAAGGGTATATCAAGGTTTATTATCATACTAAGGTTTTTGCCTGTGGTTCTGGAAATGATTTTGTACTTACATAAGTTGTTAACGATTGCCTCAATTCCTCTACATTTTGTGTAAGCAATAAGCCACTGTTGATAGTGGTAAGCCATTCCCCAAAGTAAGTTTTGGCTTGTAAATCTTCTGGTGCTGCATAAGTAAAGGTTGAGGCTTGGGTAATTGAATAATGCACAAATGGTTCAATATTTATAAGCTTTAGTTGAATGTGCATGTTAATGGCGTCGCCATTATATTTTGCTTCAATAAAATCTATTAAAAAGTCATTCAAAACTTTTATTGGTGCTCCTTTAACTCTTGCATTACTATACTTTTCCCAAATAGCATCGGGGCTTTCAATTAAATATCTTCTACCATAATTGATAGAAGCACCCTTGTAAGATTTATTTATTAAAAGGGTAATGATTAAATCAATAATAAACTTATGCCTACGCTCTGCCATTTCTGAAATGGTAGCAAGCCTATCATTAACAGGTTGCACATCTATAAAAGCTTGCGTGGCTGTTACAGGTTGGTTGTTACCTCCAGCAGCTTGTGGTTGTTGCTTTTTATGTGTACCCCAAATAGTAAATGTCATGTAGTCCTCTAGCAGATTCAAATCCTGTGTGCTTATATCGTAAAAATCTTTTGGAGGTGTTACATAACCTGCAACATTAGGGGCAACATTCACATC
>JAYVRD010000170.1:0-6691 GCA_043776595.1 Chitinophagaceae bacterium | reverse complement strand
TTTGCTCAAAAACAATCCGAATTAAACACAACAACTCAATATGAATTTATAGATAATGTGCAAAACGAAACCTTGTATTTAGGCCCTGCCGAAGCATTGAATTTGTTTAGAATCTGTCAAGAAGCCATTACTAATGCTTTAAAGTATGCCAATGCTTCTTTACTAACTATTTCTATACAGTCAACCAAAAAACTTTACAGTATTACCGTTACTGATAATGGAATTGGGTTTGATAAAAACAATATCGACACACGCTTGCATTATGGTTTAGAAAACATGAGATATAGAGCAAGAGAAATTAATTGCACATTACTACTTTCAACTCAACCTGATAAAGGCACTACCATCATCATAGCCAAAGAATAAAGCAATAGAGCAAATGCACTATTGACTTTGCAACTTGTTCCACTTACTTTTACCATTATGCCTTATTCCATCGCCATAGTAGATGATAGTTATCAAATTATTAGTTCTTTAGAAGAAGAATTAACCGCAACACAACAAGTAAGTGTTATTTTAAAAGCAAGAAATGGTGAAGATTTTTTGGAGCAATTAAAAAAAATAACGCCAGAGCAGTATCCTCAACTGGTACTTATGGATATTGATATGCCCTTAATGAATGGCATAGAAACAGTAAAAATTTGTAGTATTTTATATGAATCTATTAAATACATTATGCTTACTGTTTTTGATGATGATGATAAACTTTTTGAAGCCATCAAAGCTGGTGCCGATGGTTATTTATTAAAAGAAGAACAACCCCAAGTTATATTAAACGCAATTATTGAAGTAATGGAATATCAAGGTGCACCCATGAGCCCTCGTATCGCAAGAAAAACATTAGACCTACTTGTAAATAAAAATCAAAACAGCATAGCTTCCACTAACTTATCTGAAAGAGAAATGGAAATTTTAAAAGGCTTAGTAGATGGTTTAGATTACAAACACATTGCTACTAAATTATTTATAAGCCCGTTTACTGTTCGTAATCACATTACCAAAGTGTACGAAAAATTGCATGTTACTTCTAAAACCGATGCTATCAAAATGGCCATTAAAAATAGGTGGGTTTAGTTTTTAATTTTTATGTAGCCAGCAATAGTTTTTCAATGAAACAGCGGTGGCGTCGCACATGTTTGGCTGGAGATAAATATTGGGCTTTTATTGTAGCGTAGGTTTGGCTATGAAATTCTAAAATTATAAGTTGTATAGCCGAAACTCAAACCACTTGCGAATATTTTTTTAAATACTTGAAAATAATACGATTAAAAAAATATACGCAAGTTTGAAAGAGTGAAAACCTTCGTATATTTTTGAGTTGGTGGCAATTTTTTGACACACCATAATAATTACAATGAAACTATCTGGACTTACAATTAAAAATTTTGGTTGCTTTGACAGTACAGGCTGTGAAATAAAAATTGACAATATTGTTGTTTTAATAGGACAAAATAATACTGGTAAATCAACTATTTTAGACGCTTATCAAGCTTTTGCTTCTGCTGGTGGAGAACTAAAAATTTCAAACTTCTTTAATGAAAACACGAGTATACCAATTGAAATAACTGGTTTCTTTACAGATATTTCTGCAGAAGACATAAAAACAGTTGGAAAAAAATGTGTCTATACAGATGGTACTTATGGAGAATGTATTAAGGTTATGTATTCTTGGTCTGACGCATCAAAAAAGGGGGATAAATTTGAAGGGGATAAATACACTTACAATTCAGAAACTGACCTTTTTGAAAAAGGAGGCTCTGGTGGTTTTGATTCACTTTTAGCAAGTAGAATCCCATTTCCATTAAGAATAAAACCTACTGACACCCCAGAGAAAATTGAAATTGCAATAACAGAAATTTTAACTGTTACTATTAAAGATACTCTTAAAAAAGACAAATCAAAAGTAGCAGACTTGTTAGCACAATTAGAAAAATTAACTACCGATTTTGCAAACGAAATTGATGGACAATTAAAAGAAGCAACAAATAGTATTTCAGATAAACTCAGGGATATTTTTCCAAACTATACAGCTGAATTTCAACCAGCATTAGGAAAGGTTGAAGTAGAAAAAATTATTGCAAATGCTTCTCATATACGAATTAAAGAAGCAGCTAAAGATTCTCTGCCACTTTCCCATCAAGGTGCTGGTATACAACGTTCATTTTTATGGGCTGCAATTTCTGCACTTGCAGAATTAGGTAGAATGAAAAAAGGCACAAAAAAAATCGAAGTTGATAAGCCAAGAATTTTATTAATAGACGAACCTGAATCATTTTTACATCCACCAACAATAAGAGCTGCAAGAGAAGCAGTTTATAAATTATCTGAACTTGTTAACTGGCAAGTAATGACGAGTACTCATTCACCAATATTCATAGATGTTTCCAAACCACATACAACAATTATAAGAGTTGAGAAAGATTACAAATGGAATACAAAAACAATTTCAACAGATAAAATATCATTTGAAGATGATGAAAAAACAGCCTTGTCGATGATTAGAGCTTGCAATCCTATGGTTAATGAGTTTTTCTTTGCAGACAAAGTTTTACTTGTTGAAGGAGAAACAGAACAACTTATTTATTCGACACTTCTTCAAGAAACAGAACATAAAGATAAAATTCACATTGTAAGCTGTTTTGGTAAAGCGAATATTCCTCTTTTTGCAAAAATCCTAAATCATTTTGGAATTTCTTATTTTGCAATTCACGACAGCGACAGTCCAAAATCAAAACGTAAAGAGAAATGGGCTGCTAATGCAATGTGGACTATTAATGGAAAAATATTAGAGCAAGTATTAAAAAGCAAAACTAATTCTGTTGCAATTGTGCAAGTGCCGTATTTTGAAAAATTCTATTTTAATGAAGAAATAAAAAGTGACAAACCTTTTACTGCATACACAATTTTAAATTCAAAAGAATTTAAAACAGAAGATAAATTCAAAACACTAAGAGATTTTTACACATCGCTATTTGACAACACACACAAAGGCATTTACACGACTATTGAACAATTGGAGGAAAAAGTAAAAGAATATATCAAAATTGAAAACCCTGAGCCAAAAGAAATGTGGACTATTGATAAACAGACGTAGACTACAGATAACATTGGGTTTGACAAAAGTGGGGCGGTCGGAATAACAATCAACTTTTTGTAAAATTGTAATTTTATCAGACATTAATCCATTTGAAAAATTCAAAACAGATGGAAGCTTTGAAACTTTAAATTATGATTTTGTTTTAGAAAGTACAAAATCGTTTATCTCATAGTAAATAATTAATTTACACCTTTAATAATAACAAGATGAACTCAATAATAAAAACACTACACGACAACCTACCAACACTCAAAGCAAAGTATCCTTTAGTTTCTTTAGGTGTTTTTGGTTCATACAGTCGTGGCGAAGAAACAGCCAATAGCGATTTAGACATAGTGTACGAAACCTTACCAGACACTTTTTTAGACCTGCATAATTATTTGGGGTTGCAACGAGACCTTACTGCAATAACACACTTAAAAATTGATTTGGTAAATAAAAGAAAGATGAACGAAGTGATTTGGATAAGAGCAAAAAATGATGTGATATATGTATAACTATAAAAACTTACTATACATTGTTTCAGCCATTGCAGCAGCAGAAAAGGCAATGCATTATTCTCAAAAGTTTACAACAGCATTAGAATTTTTAGAGGCAGACGAGCAAGTATATTTTAATGCCAGCATAACTTTGCTTATTGCAATTGGTGAAGAAGTAAAAAAGATTGACAAACAATTATTGCAATCTGAACCAAATATTGAATGGCAAAACATATCCGATATGAGAAATGTTTTAGCCCACGATTATAGAGGTGTTGACGAGGATATTGTTTTTAACGTAGCTAAAATCGAATTACCAAAACTTAAATTAGCCATGATTGAGTTTCTAAAAGTGTTTCCTAAAAATGAAGTTGCTGAGGTTTTAGAGACAAAACAATACAACCATCTTAAAGGAATAATTTAACGCCTTCCTTTCTTTGACAACTCAAACTAATTTAAGAGTAAAAGGTGTAAAACTCTAAATGGCTAAACACAAGCAAGGCACATTTGCAAGGCACACAAATCCGACACACAGAAGCCAACCTTGCAAAAGAGCCTTGCTTTGCCTACACACTGCAAACACTCTAAGTTGCGACGCTGCCCACATTATATGCAGACCGAGAAGAAGCACTACACACAACAGGGGGTTTGCCAAAATACGGGCGGACGGAAGTTATCTTCGGCTTTTTGTAATTTCTTCCTCGCAGAGTCTACTCTAGGGACTCTGCGATTTTATGTAACGAGATAGATAAGTTTGTATAATTATTTGTCCATATTCTGTAATCTTCGCTTATTCATTTTGTCTGCATCGATTTATTATATGATAAAAGCTATATAGCACTACATACAAGATTTTATTGTTGGTTACAGAAGCGAAGTTGATAGTAGAGATTTTATGTAGCAATCTTTTATAGTGGTATTGAATTTCAGTTGCGTAGCACCTTTCAGCAATAGAAACTTTTATGAGCCACAAAAAAACCGCCTTAAAAACTTTAAGACGGTTGTATTATTTTCTAATTAAAGAATTATTCTTTACTAGATGCTGGTGTTGCTCCTTTCTTTTCTATTACATCACCTTCAATAACCAATATGATGGGTTCGGCTACTTTAGCAAATTTTACAGTTACCTTTTTACTAAAAGCCCCTGGACTAGCTGCATTATAAGTAACGCTTACCTTACCACTTTTGCCCTTTGCTACCGGCATTTTAGGATAATCTGGCGTGGTGCAGCCGCATTCTGCAGTTGCATTTTCTATAATCAAAGGTTTCGCCTTTGAATTGTTCTTAAAAGTAAAAATATAAGTCTGCGGTTTGCCTTGTTCAATTTTACCAAAAACGTGTTTGGTCTCTTTAAACTTTATATCAGCAGCAGTTTGTGCTTGTACGCCCACTACCAATAACAATAAACAAATACCTAATGCTACAATAATTTTTTTCATACTTCTTTTATTATTAATTACCAGTGGCTTCTTTCATTTTTTGAATAGGTGCATTAGCTGGTGCTGGAGTTTCAGGAACTTCGAAAGTTTCGCCTTTGAAAGTAATAGACTTGCTCAAGCCACCACTAAAAAATAAAGTAACTGATTTTTGGAAAGCACCTTTTGTATAGCCATTGAAGCCTAGCATAATTTTAAAATTTTCGCCAGCTTTATATGGACCAGGCTGCCATTTTGGTGTAGTGCAACCGCAACCTACCTGTACATTTTCAATTCTTAAAGTGTCTTTGCTTATGTTTTTCATATCTAATTCGTACTCAGTAGCTTTACCGTAAGGTATTTTCCCAAAGTCATAATCGGCATTTTTAAACTCAACAACATCTTTTATATCCATTACTTTTTTTTCTGCAACAGCACTTGTTGCTGATGATGCTACATCCTGAGCTTTAGCGGCAAAAGCCATGAATAAAACGGCTGCAATAAGTGTAAACTTTTTCATGTTCATTTTTAATTTTAAGAGGTAAAGTTATGATTTTAGTTTTTGAGATTGAAACTGATTTTGCCAATTTCGTGCCATCCTTTATTTTTTAAGTCTATCTTAATTGTTTTCAAGATGTTTAAACGGATGATGCTGCTGCTTTGGTATACTCATAAGGCTAAAAAATAACCTTATGAGTAGGAATTGTTTTATATTTTAACAAAAAAAGCTGCTGTAGAAACAGCAGCCTTATACTAACTAACCCAAAATATTTTAGTTTAACTTCTTTTTTAAACTGCTTACTTGCTCTTGCAAATTGTTTACCATGCCTGCCAGTTGGTTTACATCCCAACGTTGTACCAAACTAGCTTTTTGTAGAATGTATACTGCTTTCCAAACTTCTAGTACCTCTTCTGCATTTACATTGTAGGGTTCGTATACTGGATTATCACTTACTAGGGTGTATTTGTTTTTGGTTTTGCTATTTTTTAAAACTCGTTTGTATACAATACCATCGTTTTTACTAAGCACCACATAGGTATTGCTATTTTTTACATCGTCTAAAGCATCTACTTTTTCGCCTACAATTACGCTACCACTTGGCGTAGGCAGCATACTATCGCCTACAATTTCAAAGGCTCTGTACTGCCCAGGAGCTAACATTGGCAGGGTAAATGTATTCAGCTCGTCTAAAAAGTCAGGATCGGCATAGCCATTTAGGTAACCTGCTGCTGCTTTTATAGGCACAAACTGAATACTGTTACTCTCGGCAATCATTTTTTGTTTACGCCTTTGCTCTAAGTAGTTGGAAGAAATGCTTTTGGCTTCGGACAAATCGCTAAACAGCAAATCTTCTAAAGTAAGCTTAAAAATGCTGCACAAAATTTCCAGCACTTCTAACTTGGGTTCTGCTCGTTCTTCTTCGTAAGCACCCACTAACGAACGTTTTACTTTTAACTTGGTAGCACATTCTTCTTGTGTCCAACCACGCAGCTTGCGTAGATAGCGTAGATTTTTTCCTGCATTACTCATAAACTAACTGATTTAGCTGCAAAATACTAATAATTTTAGTTTTATCAAATTTATTTTTTATTTTTTGCAGATATACTAAAATGCTTTAATAATTCCGAATTTAAAATTCAACGTTGTCATTAGTCTTCCTTTTTGAGTATTAAAGTTTTTAAAGAAGTTGTATATGGTC
>JAYVRD010000169.1:0-6721 GCA_043776595.1 Chitinophagaceae bacterium | reverse complement strand
ATCGTTTTTTGGTTTGTTAAAAACAGGAATGATGCGTTGAGGTCTTTTACTATTGAGTACAGTAAATAATGCTAGCAAAATAATAAGCAACCAAAAAGCCCATTTAAAGGCCTCGTAACTAAATAGTACACGCCATGGAGATGAATCTTTTTCTTGCTGTTCTTCCTGTTTGTTTACATAATATTCATCCCATATAATTTTTTTTGTAGTAGCTGGTATGCAAGACAATACATTTTCAAAATAAGTTTTATTGTTTTTTTGAAGGAGAAAATAATTGGCAAACAAAAAGGGATCGCTATGCAAATAAAAACTGCCTTTCAATGCTGATATTTTGATGAGATTGGGTTGGTAATAATTGTCTCTACCTAAAACTGTGTAACGGCTGGTGTCTATGTTTTTGAAATTTTTATTGAATGTAAAACCAGCATTAAAATATTTTAATGAATCGTGAAAAGGTGGTTTTGATAAGTAGGTATAAACAGAGTCGAAATGATTGCTATAATCGTTGTAGTAATTGTCTTTGCTGTAGTCATCGAGTCCAAAATATTTTTGAGCAGCTTCGTTCATGGTGTTGGTACAAATAAAAACAATGTTGCCTTTTTCTACAAAGCTGCGTAGGTAATCTAGTTCTATTCTATCGGGGTTAAAACGTTTGCTTATCAAAAAGAAAAGTTGATTACTTAGTTTGGCCGAATCGGCATCATACCAATCATTGGGTGCTTTTTTGTTATTTGTAATAGTAGCTTGGCTAAAGATAACTGGCAGCATTTGGTAGGTAATAAAAGTGCCGTACGGAATTTTATCACTGCGTTTTAAGGTTACTGTTTTATCAAAAAATCGGTCTTGTTTTTTACGCACAAAAATTAAGATAGCTGCACCTACTACAACTAAACCAATAAAAATATATGGTAATGCTTTTTTCAAAAAAAATTAATTGCTGATGGATTGGTTGAGTTGGTAAATATTATTTTTTATAGTAGCAAATTGCTGCTCATTTACTTCAAAATTGCCATACCAAGTATATTCATAGTTAAGACTTGATTTGGAAAATAATGAAAAGTATTTTGTTCCAGATAGCTGCATGAGGTAATCGAAATTGGTTTTATCGGCAGCGTACTGAATAATATTTTTGTTGCTCATAGTTTTGATGGTTTGTAAAAACATAAGGCGTATGGCCAAACGATAATTACTTGCAGCCAAAGCTTTAGCAATATGCGTTTCAAAATCTATTTCAAAAATGTTATCAGAAATTTCCTCCTCATCGGTAGAAAGATTGTTGAGCTTTCTTGCTTTTGATTTCACGAAAATAATATCATTACTAATGAGATAGCTAACTACTATGGCAGCAAAACCAACTATAATCAATATCCATGCAATTACTCTAAAGGTTTCACTATTAAAAAAAATTCTTAAGTCTTTCCAGAAACTATTTTCTTTTATCACTTCTTTCTTTTCTTCTTTTTTGGGTGAAAGTTTTTTTTCCCCATTCGAGTACCAAAAATTATCATCGCTGGTGATGTTATTCCATTGGTTGGGCTGAAGGGTACGACGGGTGATGAGGGTGTCGCTATAATTTCTTTTTGCAAAATTGCCATCGTTGGTGCTATTGGTTGATTCTGTAGTAGTGGCGTTAACTGTTGCTGCTTGGTTGTAATTACTAATGGTATCAGTTTGGCTTTGTGCAAAGGCATTACTAGCTATTGCACAAAATAGCAGCAGTATAAAAACATATTTTAAGTTTTGTTTTTGCTGCATAATTTTATAGAAGACTCAGTTTAGTTAGGTAGATAGCATAAAGCCGAACGGAGGACAAAGCGTTGAAGGGTGCGACGCAACGATGCTGAATAGTAGCCATACAGCCGACTACATACAAAAAATATTTCTTTACTATTTTAACCATGTACCTGTATGTTTAATTCTTTTTTTTAATTTGATTGGGTAGATAATAAAATACCAAACAATGAACGACATAGATGTGCTTAAAATACTAAGGCTTAGTGCTACCGGCATTTTGTAATGCCTAGTAACAAAGCTTTCGAAAAAGGCAGCTACTATTAAAACGGGTACTAATGCAATGAGAATTTTAATACCATCTTTTGCTCCTTGTTTTAATGCTGTTATCCTTTTAATTGTGCCTGGAAATATCCAACTTTTGCCTAACACAATGGCAGCTGCTGCACCAATAATGATGGCACTTAATTCTAAGATGCCATGAAGTAAAACGGTGAGGACACTCATTTGTGTAAGCCCATGTTTGTAAAACATGAACTCAAATGCACCGAGGCGTATGCCTTCTACTATCAAACTTTTGGTAGATAAAATACCTGCTGAAACACCACCTTCGAAAAAATAAGAAAATACAACGGTGATGTTGTTTACCATAATACCCATCCACACTAAAAAACTGTTGCCCGTTTGGTAGATGCCAAATGGGTTTCCATTAGCAATATTTTGCTCCGTCTTTTGTACATAACTGCTTCCTAGCATATCTACCACAAAGCTTTCATCGTGCATAGCAGAGAAAAAACCTACACTAAAGAATATTGCAAATACTGTAAAACAAAACAATAAAACCCATTGGTGTTTAGCTACAGTCACAGGTACATCGTACTTAAAAAAAGTTACAATTCGATTGCGTTCTTCTTTACGGTTTGCATAAATGCTAATGTAGCGTTTGGCTGCTTCGGCATTTAGGTATCGTGTAACCTTGCTATGTGGGTAGAAAGTTTTGGCATAACCCAAGTCATCAGTAAGTTGCGTAAACTCAACTGCCATTTCATCGGGGTTAGTGCTTGGAAAATCTTTAATATTTTCCCAACGGTCTTTATTTTTCTTTATAAATAATGCCTCTCTCAAAAGTATTTGTAAAATTTTATTGAAAATAAAGAATAGTTTGTTACCAATTGCAATGTGTTATACTTTTATTGTTCCATGAGTAGGTTATTAATTTCCACCAACCTTAATATTGATTTAGAGTTTGAAATTGCTGAATTTCATAAAAGGCTTTTTGCTTGGGCTATAGATATGTTTATTCTGTTGCTCTATTTTTTTATAGCAAATAAAATATTAAACCATTTTTTTAGAGATGGAGATATTAGCAGTAACGATGATGGCTGGAACTGGTATGGCAGTTTTTTACTGCTAATGATACCTATAGCGTTTTATAGTTTGGTAACAGAAACTACGATGAATGGGCAAACGTTTGGCAAGAAGATAATGCACATAAAAGTGATTAATGAGGAAGGTGGCAATGCTACTTTTAGCCAATACTTAATACGGTGGATGCTGAAGATTTCGGATGTGGTATTGGTTATTTTATTGAAGTATGCAAGTGTATGGGGACCATTTGTATTTATTTTTTTAGGTGGAATGGCATTAATTTTTATAACTGATATTTTTTTAGTAGCCCTTGGTAAAAAAGCTCAACGAATGGGCGATATGGCTGCTGGCACTTTACTAATAAATACCAAAACCAAAAGTAATTTAGACGAAACGGTTTTTGTAGAAATTGAAGACAGCTATCAACCACGCTACCCTGAAGTAATGCGATTGAGCGATAGAGATTTAAACGTAATACACAGCATATTTAATACCGCTAGTAAAAAAGACGATTACATAATGGCAAGCCGTACATCAGATAAAGTAAAAGCTGCCTTAAACCTGCAAACCAACCAAGACCCACTTGAGTTTTTAGAAACGTTGTTGAAAGATTATAATTTTCTTTCTACAAGGTAGAGCATAGATGATTAACGAAGCTTACTCATTAATGTAAAATAGTAAACAATCCCCACCAGTATGCTAATTATTAAAATGATGCCATACAACTTAAAGTATTGATGTAGGCTTTTTAAGCCATCATTTAAAGTGTATTGATTGTGGCTTTCGACTCCTTGCTTTATTTTAGAAGAAAAATTGTAGAGATATACATACAATACAATATTACAAATGGTAATAATAATTTGTGCCCAAGCACTACCATCAGCAAAGGCAACTACTAAGCTAAGCAAAGTGTTAGCCCCACCAGCAAGTGCTATTACTCTTGCCCAAGTAGCAGATATTGATAAATCGTCTTTTATTTTTTGAGTAAGGCTAAAGCCAAAAATATTATCCATCGGTTCTTTATTATCCATAAATATTTAGCGTGCAATTTGAGTAAAAATTTTAATGATGGTAAAAATGAGTATTAGCAAAGTACATACGCCTAAAAAAATGAAGAATACTTTTAAAAAGTGAATACCACTCTCTATTTTTTGTACATCTTCATCTTGCAAACCAATTGTTACTTTATTGGCAAAATTGAAAAGAATAGCAATAATTGCTGCAAACAATCCCACTACAAGAATAAGTATTAACACAAAAGCAAAACTCTCTGAGCCTAACCTAAACAAATTACCCCCACCAATCATTAACAATGAAGCTAGTGAAACTACTACTACCCCAATTAAAATAAAAGCAAGTACTCTTGCCCATTTAGCTGCTTGCCTAAGATATATTTTTGCATCATCATCCAATTCTAATTCAAATAGAGAAGCGTTTTGTTCATTATCCATAAGTGGTTTTCAATTATAAATTGAAAATACAACATTGCATCAAATAAAAAAGGATTGATGAAAAAATTCATCAATCCATACACAAATACAAATATTATTTATCTACCACTATCTATATTGTTTTAAAAACTCCTGTGGATTAGATAGTACAGCAGTACCTACTGTTACCAAAATAAAGATTACATACAAAATGTAAAAGGCAGATAAGCAAACACCAATTATAGCACATACCTTTCCAGCTTTAAGATTGCTTAAAGAACCTTGGGTGTATAGAGACGGGTCTGCAGCATACCTCACTAAATCTTTTTTGGCAAGTACCAAAGCTATAATACCGCAGGTTAAGCCTACAATACCATAACAAAAGCAGCCAACGATTGCTATGATACCCAATACCAAAACGGCTGTTGCATTTGGCAAAGCACCTTGTGGTTGTAAAGAGTGTTGTTGAAATTGTCCTTGATTTTCCATAATAGTTTTTTTGGTTTAGGGTTTGAAAATACAAAAGAAAATAACACTCATATTATTTTATACAATTATTGAAAAATAGTGTGGTGCTTAATTGCAAACCGCAAGAACTAAAATAAAAGGAAAAATCCTGAAATACCCCTAATAATTGTACAAATCCTGCCGGCCACTAAATTGTTTTTTGAAATAGAATTGTAGAGTTCAGGTTCTAAGTTGTAAAGTTCCATATCACTTTTGGCAAGCACAAATGCAATAATGCCACAAGCAACCTAAACCACACCATAAGTAATACAGCCTATAATAGATACAATTTCTAAAACCAAAAATGCTGTAGAATTAGGTAATGATTTAAGCCTATGCCGCTGAAGAGATTGCATTATAACCCCGTTTTGTGATAAATAATTTTATAAACATAAAAACCCATTATTAAAATGCTTGTCCCAATAAAAATGCATCTAATAACGGATGCACCATTGGTAAACTTGTATTTTATATGCAATGCTGTAAAAACGAATAGAAAAAGTATAGGCAAAGTAGCAGGATATACTTTTATGCTTTCCAAAAAATTTCCCCTACCTAAAGCAATAATACTTCTTTGAAAGCCACAGCCTGGGCATTCGAAGTGCATATATTTTTTTGATGGGCAAGTGAGTAAATGCTTTTCCAACCAGTCAAAAAAATTAACACTATAAAGTATTAAACTAATCATTTTAATAAGCTCTTGCAAACAAAACCCTTTCTTTACTTGGCTCACCACTTAGTACACAAACCCCAGCTTCTTGCTCGTTATTTAAAGGAATACAGCGAATGGTAGCTTTGGTTAGCTCTTTAATCTTCTCTTCGGTTTCTGGTGTACCATCCCAATGGGCAGAAACAAAGCCTGTTTTGCCATCCAACACCTCTACAAATTCGTCCCAACTATTTACTAATGTAATGTGTTCATCTCGATATTGCTTGGCTTTGTTAAACATGTGTAGTTGAATTTCTTCTAGCAATTCTTTTACATAAAAACTCAAGCCATTAATATCTACGGAAGATTTTGTTTTGGTATCTCTACGGGCTACTTCTACTACATTGTTTTTCAAATCTCTTGCACCTATGGCTATACGCACAGGCACACCCTTCATTTCATATTCGGCAAACTTCCAACCTGGGCGTTGGTTATCGTTGTCATCATATTTTACTCGTATGCCCAAATCTTTCAACAGAGGTAGCAGTTTATCTACCTCATTATGTATCATCCCTTTTTCTTCATCACCTTTATAAATAGGTACAATTACTACTTGTATAGGTGCAAGCCTTGGTGGCATCACCAAGCCTTCATCATCACTATGAGCCATCACCAAACCACCAATTAATCTGGTACTTACGCCCCAACTAGTAGCCCAAACGTAATCCAGTTTATTGGTTTTATCGCTAAACTTTACATCAAACGCCTTCGCAAAATTTTGTCCTAAAAAGTGGCTGGTACCCGCCTGCAAGGCTTTGCCATCTTGCATTAACGCCTCTATGCAATAGGTATCTTCTGCACCAGCAAAACGTTCACTAGCCGTTTTTACCCCTTTTATTACAGGTACAGCCATATAGTTTTCAGCAAAATCGGCATATACGTGTAGCATTTTTTCTGTTTCTATAATAGCTTCTTCTTTTGTAGCATGTGCAGTATGCCCTTCTTGCCACAAAAACTCTGCAGTACGCAAAAATAA
>JAYVRD010000168.1:0-6737 GCA_043776595.1 Chitinophagaceae bacterium | reverse complement strand
GTTTATACTTTGAGGAATAAACCCATTTGCAAAATCTGCAGCAAGTCGAGTATCTAATAGCAAAGCATTTGTTTCGTTAGCTGCAGTTTCAAATTCGGTTACGTTTAAAGCTTGCAAGCCTCTGTTCATGACTGTATCTATATTTTCATAGCCATTTTTATTCATAGCTACATTTAAAGGAAAATAAACTGGTGGTGGTAGCAAGCCGTCTGTTACCTCTTTTACAAATTCTTCTTCTGTCATATTTGCCCTTAAAGCATAATTGTGTAGTTTTTGATTGCCAATAGTTGACACTGTTTCTTTGCTCATATTTTTACCACAAGCACTACCTGAACCGTGTGCAGGATAAACAATTACATCATCAGCAAGTGTCATTACTTTGGTTCGTAATGAATGGTATAATATGGCTGCTAATTGTTCTTGTGTAATAGTTGCTGCTATCTGTGCAAGGTCTGGTCTACCTACATCGCCAATAAATAAAGTATCTCCTGTAAATAAAGCATTGTCTTTGCCAGCTTCATCAACCAACAAATAACAAGTGCTCTCCATTGTATGCCCTGGGGTGTGAATGGTTTTAAAATGTATGTCGCCTAATTTAAAAATTTCTCTATCTGTAGCAATGTGTGCTGCAAAAGTTGGGTTTGCATTTGGACCATAAATAATAGTTGCCCCTGTGGCTTTAGCCAAATCAACGTGTCCACTTACAAAGTCGGCGTGAAAGTGTGTTTCAAAAATGTATTTAATTTTTACGTTGTCTTTTTCGGCTCTTTCTAAATATGGTTTAATTTCTCTGATGGGGTCAATAATAGCAGCTTCTCCATTTGATGTAATGTAGTATGCACCTTGTGCTAAACATCCTGTATAAATTTGTTCGATATTCATTTTATTTTATTTGATAATGCAAAAGAATGAGAATGATTTTTATTTTTTGGTGACAATTGTTACTTAAAAAATATTTCTTTTGCCACAATATAAATACCCATTACCAACACAAACCAACCAAAGGCAGGTTTTAATGTATTGCCATCAATTTTTTTAGATAAATGCGTGCCTATGAATATTCCTAAAATTGCTAATGCAGCTAAAGAAACAAGTAACTGAAATTTGATTTGAACGCCAATGATCAAATCCCCAGTAAAACCAATTAAAGCATTAATTGCAATGATTAAAAGTGAAGTACCAACAGCTTGTTTCATCTCCAGTCCTGCGAAAAATATAAGTGCAGGAATAATTAAAAATCCACCTCCTGCACCTAAAAAACCTGTTACAATTCCTACTAAAAAACCAAGCACTATTAATTTGCTTTGCTTTGGATTTGATACGGCTACTTGCGGTTTTTGCTTTTTTATCATTGATGCAGATGCTGCTATCATTAGTGCAGCAAAAACAATCATTATTAATGTGTTTTTAGTAAGCTCAAAATTTTGATAATTAAAAAGATGGCTTGGGATATTTGGTAAAATAAATTTTCGTATAAGCAATAATGAAGCAATGGAAGGAATGCCAAAAACCAATGCAGAACGAAGGTTTAAGTTGCCTAATTTATAATGTTTGTATGAACCAATTAAAGATGAAATACCCACAATAAATAATGAGTAGGTTGTTGCAAGTTCTGGCTTTAACGAAAATAAGTAAACTAAAATGGGGACTGTTAAAATTGAACCACCACCACCAATTAAGCCCAATGAAATGCCTACTATGATTGCTAATAAATATCCTGCTGTTTCCAAACTTAATTATTTTATAAAGCAAAATTGCGGTTGGGATATTTATTATTTAGTAACTTTTATCACATACTACTTTAAAAGTTCAATATCGCTTCGATGCAGTTTTACTAAACCTCTTTGTTCCATTTTTTTTAGCAGCCTCGATATTACTTCTCTTGATGTACTTAAATCGTTGGCTATTTCTTGGTGTGAGACTTGAATATGTTTGTTAGCATTGGCTTTGGCATTTCGTTGTAAATAAAATTCAAGTCTTTCATCCATTCCTCTAAAAGCAATTTGGTCTATTACAATTAACACTTCTTCAAATCGGCTTCTATATGTATCAATTACAAATTCGTACCAACTTTTAAATTCTGTCATCCATTTATCCATTAGTTGTAGTGGTATCATTATTAGTTCTGCATCTTCTTCCACCTTTGCCATAATTTGGCTTGTAGCAGCTTTGGTGGCACAAATCATAGAAATAGCACAAGCCTGTCCAGGCAATAAGTAATACATAAAAAACTCGTTGCCTTCTTCATCTTCTCTGTAAATTTTGATTTTTCCTTTAACCACTAAAACAGTGTGTTTGATGTATTGCCCAGTTTTCATAATAATAGTTCCAGCTTTTGCATCCATAATGGTGCAGTGCTGTTCAATATTATTGATCAAATCTCTATGAAATGAGGGGAAAAATTGTAACACTTTTATATCTGAAGTCATAAAATATTTTTACAAAGGTATTGTCCAATCTCCATCCAAAGCTTAACATGTGCGACGCCACCGCAGCCAAATTCATATTCCTCAGCTGGTTAAACAAATAAAAAAAGCCTTGCCGTAGTAGCAAGACTTTTTTGGTGGAGATGATTTTATTTTTTCTTTATGGCTTTAAAATTTCCATTGGGTTGAAGGAAAGTGAGAGCTTGGGTTTCGCCTGTATCGTTTACATCAAACTGCACATAAAAACCGGAGGCTACTTTTAAAGCAAACTTGTTATTGCCATTGGCTACCAACTCATAATCGGGCTGGCCAGGTACTAAAACGTACAATATTTTTTCATCCTTAATGTACACTTTTACAGTTTGTCCACTAAGTTCATAATCACCAACATATTTTTTTAGTTCGTCGTTAGTTACAGCTTTTGCTTTGGCAGTTTTACTGTAATGCACAGGGTCTAAACCAGCTTCGGCTTGCATTAAAATATCGGTAATATCGCCAGCTTCATTGGTTGTAAAATTTACTTTGATAGAACTTTTATCGGTAGTATCCAATGGTTCAATACCATTATAGTCAAACGGTTCAAACACATCGTAGTGGTAATGGCGTAGCCACCATGTTTGTGATGGAGAGGTAAGAATCATTGAATCGTTTGATAAGCTTACATCAAAATAGCCATAACCTTTACTGGTATAAACGCCCTCATAATCTTTTAAAGCATGCGATGGTTTAGTGTTTAGTTTTTGATTGCTTGTTGTAGATGCTTTGGCTTTATCAGCCTCCGCTTTTGCTTTGTCGTTAGCTGTTTTTCTATCGCCACTCCAATCTATGTATGCAAGTTTTAAAACCCTATCGGTAATAATATTTCTTGCCAAAGCAGGTATAGCACTTGCATTTTGATTTACCAAAACCACTATACCAATACTATCTGTAGGAAAGAAACAAGTGCTAGCACTAAAGCCATCAATATTGCCACCATGCTCTACACGATAATGCCCACGATAACTATTAATCATCCAACCAAAACCATAATCGCCTACAAAAACATCTGGGCGTTCTTTTGATGGATAACCACCACCCATTACCATTTGTGGTGTGGCTGCTTCTTTTACATATGCTGCTGGCAACACTTGTTTACCATTAAATTTTCCTCCATTTATCCAAGTACTTACCCAATTTGCCATTTCGTTTACACTGCTGTTAATGCTACCTGCTGGCCCCATGGCATCAATATCGTAATAAGGCAGTTTTTTTATAATGCTATCATGTTTTAAACCATAACCCAAGGATGCATCTGCTGCTTTAGCTAAATCATGTACCGAAAAATTAGCATTTTTAAACCCAATAGAATCGAATATTTTTTGCTGTATTAACTGCTCCCATTTTTTACCCCAAATCTTTTCGGCTACCATACCTTGTGCGAAAAACATAAAGTTGTTGTACTGCCATTTTTCACGCACAGCATGAGTAGGCTCCATGTATTGTATGCGTTGCAGCATACTGTCTCTATTTTTGCTAGGTGATAAATACCAAGATAAATCGTGCCTTGGCAAGCCTGTGCGATGGCACATAACATCTCTTACAGTTATTTGGCTATTCATATCGCTGTTGTAAAACTTTAGTTCTGGCAAATACTCACGAATGGGTTTATCGTACGCTACTTTTTTATCATCTACCAATATACCTATTAGCGATGATGTAAACGCTTTGGTACAGCTACCAATAGCAAATAATGTGTTGGGCGTTACAGGCAATTTTTTTTCTAAATCTTTATAGCCATAACCCTTGGCAAAAATTATTTTGTCTTTTTCTACCACAGCTACAGCAAAACCTGCTGTATGCCATGTGGTTAATAATTTTTCCATTTCGGCGTCAATGCCAGCAAAACGGTCAGCTACTGGTTTAGATTTTTTTTGGGCAAAACTTGTTGCTGTAATTAGTAGCAACATTGCCGTAATGACTCTTCTCATATAGTTGGTTTGGGTTTTAATTTTTTTATTGGTAGTAATGGTATAGAAAATATTACAGCGTGTTTTACAAAAATTTTTTTTGCCACGGATGCAAGAGTAAACGCAAATGATAAACGCCTTCGGAATTTTGTTTTGCCACCTAGGCACGGAATGTATTAGTGCCATTCGTTGCTACAATTCTACCCCAAAGCTTGTTCAAAATCATTCAATATATCAGCTACATTTTCTATACCAACGCTAAGCCTTATCAATCCATCCGTAATGCCAAATTTTATACGCTCTTCTCTTGGCACACTAAAATGTGTCATACTTGCTGGGTGAGAAATTAGTGTATCTACTGTGCCTAAACTTACAGCCCTTACACACATTTGTAGTTTATCAATAAAATTTTTACCTGCATCAAGCCCTCCTTTTAATTCAAAGCTCATCAATGCCCCAGGGTGGCTCATTTGCTTCATGCTAGTATAATAATCTGGGTGATTGGGCAAGCCTGTATAATTTACCAATGCTACAGCCGGATCTTGTTGTAAATAGTTGGCTACTTCCATTGCATTGTGGCAATGGCGTTCCATACGAAGCTCCAAAGTTTTCATGCCTGTACTTAATAAAAATGCATCAAAAGGGTTTCCATTTCCGCCAAGCAATGCATGCCATTTCCAAACTTTGGTTTTCATTAGCTCTATATCTTTTCCTACAAGCACACCACCAATGGCTGTACCATGACCATTTAAAAATTTAGTAGTGCTATGAAACACAAAATCTACACCATACTTAAATGGTTGTTGTAAGTAAGGCGTGGCAAAAGTGTTATCTACCGTTACAACAATATTATGTGGCTTAGCCAGCTTGGTTATCTCTTCAATATCCACACATTGTATAGTTGGGTTGGCTGGCGTTTCTAAGTGTATAAGTTTGATGGAAGGATTATTTTTAATCGCATCTTCTACCACATTCAAATCTCTTAAATCTGCAATGATGGTTTTAATACCCGTTTGGTGAAGGACTTTATGAAACAATTCGTAGGTGCCGCCATATAAAGAAAAGTGTGATAAAATAGTATCGCCACTTTGCAGGTTTGCCATAAACATAGTAGTCATAGCAGCTTGGCCACTAGCATGCAGCAACGCTTTTAATTGCAAGGGTTTCCCATCATCATCGTTTATACCAAAAGCCTCTAATGCTGCAATTGTTTCTTCGGCAGCTTTAAAAGTTGGGTTGCCCCAGCGACTATAAATTTTCTCTTTATCAGCACTTGCAAAACGCTCCATGCCTTGCTCAGCAGTATCAAACACAAAGGTGCTGCTGGCATAAATTGGTGTAAGGTGTGCGTAAGCATCATTGCTTGTATCTGCACTGTGCAATGCAATAGAACTAATACCTGTGAATGGGAATTTACTCATATTATTTGTTTATTTATGTAGCCAGCTATATTACTACTATGATGCTTCGGTTGCGTCGCACACTTCAAGGTTCAAAACATTACTCAGCAATATGCTATCAGGTTTTATTAATTTCTTACAGCTTCCACTTGCAAAGTTTGTACTTTCAAAAATCAAAAGTAATCATTAGCCATGAAGGAAATACTAAGTCAATATGCCACTTATAATATTTGGGCCAATAAGGAGTTGCTAAAAGTAATTTTATCTTTAAACAAAGAACAGCAACAACAAACCATTGAAAGTAGTTTTAATAGCATACAAAAAACGATTGCCCATGTGTGGGATGCAGAAAGTATTTGGTGGCAGCGTTTAAAATTGCAAGAACAAATTACCCGCCCAAGCGAAACAGAAAACCTAACCATTGAGATAATTGCTACCCATTGGCAACAGCAAAGCAACCAATGGGAGGCTTGGGTACACAATGCCAACGATGTACAATTAAATCATGTATTTGCCTACCAAAACACCAAACGAGAGCAGTTTAAACAACCTGTTTGGCAAATGTTGTTGCATTTATTCAATCATGGTACTTATCATCGTGGGCAATTGGTAACCATGCTTAGGCAGGTTGGGGTAACACCAATTCCTGCAACCGATTTTGGTATGTGGGCAAGGAAAAAGTAAGTGTTGTTTTAATTGAAACGATTTTATGTATTTAGTGTACAGACACTTTGCAGGTGTGCAGACACCAGATACGCTTCAATAAAAGCTTAATAAATATTTACAGCGAAACATGTGCGACGCAACCGCAGCTTAATAGATATTCAAAAGCTGGTTCACAAAATTTTCAAATACTTTTCTACAAGCTATCTTCTTTATAAAATCTTCTGCTCCACCAAGCTTGTATGGGCAATGCCAATAGTACAGATACAATTGCTGTAAGAATGCCTGCAGCTATATCAAAA
>JAYVRD010000167.1:0-25409 GCA_043776595.1 Chitinophagaceae bacterium | reverse complement strand
GCACAATTAAAACAACTTAAAAAATTTGTAGGACTCCAAGTATAAGTACCGTTGCCACCTGTGGCTAAAAGTTGTGTACTTTGTCCTTTACATATTTGTACATCTTGCCCAGCACGTACATTGGGCGTTGGGCTTACGATGATTGTTTTATTGGCAGTATCGTAACAATTGTAAATAGTACCTGTAATTATTTGTGCTGTATAACTACCACTTGGCGTAAATGAAACTACAGTATTGGCTGCACCGCTGGCTACGCCATTGCTAAACGTCCAGCTATAAAAACTAACTGAGTCAACAGAGTTTACCACAGAAGTAAAATTAAACGGCTGCCCTACACATCCTACACTATCGCTAGCAATACTTACAGTAGGTCGGTTGTTAACTTTTACAAACAATGGAGTGAGGGCAGTATCGCTACAGCCACTATTACTGATTACAACCAAACGTACTGGGTAAGTATTGGTAGTTGTATAATTATGAATTGGATTTTTTACGCCACTGGTTCCACCATCACCAAAATTCCAACTGTAAGATGTGATGGTTTGAGATGCCCTTGAAGTATCTATAAATGCGGTAGTTGTATAACCACAGAATTTTTGTTGTGTAGCTTTAAAACCAGCTTTTACAAAATCTATTTTAATCGTGTCTATCCCTTGTAATAAAATTCTACAAGTAGTACCACCCATTAAGGTTACAGTAGGTACATAATTACCCGATTGTGTGTACGTATGAAATACTACTGGCGAAATGGAAGTGATAATTGTACCATCGCCAAAATTCCATTGCAATGAATCTGTAAACTGTGCATTGGCTTGAAAACGAACTGGTGTACTACCACATCTAAAACCATTGTCGTATGAAAACGTTCCACTTGGTCCATTTACTCTAATTGTTTTAAACATTTCGTACGTACAACCTCCAACACTTTTAGCATTCATCTTTACTATGTATGTGCCAATTGCAGTGTAAGTATGTACTACTACATCGCCTGTATCTCTTCTTCCATCGCCATAATCCCAAGTGGTTAAGGTAGATGGACGTGTAAGATTGGTAAACGTAACGGTAAGTGGCGAGCAGTTTGAAACACTATCAGATACGGTAAACATACCTGGTAGTTTTGAAACTACAGTTACCTGTCTTGTAGCACTATCACTACAAGCATTGCCCCCACTGAATTGCTTTGTGCCTATTAACCAAATATTGTAAACCCCTGCAGTACTATATGCTTTTTTAGGATTGGTAAGCGTAGAGGTATTACCATCGCCAAACTTCCATAAATAACTAATGGCAGTATCGCTTTGGTTGGTTAAAAAAACAGTATCACCTAAACAAATTGTAGTAGGCATGGCTGAAAAATTTACAGTAGGCTTGCCATACACTGTTATTGTTCTTGAAGTGCTTGTATCGGAGCAGCCATTGCTTGCTTGAACCTTAACTGTAAAAACGCCAGCGGTTAAATATGTATGTATTACGGTATCAATATTTTTAAAAGTATTTAATGTGTTACCATCGCCAAAATCCCACTTAAAACCAGTGGCACCACTAGAGTTATTAAATAAATGAATGGTGTGCGGATTACAACCACTTAATTCAGTACCATTAATACCTACAAACAAATTAATACTGTTTGGCGAAATAATAATGGAATAAACTGTTGAATCTATA
This sequence comes from Chitinophagaceae bacterium, assembly GCA_043776595.1. Taxonomy (GTDB): domain Bacteria; phylum Bacteroidota; class Bacteroidia; order Chitinophagales; family Chitinophagaceae; genus UBA1930. The sequence goes on along the minus strand of JAYVRD010000167.1, from coordinate 23,744 downwards.
CCACACTCATTGCTTGCTTTTAGTTTTACATAAAAAGTATCGGGTACGCCAGTATTAAAAGTATGTACTACATTATTTTTATTGTTGGTGGAGAAGGTTGTACCATCATCAAAGTTCCAATTGTAAGTAACATTGCTACCTAAAGAATTGTTGGCAAAAGTTACTGTCATAGGTGAGCAGCCTACCACTTTATCTGGTGTAAAAATAGCTTTGGGTTTAGATTTTACACGAATGAAACGATTGAATCTTACGGTATCGCAAGCAGATATTGCACTGAGTGTAACCTTATAAACAGTATCTACATAAAAAGGGCTTGGCTGAAAAATAATGATACCTGGATTGGTTTGGTTAGACGTTTGACCATTACCAAATGTCCAGAAAAATCCAAATAAATTTTGGCTATTGGTAGTATTGGTAAATGATATTGCAATAGGCCCACAACCCACAGTATCGGTAGCTGTAAAATTGGTGATAGGTGTAGGATAGGTATAAAACTTTTGCTGTATACTATCGTTTTTACAGCCATATAAGCTGATGGCTTTTAGTTTTACAGTTATACTATCGCCACCTGTAATAATAGTATAACCAGGAAAATTAATGCCCGTACCCAACAAATTATTATTTACAAACCACTGGTAGTTGCTATTTTGAGCTGGGTATCCCACTGTAGTAATAACACTTGTGTTTATTACAAAAGGAATACAACCAATTGTTGGGTTGGCATTAAACTGGGCTTTCGCATCTGGATTCACAGTTATGGTCATCGTGTCGCTAAAATTGGCTTGCAAACCACTACATAAACTAGTCGTTACTCTTCTTCTATATAAAGTAGTTTGTGTAAGCACACCTGGGCTATAATCTTTGGCTATTGCACCTGCGATACCTGTAAAAGTTGTACCACCATTTATACTTTGCTCCCATTGATATACATAAATACTATTACCACCATTAGGTACACTACCAATTAATGGTGCTGGTGTTGTATTAATACAAATAATTTGTCTAGCTGTAATTTTATTATTGCTAATAGAGGGTTGAACTTGTATTAAAGTAGCCATACTAAAAGCTGTACATGGCCCACTAATTATCCTTCTTCTAACATATACAGTAAGCGTTGGTGAGAACGTATAGTTTGCTAAAACGGCACCTGTAATATTTGTCCATGTTAACCCATCTGGGCTACTTTGCCATTGATATTGAAACGCACCCGTACCACCTGTTGCAGTAAATCCATTCACTGTAATTGTTTGCCCTTGGCAAATGGTGATGGTACTATTATTAATATTGTTGGTGATGGTATCATATATTTTTACTACTACCGTATCTTTTTTAGGCAGACAAATACCATTGCTAATACTCCATACAAAATTGTAAGTACCAATATCTAAATTACTAACAGTAGTGTTAGGGTTTGATGTAGAACCAAATACTGGGATGGTTGGTCCACCAAATTGTGTCCATATACCAGTTTCAGTAACTGCGGGTGTATTGGCTGCTAAATTAGTAGCAGTTGTTAAACATAAAGATTGATCAACACCTGCATTGGGTGCAGTTGGTGGTGCTATTACTGTAATGATGGTTGTATCACTTGGTGTACCACTACATGTACCACTTTGTACAATGGTTCTATACCATGTAGTACTGGTTAAGTTTAAATAAGAAATGGATGTTAAGGTTGTGGCAATAGGTGTCCAAGTAGTTCCATTATTAATGGATGCCTCCCACCTTACTATTGTGCCAATAAAACCAGTAACAGTAATATTGCCACCATTGCTACCACTACAAACAGTAGCATTGAGTGCTGTATGCCCTGCATTGGTTGCAGGTGCCACATTTATAGTAACTGGGTTGCTAATTGCTGTAGTGTTACAACCATCTACCAAGCCTGCACTTACTATTACTACCCTTACACTAAAAGTATCTTGTACATTATTAAAAGTAATAGCCGAACCTGTAACAGCTGTATCTATCCATACAGCACTTAACTTAGGTTTGTATTGCCATTTTTGAATAATGCCAGTAAAGCTGCTTAATGTAAAAGTTGCATTAATACCTGCACACACATTGGGGGTTCCTACACTTACTGTACCCACCACTGGTAAGTCATATACTTTTATCACAATAGTATCTTTTACAGGCGTACAACCAGCATCGTTGCTTATTTGCCATTGCAGTTGGTATATACCTGCCTTAGCAAATGAAAAAGTAATATTGGGGTTTGTTGTAGATGTAAACGTTCCGTTGCCACCTACAGGTTGGCTTATGATGCTCCACAATCCTATTTCAAAAGGTCTTGTTGCATCAAGATTTGCTGTAAGATTTGTTGAATTATTAGATGAAGTTGTGAAATCGCAAATTACTTTATCTGCACCAGCATTGGGTATTGTTATAGCAGGGCGATTGATAATTACCACTGTATCTTTTGTTGGTGGGCAAACGCCTGCACCTGCTATAGTCCAAACAAATTGATACGTGTTATTACCTGTTAAACCACTAACTGTTGTATTAAATAGTGATGGTGTTGTAATGGTAGCAGCAGGTCCAGCTATTTGGCTCCACATACCATTGCCCACAATTGCTGTGTTACCTGCCAATGTTATCGTACTTAGGTTACAATTTTTTTGGTCGACACCTGCATTAGCTACTGTAACACCAGGGCGTACATAAATAGTATCTTTTTTAGTTTGCCCAGGGCAATTGCCACTGCCTGTAACAGTAACTGTATAAATAACCATGGCATTTACATTACCCGTATTTACCAACACATCGCCTATGGTAGATGTTGTAATGGGCGAAGCCTGCTGGCTATTGCCTGTAACAGTGCCACCAATAAAAGTAGATGACCAACTAAACTGCACACCGGCAGCCGAACTGCTTAATGATATGGCAGATGCAGTGTTACTACAAATCGTATCTACTGCATTACTTACAGTCATTATAGGCAATGGTTTTACGGTAACAATTAGTGTAAAAGGCTCGCCTACACAACCATTAGCCGAAGGCGTAATAGTATAGGTAACAATACCATCTACATTGTTTGTTCCATTTACCAATAAGTCGTTTATGTTTCCTGTGCCACTTGCTGTATAACCTGTTACTGTACCACTTGTTAAGGTACTTGTCCAAGCAAAAGTGCTACCCACTACAGATGAAATGGATGTATAGCCCACTGCTGTATTACTACAAATAGTTTTGGGTGCGTTTGTTCCAAAATTTCTTGGGCGAATATTGATACGAATAGTATCTATTACTGGTGTACAAACTGTAGGCTGTTTAGGATAAACTCTAAAAGTGAGTTTTACAAAACCACTATTCATATCTACAGCACTAATAGTATAAACTGGATTTACAATATTGGTAGCAGAAAAAGTTCCTGTACCGCTGGTACTCCACTTTATAGAATCTGCAAGACCTGTAAAAGAAGAACTAAGATTGAATGAACTGATGCCGTAGCAAATAATAGAATCGTGTGGTACAACACTAGCAGTTACTGGCTGATAAAAAGTTACTGTTTGGCTTGCAGGTGCATTTCCACAATCGTTGGTAAAAGATACACTAACAGTATAAGTTGCATAATTACTAAACTGTATTTGAGGAAAAGCCGATGCAGAAGATGTACCACCCACATAAGCAAATGTTCCACCTGTTACCGTCCAGCTATACGTTTCATTACCAATATTGGTGTTGTAATTAGGTGTATGGTTAATGTTAGGACTACCAAACGTAAGAGTTTGCAAGCCACAATATTGTTTATTACTAGGCAATGAAACTGCTGCTGCATTAATAACATTTACATAGCGTGGAGGAGAAAGAAATAAACCACAAGAGTTACCTGCTTCTAAGCGTATATAGTAATTGCCTGGCGTAGTAAACGTAAATGAGGGAATAGAATCTGTGATAGCTGAAACGACAGTATAAATACCAGTACCTGGTGGAATGTAAGCGTTACTGACAGCATCGTAAACCAGCCACCTAAACCTTAAACCTTTGCACACATTACCTACACTTAAGTTAGTAGGTGTAAACACTAAAGGCACACAACCAGCAATGGTATCTTTTCCATTTATTTTAAAGTTGGGTGTGGGCTGAGATTGAATACAGATATGCCTAATTTTTGTTCCTAAACCACAACTTCCATTATCAACTATCAATTTTATTTCATGCACGCCAGGTGTTGTAAACGTATAAAAATAACCCGGTGGTGGAGAGGTTTGTAAGGAGTCATTAATTAACACACCATCTATATACCAATAATAATCGGCTTTTATGGTACACTGTCCACCAAGCTGTGCTTGGCCAGGATCGCTTGTGTTATTAAATAAAATAAGTGTATTAATACATGCAGTATCTATTGATGTAAAATTAGCAACTGGTTGTTTAAAAATTTTTGCTCTTGTTGTTACCTGCGGTCTATCGCAATTTTGTTGTGTACTAGTACCAACTGGAGATGGAACGTACCAAGGATTAATAAGCGAAGTGGTTACATTAAAAGAAATATTTACACTATCACATGCTGTAAATGTATAAGTGTGGTTTAATGCACCCGCAGTATTTATAATATCACAATGTCTAAATGTTTGTCCAGCAGTTCCATCGCCCCAAGAAATTGAATATTGAGAACCTGGAAAATTATTGCCAATACCAGATGTACTATCGGTACTCATAATAAATGTAAGTGGTGCAGGCAAACAACCTTGTTGCTCTCCATCGGTAGATAAACCTAATTTATTAGGAGCGTTAATTAAGTAATAAGCTCTAGTACTGTTAATAGCACCTAATGTAGATTTTACAATGTATGTAAAGTAATGCCTTACCAAGAAAAAGTTAAGTTGATTGGCACCGTTGTATGCAAGTGGACTAAAAACAGCACCCGTAATTTCATCTTTAATTAAAGCATTAGCTGTAGAGCCTGCAGTTGATTCGTTTTGTAATGTAAGTGTTTGGTTGCTTTGCCCACTACAAAAACCATAGGCTTCATCTACCTTTAAAATACGACTTGCAAGTGTGGGACTACTTTGTGCTAACAAAGCAGTACCGCTTGCCTTTATTTCAAATACATTGCTAGCAGCCGATACGATAACTGTGTTGGTAGATTTTACCCTCAATTTATAATTAACACTTGGAGTAGTGCCAGATGGTATAATACCATTTACATAAGTAGCAAAGAAGCCATTATAAGAACCTATCTGCGTTTCTGTAGCAAAATTATCAGCTGAAAGCCATAATTGAAAAGTATTGTTAGTAGCAAAACAACCAGTAACTGTAATGGGCATAGCAATGTTAGAACCTTGTCCATAAGGTGCAACAGAGAAGTTCGTATTATCTAGGGTAATAGTTTGACTAACCGCCGATAATGAAAAAAGCAGCAAACTAAGTATAATCGTAAAATGCTTTCGCAAAATGTTTGTAATAAAAATGCTTCTCATAGAACTTGTGAAACTGGATTATTGTAATGTATAATAATGCTAAAAGGTACTTTTTTATTGCCCTTAAAGCTATAAAGTCCCTTAAAAAAAGAAGGCTTCACATAAGATATTAATAAAATTATTAAATTTTCACCATTTTCCACTTGCCTTTTTTAAACAAGATGACCGAAGTAAGGGTTACCGCTGTCTCTGTAACCACAATACTTATAAAAACACCTTTTTCGCCCCAGCCCAATACAATAGCAGTAAAATATGCCATAGGAATTTGAAAAATCCAAAACCAAAAAAGGTTTACCACTGTAGGCGTTCGGCTATCGCCAGCTCCATTAAAAGCATTCATCATTACCATGCCAATGCCATAAAAAATATAGCCAAGGCTAATAATACGCAAAGCCAAAACGGCTGTCTTTATCACCAAAGGTTCGTTGGTAATTAAGCCAATAAAAAACTCAGCTCCTAGCAAAAAAAATAACGATACACAGCCCATAAAAATGGCATTGTATTTTGCCACTTTCCATACGCTTTGTTCGGCACGTTCGGGTTGTTTGGCTCCTAAATTTTGCCCCACCAAAGTGGCGGCAGCATTACTAAGCCCAAATGCAGGCAATATAAAAAATACAATTAGCCTAATGGCAATGGTATAGCCAGATAATTGCTCTTTACCAATACTTGCCATTATTCTTGCCATGGCTATCCAACTGGCAGATGCTACAATAAATTGGAGGGTGGCTGTGCTGGCAATGTTCAGCAAGTTTTTTAAAATAGCTGTATTGGGGGAAAAATGTTTCAGGTAAATCTTAATCAATCCTTTTCCTTTTAGTAATTGATAAGATTGATAACAAACCCCAATAGCACGTCCGGTAGTGGTAGCTATGGCTGCACCATTAATACCAAACTTGTGTATTAAAATGGGGCAGAGAATAATATTGCAAATATTTGCCAGCCATAAACTTTTCATGGCTATGGCTGCATTTCCTGCACCTCTAAAAATGCCATTCAGCAAAAACAACAACATAATTACCACATTGCCCGTTAGCATTATTTGGGTAAATCTGTTACCATAATTTATTATTTCTGTAGTAGCACCCATTAGCCCCAATAATTCTGTTGAAAAGATAAAACCAACAATACTTGTTAATAGGCTAATGATAACAGTAAGTAGTATAGCTTGTGCTGCCGCTTTTGCAGCTTCCTCATTATTTTTTTCTCCTACACGTCTTGCTACCATTGCAGTAGCAGCCATACTCATTCCAAAACCAATAGAGTAAATAATGGCTAGCATACCTTCTGTAAGTCCAACTGTAGAAATAGCAGTAGAGCCTAATTTACTTACAAAAAATATATCAACAATGGCAAAAATACTTTCCATACACATTTCTAAAATCATAGGTATGGCCAATAAAAAAACAGCTTTGCGTATGCTACCTGTAGTAAAATCTTTTTCCTCGCTGTTTAGCGATTGTTTTATAAATGAATATATTTTTTTGATACCACTAAGGTTTGTATTTGCGGTCATTGCATTATAAATTATGGTGGATTAATTAAAAAAAATAAAAGCAAGCATTTGCAAAAATGTTGCCTACAAAAAGAAGGGTAAAAGAAACTAATGTTTGGCAATTAGTTCCAACTTAGAAAATCATAAAACTATAATTAAAAAACAATAATACCTTTTTTTGTTTATTTAATTTTACTTGCTGTATAAAATATTTAGTACAAATGTTTTTATGGCTATAAAGCAATTATCTTGTATGCCAAATCTATAACTGCATGAAAAAGTATTTACCCATTGTTGGCTTTGTACTATTAATACTGGCTGGTATAACAATAGCCAATTCTTCTCTATTAAAAAATAAATTATCCATAAAAGAGAATAAAGAAATGGAGGGTGAAGAAAATGAAAATGATGGCATGCAACAAGCCATGGCACAAGAGTTTTTAAAAACACAAGACCCCTCTATACATCGTATTCCAACTGAAAGATTGGCTTCTGCATCTATCCAAATAGATAGAATGATGCAAAACTTGAGTCCACAATTACGCACCAATGCATTAGCATGGAGTGAGCGTGGACCAAACAATGTAGGAGGGCGTACAAGAGCTATGTTATTTGATAAAGGTGATGCTGTAAATGGATATAAGAAAGTATGGGCTGGTGGTGTTGGTGGTGGGCTTTGGTACACTACAGATATTACTGCTGGTACTGTAACTTGGAATAAGGTGAACGATCAAATGGAAAACTTAGCTATTACATGTATTGCCCAAAACCCTAATAACAGTTTAGAAATGTATGTAGGTACTGGTGAGGGTTGGTATAATTCAGACGCCATTAGGGGTTATGGCATTTGGAAAACCAGCGATGGAGGTACTACTTGGACAAGATTAACATCTACAGTAAGTTTTTCTTTTGTAAATGATATTGCGGTAGATGGAAATGGTAATGTGTTTGCTAGCTGTATATATCAATACGCAGGAGATTCTTATGGGTTACAAAAATCAAACAATGGTGGTACAAGCTGGACACAAGTATTGGGGAGTCCTGTTTTTGGCTCGAGCACAACTGCTGCTGATATTGAGATAGCTGCAAATGGCGACATTTATGTAAGTTTAGGAATATTTGATAATGGAGGTATCTATGTCTCTACAGTTCAACCTACCCCAGCAAACACAGGAAATGCGGGTACCTGGGCTAATATTACACCCAATACAAGTGGTACTATTACTGCTCCAAGTAACTCTTGGCATCGTATAGAGTTGGCTACAGCACCAAGTAATGCTAACGTGGTGTATGCATTATTTCAAGGCTATGGTTCTAATAATTGTACATCTATACAATCTTATGATAAATCAACAGGTTTATGGACGGTTAGAACAGTGCCAACTATTATAGACCAAGGAAGTAACTCTAATTTTACAAGAGGGCAAGCTTGGTACGATTTGATTGCTACTGTAGATCCAAATAATGCCAACTCACTATACATTGGGGGTGTAGATTGCCTTAGATCTGACGATGCTGGAGCTACTTGGACACAAATGACCACTTGGTCTTTATTTGCTGCTCCAGGTTTTACATCTGCTCAAAACGTTCATGCCGATAATCATCAAATAGTATATGCACCAAGTTCATCATCACGTATGCTTGTAGGCAACGATGGTGGTATATTTTATACTACAGATGCCAATGCCTCACCTGCTAAACCAACTTTTACTGTAAAAAATAATGGATATAATGTAACACAGTATTATGCAATGGCTATACATCCATCTACAACAAATTATTTTTTAGCTGGTGCACAAGATAATGGAACACATAAACTGGCTTCTGCAGGTATTGGTTCTGCTACTTCTGCAACTGGTGGCGATGGTGCATTTTGTCAAATTTCACAAATCAATCCTAGTATTCAACTTACCTCATATGTGTATCAAAATATTTATCGCTCTAATGATGGAGGCACTTCCTTTCCACAGGTGATTTCATCTAATACTGGAAGGTTTATCAACCCATCAGATTATGACGATAATACAGGTATTTTATACATGGCAGATGCTACAGGGTATATGGCAAGGGCAATTAATTTAGCATCTGGCACGCCTGCAAGAGAGCAAGTAGATTTAACAGCAGGAACTGCTTTAAGTACTACCCAAATTTCTGCAGTTAAGGTAGATCCCAATGCTAGCAATACGGTTTGGTTAGGAAGTTCTAACCCTACTAATGTAACAGGAGTAGTGCCAAGAATACTTAAAATTACTAATGCCAATGGAACGCCAACTGTAACTAACGTAAGCATAGCTACAGCAACAGCAAATATGTACGTAAGTAATATTGATGTAGAAAAAGGAAACTCCAATCACATACTCGTTACCTTCTCTAACTATGGAGTGGTTTCTGTATATGAATCTACTAATGGTGGTGCAGGGTGGGCGGCAATAGAGGGAAACTTAGTTGACATGCCTATACGTTGGGGAATCTTTTTACCAGCAGGTTCTACAGAAGGTGTGATTGCTTTGGCAACAGAATTAGGTGTATTTACAACAACTGTTACAAGTGGTGGCACAACTACTTGGGTAAGTAATAGTTCTGGTTTTCCTAAAGTACGTACCGATATGTTGAAATATCGTCAAGGCGATAATACATTGGCTGCCGCTACACATGGACGTGGCATTTTTACCAGCACCATTAGTGTAACCCCAATAACTTGGACGGGTGGCAGCAGCACTTCTTGGACCACAACTGGCAACTGGTCTCCAGCTCGTGTGCCAGGCATTACTGATGAAGTAGTGATACCAAGTGTAGTTACTTTACCAACCATAAGTACCAGCCAAACAGTTGGTAAATTGACCATTAATAGTGGTGCTACTGTTACACTAAATAGTAACGTAATTGTAGCCAGTAATTTAATAAATAATGGAACGATTACAGGCTCTGGCACAATAAATATTTCAGGCTTTGGTGGGCAAACCATTAGTGGTACGGGCAGCATTAAAAACCTTACCACAAGCAACGATGTAACCATTACCAGCGGTGCAAGTAATACACAAAGTATTACAGGATTGCTCACTGTTTCATCTGGCACACTATCTACCAATGGAAATATACTTTTAAAATCTACCTCCATTGCCAATACTGCGTTAGTTGGTATAGTAGGAGGCACAATTAGTGGCAATGTAACAATCGAAAGATACATGCCAGCGGGCAATAGGGCATTTCGTCTTATAGCCCCTGGCGTTACTACTACATCTACTATAAAAACAAACTGGCAAGAGGGTGTAAATGTTACCAGCCCTAGTGGTTATCCAAATGCTGGCGGTACAACAAACAATCCTAATGCTGGTTATGGCACACATATTACTGGTAGCACAACTGGTGCTAATGGTTTTGATGCTACTACAAGTGGCAGTGTTTCTTTATTTACTTTTACCAATGCTACACAAGCCTGGACTGGAATTTCCAATACCAGTACCAATGTTCTAAACGCTCTAACTGGTTATAGAATATTGATACGTGGAGACAGAAGTACCAACCTTACTGGCAGCACACCTACAGTAACAGCCACTACTTTAAGAGCCACAGGAAGTTTAAGCACTGGCACTATTGCAGCAAGTGGCTTAGCTACTCTTCTTAATCAATATAGTTTTATGGCCAACCCTTATTGGGCTCCTGTAGATTGGACCTTGCTACAAGCTGCAGCTACCAATATTGCTACTACCTATTGGATATGGGACCCAACAATTGCAGGCACTAATGGAAGAGGTGGTTACACATCGTTTACACGAACTGGTATAGGCACAGGCACAACAAATGGTGGCGGTAACATTAATAAAAATATACAACCTGGTCAAGCCTTTTTTATACAAAATAGTGCTACAACGCCTACTTTATCTTTCTTAGAAAGTTATAAAGATGTGACAACTGCTTTAACACCTACGTTCCGTACAGCTAGCAACAGTAGTGGCACAGATGGTGTAATCAGTGTAAAGCTTTTCTTGAAAGATAACTATGCTACTAATCAAATGGCAGACGGTGTTTCCTTTGCCTTTAGAAAAGATTTTAAAAAAGGAATTGATGTATATGATGGAGAAAAATTGCCTAACCCCGATGAGAGTATTTCGTTTAAAACCAGCAATAAAAACTTGGGTTTTGATGCAAGACCAATACCCACCGATTCCGATACGCTCTTTTTAAATATGGGTAATATGCTTAGCAAAAATTATGTACTTCAATTAGAAGGAACAGATTTTAGTAACAGTATTGTTCAAGCCTATTTATACGATACTTACCTTAAAAAAAGAACCTACATTAATTTGTCAGGTGCCGTATCTGTAAACTACGATATAGATAATAACTTACTTTCTGGAGCAGCCAATAGATTTTATATTGTATTAGGCAAAGCCAACGCGTTAGCTCCTTTACAAACAAACCTATTACAAGCATCGGTATTTCCTAATCCCATAGTGGGAGATTATACTTTATTAAATTTCACTTCGCTTGAAAAAGGGAAAATAAGTGTTAGGATAATTAATGCAGTAGGGCAAACAATTCAGCAATTTAGTGTAGGAGAAACACAAACTGGGTCGGGAATACAACCATTAAATGTAAAGCAGTTACAAGCAGGATTGTACCATATTCAAGTGAGTATTGGCAATCAAAAAGTAACAGTACCTATACTTAAACTGTAATTAGAGATTGGAATTTAACAAGGAAAATGCTGTATACTATGTGCAGCATTTTCTTTTGTAGGATGAGGCATTTAATACGAAAACGATCTATTCTATTGGATGTTAACTCCAAAAAGTGATATGTTTATAGAATATGAACATGTTATTTATTTACGACTCCTTTGGAGTCTAATGTTTGAAAAAGCAATAGACCACTATCTTAATTCAAAAATCACTTTAGAACGTCAATTGCGAGGCACGAAGCAATCTTTTTTTTTAAATACTTATGAAAGATTGCTTTGCTTAATGCTTCGCAACTCCTCTACAGCAATGACGAAACTGAATTATGAAAGAGGTCAAATTTTATCTATAAATCTATGATGCTTCTGGCATCAAAACAAGTTTTAAAATTTTCTATACAAAGCATTTGTAAACTAATACCAATTAGACATAGAATATACGTTTTTGAGCACGGATGGGATAGATGAACACAGATTATTTTACTAAATCAAAAGCTAAGATTTCTGCGTAGCTGAAAAATCTGTGTTTATCCGTTTAAGTCTGTGCCATCCGTGTGCAAATTCACTGGCAAATGATTATCGTTTCAACAATATTCTTTTTATTGTCTAATTGGTATGTTAAGCAATGACGTACAAATAAAAAATTTAAATTAGACCTGTTTCACCATTAGCTAACCATAACAAAAAATCCCGAAGCAAATGCTTCGGGATTTTTTATAGATACTATTGATTTATTAATATCCAGGATTTTGAACCAAATTAGGGTTCTTATCCAAATCGTATTTAGGGAATGGAAGCACTCTTAGGTTAGCACCATAAGGTATAGCAGTAGGTACAAAACCATGTGCTGGCAAATCTTGCTTTGTCCTGCTCAAGTCAAGATAATTATGACCTTCAAAAGCCAATTCTATGCGTTTTTCTTTCAAAATAGCATCAATTAACTGTTGTTGGGTAGTAATACCAGTAAGCGTACCACCTGTAGATCTATCTCTTACTTGTTGCACTAACAATAAGGCAGCAGCATTAGCTATAGTAGGTGTGTTTCTTGCCAAAGCTTCTGCTTTAATGAGCAATATTTCGGCATAACGTACTACTGGTACATAATCTACGGTTAAGCCGGGGTATTTAGTACTCCATGTACTACCGCTAAACAGTTTGGTTAGTGTGGTATATCTTTTATCAGTAGCTGTGTTCATTAGGTTTACATAATCGGTAGTAAGGTTTATATCTCCCCTACCTGGGTTAATACCATAATGCTGGCCTAATGAGTTGTTGGTATTTGGATTATCACCACCACTCATAGCTACAGAAAAAATACTTTCGGTAGTTGTGTACAATTGAAATACGTTTGCTGGGTTTGCTTGTAAAGCATATTTAGTAGAATTGATTACTAAATCGGCATAAGTATTTGCCTTTACATAATCGCCTTTGTACAAATACAATCTAGCCAATAAAGCTCTTGCAGAACCTTGCGTAGCACGGGCTACTTGGGTAAAAGCATCTGGATAGCTTGCAGGCAATTTAGATTCTGCTTCCAATAAATCAGCTTCCATTTGGTCGTACACTTGCTTTACAGTTGCACGTGGTAAATTGTTAGATGCTGCATAAGGATCGGCAGCAGCATCGGTTACCAAAGGAACACCTAAATGATCTGCGACTGCGGTAAAACCATAAGGTTGTGCCCAAAGATTTACCAAGTAGAAATAGCACAAAGCCCTAATAAATCTTGCTTCACCTACATATTGGTTGGCTTTTGCAGCAGTTACTTTACCTGCATTTGGCAAAAAGCTTTTTACAAACAGGTTGGTTTGGTAAATGGTTCTATAAGCACCTTGCCATGCACCAGCTACAGTACCATCACTTGCAGTTACAGTAGTATATTTACCCATTTCACCAAATTGGCTACTTTGATTGGCATCTAAACCACGTTGGTCTGCATATACCAAAATACGACCACCAAAGTAGTTGGCATTTTGCAAAGCATCGTACATACCTACTGCAGATTTGTCTATTCTATCCGCACTTGAATAAGCATCTACATCAGAAATAGCATTGCCTGGCTCCTGAAAAAGGCTACTTTTTTTGCAAGAAACCATCGTAGCCGTTGAAAGGGCTAAAAGGCTTGCAAGTCTTAATAATTTATATTTTTTCATAACTTACTGTATTTAATTTAATGAAACTGTTTAGGTTTAGAATGTAATATTAGCACCCACTGTCATTGTTCTTACTTGTGGTGTAGCTCTATTATCAGTACCAATAGCAATGTTGTTGTTCTGAGTACTATTTGAAAAATTAACATCAGGATCTAAACCACTATAATTGGTAATAGTAAATGGATTGAATGACTGAACATAAAATCTGATGTTGTCAAAACCCCATTTAGTAAGTAATGTTTTAGGAACATTATAGCCTAAAGTAATTGTTCTTACCCTTGCGTAGTCACCTTTTTCTAAGAAACGAGTAGATGCTTGGTTAGCTGTATTGTCTGACTGATACAATCTTGGTATTTCTGTTACCTGTCCGGGTGTTGTCCAACGATTCATAATTTCAGAAAAGTTATTGCTGAAGAAGTTAGTTAGCATAGATGCTTTTGTTTGATTGTACAAATAATTGCCGCCAGAAAAGGTGATGGAAACACCTAAATCAAATTGTTTGTATTTAAAATTATTATCAAAGCCACCATACCATTGTGGCAAACCTACTTTACCGTCTACATATATAAAATCGGCTGTACCTAATGCTGTGGTTGCAGTGCCTTTATCGTCTGTCCAAGTACCTGTTGGAAAATTGTACATTTTTATTGAACCATTAGCAGCATACCACATTGGGTTGCCATTGGCACTATTTACGCCTGCCCATACTGGTAATCTGTAGGTGCCCAAATCCCTATCTAAACTAGCTACTTGGTTTACGCTTTGAATATCAGCATTACCATTCTCTGGTACTAACCCATTAACCTTGTTTTTAATTTTGGTGTAGTTGGCTGAAACTTCCCATGTAAAATTACGAGTAGACACTGGGGTAGCCTTTACGGTAATCTCAATACCCTTGTTCGTCATTCCACCAATATTTTTGGTTAGTGATGAATTTGGAATACCAACTGTATATAATGCTGGGGCATTCAAAATCATTTCGTTAATATCGTTTTTAAAGTAATCAACCACAATACCTAATTTACCTTTTAGTAGGGTTGCTTCAAAGCCTATATCGAATTTCTTTGCACTCTCCCATTTTAAACCAGCATTGCCTTGCTGAGAAATACCCAAGCCATTTAAGCTAGTATAAGCTGCACCACTGTACAATGTACGGTTTGCAAAATCGCCCATACCTCTTCTGTTACCTACTGTACCTATGCTACCTCTAACTTTTAAGAATTCAAGCCAAGAAATACCTGACATGAATTTTTCTTTGGTTATTTCCCAACCTAAAGAAACACTTGGGAAGTTACCAAACTCGTTATTGGCACCAAAAGCAGAAAATCCATCTCTTCTAAAAGAACCTTCGATAAGGTATTTTCCTTTATAAGCATAATTCAATCTTCCAAAGTATGAAATTGATCCGTTATTGCTATTATCTCCACCTGTAAAATCTAAGATAGTGGTACTACCTGGCTGTGTATTGGTATAAGCACCGCCAACAATTGTTGTAAAGAAAGGATCGGTAAAGTTACCAGCACCTGTATAAATAGAATTAAATCTAAATTTTTGGAACTCAGTACCAGCTACGATACCTATTTTATGTATGCCTTTAAACGTTTTATCGTAAGAAGCATAGGTTTGCCATGTCCACTGGTTAAAGTTTTGTGTTTGTGTTTGGTTCAAACCGCCATAAGGCAATCCTAAACCAGCTTGAAACGGAGAAGTATATTGATCTTCAAAGTTGCTTTGGTATTGTACACCAAAACGGCTGTTTATTTTTAACCCTTTTACAGGTTGCAATTCGCCATAAATAGATACTTTGGTGTCGGTAGCAGTATTGTCATTTCTATTCATATTTGCTACGGCTAAACCATTATAGTAGTAGGCAGCACCTGGTAATAAAGTAGCACCTGTAGGACTTACTGGAGTATTGTTACCTAAAGATAACAAACCACCTGCTGTAGTTAAATTGTATCCATGAGATTTTGTAGGATCAAATGGAGAAATGGTAGGCAAAGCCTGCCAGCCAGAAACTGTAGTACCAGCTATATAAGTATCGGATAAGATACCATTAGCCAATGTACGTACATAAGCCATATTAATACCGGCTTTAAACCAAGTTTTTGGAGAGAAGTCCATATTCAATCTTGCTTGACCCGTACGTAATTTATTAGCCAATACAATACCTTCTTGGTTCAAGTAACGGAAAGACCCATAGACACTTAGTTTATCGGCACCACCAGAAAATGAAACGGTATTGTCTGTCATCATACCAGTTCTATATAAAATGCTGTTCCAATCTACACGGTCGTTTACACCATCACCATTTACATCACTTTCTTTAGCTGGTGTTGCAGATCCTGGATTCGAAATGGCGTATCTGTTTCCAGCTTTTTCGTTGGCAATAGCTATGAATTGATCGCCATTTAATAAAGAAGGTAATTTAGTGGCTGTAGACCAAGCTGCTTTTGAATCGAAAGAAACTTTGATATTACCTTTTTTACCTTTTTTGGTAGTAATTAATATAACACCACTAGATGCTTGTGAACCATAAATAACGGCCGCACCTGCATCTTTTAAAATTTCTATTGATTCAATATCGGCAGAGTTAATTAACGATAAAGGATCGAACCTATTACCGTTACCACCATTAAAACCATTAAGATTGCTGGTATTAATGTTTGGTACACCATCAATTACAATTAGGGGTTGAGATGATAAAGAGATAGAATTTACACCTCTTACGCGTATAGTAGTTCTATCTGCCAATAAACCAGTAGATAAGTTTACTTGTACACCAGCCGTTTTACCAGCAAGACCTTGGTTAAAACTTGTTACAGGCTCTGCAGCTATTTTAGCTCCATCAATTTTAGAAATTGAGCCAGTAACCTCACGTATATTTTTAGTACCATAACCTACTACTATTACTTCATCTAATTTTTCTACTGTACTAGATAAGGCAATAGAAAGTTGGCTTTTCCCAGAAACCGAAATTTCTCTGAGACCAAAATTTAAAGAAGAAACTACTAAAGTTTTTGCAGTTTCAGGAACAGATAGGCTAAAAGTACCATCTGCTGCAGTTGTGGTACCAGTTGTGGTACCTTTTACTAAAACCGATGCATTGGCAACAGGCTTGCCATTATCATCAGTTACCTTACCTTTTACGGTACGGTTTTGTGCCCAAAGTTGGCCAGCAGCCATCAAAAGACACAGTACTAACGCTGTCAATTTTCTCATAATCTCAGGTTTTTTTAAAAATTTTAGAAGTGCAAATTAACAAAAACTGTTAAAGAACTTCGAAAAAGACAATTTTTTGTTTGATGTTGCTGCTTTTAAATGATGAATGGCTTGGAAATATTGTTGTTTAAACACCTATTTTCCTAAATCCGTAAGGCTGTAGCTGGAAATCAGATAGTTAAAATTTTATTTCATGGTTGTTTTCTTGTTTGAAAACTGGTTAATCAACACTGGCAATAATACCAAATTGGCAATTGTACCCACCACCAATGTAAGTGAGGTAAGCCAGCCTAAGGCTTTTGTACCACCAAAACCACTAAAACAAAAAATTACAAACCCAGCTATTAATACCAGCGATGTATAAATAATACTGATGCCAGTATGGCGAATGGTTTGTTTTAAAGTTTGCTCTACATTATTATTGTAATGAGGAAGTTCTTGCTTGTAATTTACCAAAAAACGTATGGTTACATCTATGGCTATACCCAATGCTACACTAAATACCAATACAGTAGATGGTTTTAGCGTTATGCCAATCCAACCCATTAACCCAGCAGTGATAACTAAAGGAATAATATTGGGCACAATAGAACAAAGCAATATTCTAAAGGAACGGAAAAGGTACAACATGCAAAGGGCTATTAGTAAGAAAGCCCAAAAAATGCTATCTCTCAATCCTTTAATAATAAAGCTACTGCCTTCTAAAAAGGTAACACTAGTACCCGTAAATGTAACTTTATACTGGGCTGTATCAAATGTTTTGTTGGCAGCGGCTTCAAAATCTTGCAGCAAAATGGGTAATTGTTTGCTGCCAATATCTTTCATATTTACACTAATACGTGCCACTTGCTTGTTACTATCAATAAAACTACTCATCATTTTGGCCAACCCATTTTTGCCCATGCTGTCTTTTTTGGCTTTAAGGTAAGGTGCAAGAAAAGGCATATCAAATTCTGATGGGCAGATGTAGTTTAAACTATCGCCTTCGTAGTAAGCTTGCTTCGCAAATTTTAAACCCTCCACAAAACTTAATGGTCTGGCAGTTTCGCTTTTGGTGGCTATGTAGGCACTTAAGGAATCTATTTTTTCCATTGCCTTCATATTTTTTAGCAAGCCATTTTTCTTTTTTGTGTCAACTACAATTTCTAAAGGCATTACCCCTTTAAAGTTGGTTTCAAACCATTTAAGATCGGTATAAATTTTATCTTGCTTGGGCAAATCATCTACTATAAAACCTTCGCTTTTTAGGCGAAATAAACCCACTACTGCCAACACAGTTACCACAGCAGTTAGCACATACACCACTTTGGCATGATGAAAAGCCCAGCGTTCAATTTTCACTAAACCCTTTTCTAAAAATTTGTTGTCTAAATATTTTACATGTCGTGGCTTGGGCACTGGCAAGTAACTAAGCATTACAGGTATAAAAATGAGAGAGATAACAAACAGCACCATTATATTAATGCCAGCCACTGCACCAAATTCTTTTAGTAAATCGCTTTTGGTAAGAGCAAATACCGCAAAACCAATGGCTGCGGCAATATTGCAAAACAAGGTTACAATTCCCATACGCCCAACCATGGTTATTAAGGCTTGTTTTTTATCGCCTGTTTCTTTGTACGTAACATGGTATTTATTGAGAAAGTAAATACAGTTGGGCACACCAATAACCACTACCAATGGCGGTATTAGTGCAGTAAGTAAAGTAATTTTATATCCCAATAAAACAATAGTACCCAAACACCACACTACACCCATTCCTACAACTAATAGACTCATAGTAGTAGCACTAATACTTCTAAAAAAAATAAATAAGGTAATGGCACTTAACAATAGTGAGCCAATTAAAAACCAGTTCATTTCTTTTTTTATTCTATCGCCAATTGTGGTGCGTATAAATGGCAGTCCACTTACATGTACTACTGTTCCATTTTCTTTTTCAAATGCAGCTACTATACCCATTACATCGTTTATCAATCGGGTGCGGCTTTTACTGTTTACGGTGTCTTTGTTTAGCCTTACAGCCATTAGGTAAGCATGTGTATTGGGGTTGTGTAATGTGCCTCTGTAAAAAATTAAATTTTCAAATACTGCTTTTGCACTATCTACATCTTGCTGGGCAGCAAATGGATATTTAAATATTTTAGTAGGTATAAACTTATCGCTTGAATCTTTTAGCAGTGTTACTGCTTCTGGTATACTTAACACATCTTCTACTGATACAACAGTTTTTAAATTTTTATGCAATTGTGCCACGGCATTAAAAAATGTAGGCGTATAAAATTTTTCTTCTTGTATGCCTAGCACTAATGTATTGCCATCATCTCCAAACTGCTGACGAAATTGCTGGTAGGCTACATACTTGGCATTATCGGTAGGTATAGCTCTGGTAAACTCATAACTCAACTGCACTTTAGATGCTTGGTAACCCATAAACCCAGTAGCTAATATCAATGCCACTAAAAGCAGTAACCTATTTTTAAGAATAAACTGTGCCAATTTATACCACATAGAATCTTGAGATTTTAATTGCTGTTTAGCAGCAAGCCCTGCAAAGAAAAGGATAATGTGGTTAATGAGATGTAGTAGGAATTATGTAGCCAGCTTTTGTATTTCAATTAAGCAGCGGTTGCGTCGCACATGTTTGGCTGAAGGATAAATATGTAGCTACTAGTTATAAGTTTATAATGTTGAGTAAAGATAGAATAGTTGAAGTGTGCGACGCAACCACTGCCTAATATTTATTCTACTGCTGACTAAAAAAAATAAGCCCCGAAAAATTTCGAGGCTTATACATTAAGAGTCTAGCATTTTCACTTTTCTATTTTCAAAATTCAAATAGTTATTGCCCTTGTGCTAGGCTGTAAGCTTTTTTACCATCCCACATATTTAGTAACTCGGTAGAGCATATTTTAAAGTCTTTACTTAAGCGTTTATATAATTCTAAAATATCGGTTTGGGTAAGTGCTATATCGCCTACACTTTCAAAACGGCAGCGGTATTGATTAACCAAATTTGTAAACACACTACCCTTAGGCCATACTTGTGTACCCCTATTACTTATGGTTACTAATTTAAAAATATCGAGTGTATGTTGCAAGCATTTTTCCGCTACAATGGTTGGTTGCTCATTACATTCTACAAACATATCTACCCCTACAATCATTTCATCGCTAAGCTCTTTACTTTCAAGCATTGGGTTGCTTTCTAATTTAAAAATAGTAGGCGTTACATAGTGATTGGCCAATGCTGGGCGTGGGTTATATGCTGGTACTTTTCCAAAGTTGCCAATAATAGCTTCGGCAAAAATGGCTGTATTAACCGATGGAATTTCTTTGTTGCCAAAGTCGCCAGTGTGCACACCACTTTCTAATGTATAAAGCAAAGCGTTTTCTATAGTAGCTGCATACTCCATTAAGCCCAAATGGCGTAGCATAGCCATGCCACTTAATAATAATGCAGTGGGGTTGGCAATATTTTTACCAGTAATATCTGGTGCAGTGCCATGTACTGCTTCAAAAATAGAAATATGGTCGCCAATGTTGGCACTAGGGGCAAAACCCAAACCACCTACTAAACCAGCACATAAATCGCTTACAATATCTCCTTGCAAGTTGGTTAGTACAACTACATCAAATAAATCTGGTCGGGTTACCAACTTCATACATAGGTCATCTACTATTATATCATCAGCCTTTAGTTCAGGATAATCTTTTGCAACTTCGTAAAACACTTCTAAAAACAAGCCATCAGTAATTTTCATGATGTTGCTTTTATGCCCACAAGTAATACGCTTAGCACCTTTTTTCTTAGCCATTTCAAAAGCATATTTTATTACTTGGTAACTACCGGGGCGTGTTATAAAACGCCTACATAAAGCCACATCATGTGTAAGCATATGTTCTATACCACCATAAGTATCTTCGATGTTTTCTCTAACTATGGTTATATCTATTGGTATACCTGCTTTACTAAAAACAGTATCTACACCATGCAGGGTTTGAAAAGCTCTTTTGTTGGCGTAAGTATTCCAAGTTTTACGTGCGGTAACGTTTACACTTTTTACACCTTTTCCTTTTGGCGTTTCCATGGGGCCTTTAAATAAAATACCTAGGTTCTCTATGGCAGCTTGGGCTTCTGGCGTCATACCATTACTAAAGCCTTTGTCAAACACCCATTTACCCATTTCTACTACTTCATATTCTAAAGGCACATTGGCTGCTTTAAAAATATGAAGTACCGCATCCATAATTTCGGGGCCAATACCATCGCCTTTGGCAACTGCAATTTGTAACATGAGATTAAGTTTTAATTTTTTGTAAGCCGTGCAAAAGTAAGTGCAGAAATTGTATAACGATATTAATAAACACAAGAGCTATACAGTATAAGCTATGGTTATGATAGAGAGTTTTGCGTTAGGTATGTTTTGTAGAATTACGCTGCCACATGCTTCTAATGTAGCACCTGTTGTTACAATATCATCTACCAATAAAATATGCTTGCCAGCCAATGCTGCTTCATTTTCTACAGCAAAAACGCCTTGCATGTTTTGTAGGCGATGGATACGAGATTGCTGAGTTTGTGTTTCGGTAAACACACTACGCATTACGATGTTTTTTACAATGGGTTTGTTCCAAATTGCTGCGATGCCTTCGCAAATAGCAGCTGCTTGGTTGTACCCACGTTTAAATTCTCGTTTGGGGTTTAGGGGTAGTGGTACTAAAACGTCTACCTCTTTAAACTGTGTTGATGCTTGTAGTTTATACCCCAATAATTTACCTAAATACTCGCCTACTTCTTTGTTGTTTTTGTACTTTAATTGATGTATCAAATGCTGCACCAATGATTCTTTAGAAAAATAATAACCTGCTGCTGCGTGGGCAATGTTTAGCCTACCATAAAATATTTTTTCTACAGGGTTGCCTAATACATCAATAAAGTTTGTTTCAGGAAGTTGGTGTAAGCACTCAGCACAAAGTAATTGTTCATCATTCAAAACATCGGTACCACAACCCTCGCAATTATGCGGAAAGATGAGGTGAGAAAAATCTGATAGATATGATTTGATGGTTGCAAGCATGTATGAAAGGTAAAAATTTTACTGTAACATCTAAAACAATTTTTGATACACTTCATGTACCTGCCCTACTGCCACTACTTCTATTTTTAAACCCTTTGGGCTAAAGCCTTTTTTATTAAACTTACTTACAAATATTTTTTCAAACCCTAGTTTTTCTGCTTCGGCTATGCGTTGTTCTATTCGGTTTACGGCTCTTATTTCTCCATTTAATCCTA
This sequence comes from Chitinophagaceae bacterium, assembly GCA_043776595.1. Lineage (GTDB taxonomy): Bacteria > Bacteroidota > Bacteroidia > Chitinophagales > Chitinophagaceae > UBA1930. The sequence goes on along the minus strand of JAYVRD010000167.1, from coordinate 1,475 downwards.
CCTCGCCAGCAAAACAAATTTGCTGTGGCAGTGGCACATCTTCGTAAGAAGAAAGCAAGGCACATATAACCGCCAAATCAATACTTGGGTCTTCTACCTTTAAGCCACCTGCAATGTTTACAAACACATCTTTAGTACCAAACAAAAAGCCACCGCGTTTTTCTAATACTGCCAATAGTAGTTGCAATCTTCTTAAATCAAAACCACTTACTGTGCGTTGTGGTGTGCCATACACACTTTGTGTTACCAATGCTTGTACCTCTATAAGCAATGGTCGCATGCCTTCCATGGTAGCAGCAATAGCACTACCACTTAGTTGCTCTTCACGCTGTGTAATTAATATTTCACTGGGGTTGCTTACTACTCTCATGCCATCACCTGTCATTTCATAAATGCCCAACTCGGCGGTACTACCAAAACGATTTTTTAGTGTTCGCAAAATACGATAAGCATAATGCCTATCTCCTTCAAACTGCAATACAGTATCAACCATGTGCTCTAAAATTTTTGGTCCAGCTATTGCACCATCTTTTGTTATATGCCCAATTAAAAACACAGGTGTATCAGTTTCTTTAGCAAAGCGTTGAAACTCGGCTGCACATTCTCTTATTTGACTTACGCTGCCAGCACCAGAATCTATTAAACTACTTTGTAGTGTTTGTATACTATCTACAATAACCAACTGTGGCTTTAGTTTTTTTATTTCTTGAAAAATAGTTTGTGTATTGGTTTCGGTAAGCAAGTAAAAATTATCGTTGCTAGCTTTCAATCTATCGGCACGCATTTTTATTTGCTGTTCACTTTCCTCGCCACTTATGTACAGTACTACTATTTCATTCATCATTAAGCCATGCTGCAAAAACAAAGTGCTTTTACCAATGCCAGGTTCGCCAGCTACCAATACCAAACTGCCTGGTACAATGCCACCTCCTAATACTCTGTTTAGTTCAGCATCTTTGGTTACAATACGTTTTTCTTCACTGGTAGTTACATCACTCAGGGCAATGGCTTTGGCATGCTTTCGTTCGTCCGTATAACCTTTCCAAGTTTGTTCTTTTGTTTTTTCAATTACTTCTTCTGCAAATGTATTCCACTCGTTACAACTAGGGCATTTGCCCAACCATTTAGCACTTTCGTATCCACAGTTACTACAAAAAAAAGATGTTTTAATTTTTGCCATAGCGTAAAGATAATTGGCGTACAGAAAGTGAAGGAGATTTATGTTGCGAGCAGTAGTATTTCATAGCATCGTCTGTTGCAATCTGTGATTCTTTTATTTTCTTTCAGTGAAAGAAAATAAAAGAATCACACTTCAAGGTTCGGAACAATGGGGCACAATTGCTCGTTTCTAGTTGCTCATTATTTAGTGTCGGGCGTATTGTATTAGATGTTACTCTTTTAAAAATTATAAAAGTTTGGGAACGAGAAAATTGCTTAATAGATATTCTATTGCTAAAAATGTGCGACGCAACCGA
>JAYVRD010000166.1:0-6765 GCA_043776595.1 Chitinophagaceae bacterium | reverse complement strand
ACTAGAATTTTTAATGGTACAGAAATAAGTAAACTTTCTGTAGTGGTATAAGTTCTTGTAATTAATTGGAATGAGGAGTCTCATTTGGCACTTTGTCTATCAGAGAAATTTGCCAATAGTTTTTGGGTAGCCAGCTTTAGAATATAAATGAAGCTATAGTTGCGTCGCACATTTTAAACTATGGATATATATTTAGCTCCTATCTTAGCATAGCATAACCCGTTTATGAAAAAGCTATTTACCGTTTCTTCCATCCTCCTTTTTTCTATAAGCTACTTTAGCTTTACCCATCAACCAAATAAGGGTGTATTCATTCCTCCATCTATACAGCGTGTAGGCAATGCTGCCAAAGGCTACCAATATTTAATAACAGGCGATTATTTAAAAAGTGGCATACCTTATAACTTATTTGTTACAGCCACTGGTAAAGACAAACAAAACTTACTGCAAAGAGATAGCTTAAACGCAAACGTAGCTTACAGCTACACAGTAGCTACTGCACCCAATGGAGAAAAAGTAGTAGCCCCTAACTGCTTACAATGCCATGCCGAAAAATTTGATGGTAAACTTTATGTTGGCTTGGGAAATGCTAGCATAGATTTTACGAAGAACCAAAAATTAAACCCCCAGTACGCCAGCTTTTTAATAAATTTATTAAAGAAAAATCCAAAGCAAGCCGAGGCTGCCAACAACTTTTTACGAGCCGTAAAAACTGTTGGCCCTTATATGAATGCAGAAACAAAAGGCGTAAACCTAGCCGACCGTTTGGCTGGTTTATTAGTAGCACATATAAACCCCGAAACTTTAGTTTGGAGTGATACAGCTTTACTAACCATACCCAATGAAATTATACCAACCGATGTGCCAGCTTGGTGGCTGCTCAAAAAAAAGAATGCCATGTTTTATAATGGTTTTGGCCGTGGCGATTTTAGTAAATTTCTAATGGCTTCTAACTTACTTACTACAAAAGACACTATAGAGGCCAACGAAGTAGATACACATTTTGCCGATGTACTTGCATATATTCAAAGCATTGAGCCACCCCAATATCCAAAGTCCATTAACCAAAAATTGGCAAAGCAAGGCAAGAAAATTTTTATAAATAATTGTGCTACATGCCATGGCAGTTATGGCAACAATGAAAGCTACCCAAACCTACTCATACCCATAGATGAAATAGAAACAGATCCAGCTTTGTGTAGCAGCAATTATTCTGCACCACAGTTTGTAGATTGGTTTAATAAAAGTTGGTTTAGCAAAGGAAGTCATGCAGCCAAGCTTGTACCATTTGAAGGCTATATTGCCCCACCATTAAATGGTATTTGGGTAACAGCCCCATACTTGCACAATGGTTCTATACCTACATTAGAGGCATTGCTAAACAGCAGCCAACGACCCACTTATTGGAGTAGAAATTTTGATACACCCAAATACGATTATAACAATATTGGATGGAAGTTTACTACACATACTCAACCCAATGGTACTGCTGTTTACAACACTACACTTACAGGCTATGGCAACCAAGGTCATTACTTTGGCGATAAACTGAGTGATAAAGAAAGAAAAGCGGTAATTGAGTATTTGAAAATGCTGTAGTTTATTTTATATCAAATTTGCTTTTACTACATTAATTTAAAACACAATAAAAGCTACATATATATCCATAGTTTAAAATGTGCGACGCAACCGCAGCTCAATATTTATTCTATTGCTGGCTAAAAAATTTAAATTGCTAATTACAATTCATACTTTTTTGGTTTTAAGAATGATATTATAATTTACAACTTATAATTTACAACCAATCACTTCTTATTCATCCTCTTTTATTAGCATCAAATACGCTTTTATAAAACCATCCAATTCTCCATCCATTACAGGTCCTACATTGCCTACTTCATAATCTGTTCGGTGGTCTTTAATCATTTTGTAGGGGTGAAAAACATAGCTGCGTATTTGGCTGCCCCACTCAATCTTTTTCTTACTACTATTGGTAGCATCTTTGGCAGCTTCTCTCCTTTTCAGTTCTTCATTATACAATCTACTACGCAGCATTTGCATAGCTTTTTCTCGGTTGCCTATTTGGCTTCTTTCTGTTTGGCATACTACTACAATGCCTGTAGGTATATGGGTTAAAAAAACTTTGGTTTCTACCTTGTTTACGTTTTGTCCGCCAGCACCACCACTACGTGCAGTTTCCATTTTCACATCAGCATCTTTAATATCAATCTCTATGGTATCATCTACCAAAGGATATACAAACACACTAGCAAAACTAGTATGCCTGCGTGCATTGCTATCAAAAGGAGAAATGCGTACCAACCGATGCACCCCACTTTCGGCTTTTAAAAAGCCATAAGCAAAGTCGCCATCAAATTGCAAGGTTGCTGTTTTTATACCAGCACCATCACCTTCTTGAAAATCTAGTTCAGTAACTTTCCAGCCTTGCTTATCGCCATACATACGGTACATACGTAAAAGCATTTCTGCCCAATCTTGGCTTTCTGTTCCTCCTGCACCACTGTTTATTTGTAGCACTGCACTTAATTCATCTTCGGGATGGTTTAGGGTACTTTTAAACTCTGCATCTTCTATTAATTGAAAAGCAGCATCGTAGGCTAATTTTGTTTCTTCTTCGGTAGCATCGCCAGCTTTAAAAAATTCAAGAAGCACCACAAAATCTTCTACAGCAGTTTCTACTTGTGTGTAAAGCTTAATCCAATACTCATTCACTTTTATCTCCTTCATAATGGCTGTAGCACGGGCATTATCATCCCAAAAGCCAGGAGAGAGAGAAACTTGTTTGTCTTGTTCTACTTTTATATGTCGGTTCTCGTAGTCAAAGAAACCTCCTCAGGACACTCACACGGTCCCTCATATCACTCAATTTTTCTGTAGTCATGCTTGCAAAGTAAACGGATTTGAGTATTTGTGGATAGATGAATTTACTGATAAGAACGAAATTTATTTTTGGGAGACTAGCTGTTGTATATCAATTAAGCTGCGGTGGCGTCGCACATGTTTAACTGTAGAATATCTATGCAGCAATAAGCACACAACACCCTTACACATAAACATCAACTTACTATTGTTGCCATTATATTGCACCATGCTTTGTACACTTACTATTGTACGTTATCCAAAATACTTAGGCTGGGCTGGTTTTTTAAGCATGGCTTTTTTTCGTTTGCCCTTATGGCTAAACAAAACAGTAGGCTTTTGGAAGCTGATGGGCTGTGGCAAAAATGGTACGTTTGATAAAACACCAGATTGGAGGCAATGGGCATTATTGCAAATAGAAAATGAAAAATGGGAAAGAAAAAGCAAAACACCCACTTTTATTACAGGCTGGTGGAAATTTTTTAACTGTGAAGTTTGGACTTTATTGCTTGAGCCAATAGAAAGCCATGGCACATGGGATGGTAAACAATGCTTTGGGCAGCTACCCAAACAAACAGATTATGAGGGTAGAATTGCAGTACTTACCAGAGCTACCATTAGGTTAAACCGCCTTAAACAATTTTGGAAACATGTAGATGGTATAGCTAGCCAAATGGCAGGTGCTGATGGCTTTATCACCTCTGTTGGTATTGGCGAAGTACCATGGATAAAGCAAGCCACATTTAGCATTTGGGAAAGCAAAGCAGCTATGAAAGCCTTTGCCTATAACATGAAAGAACATAAAGAAGTAATTAAGAAAACGCACCAAGAAAATTGGTATAGTGAAGATATGTTTACCCGTTTTCAAGTGTTAGAAAGTAATGGTAGTATTAACGGGTATAACCCTTTAACTGCAAACCCCTAACTTGCAGCTGTGATTGCACAATGCACCATAAAACTTCACTTATTACTAAGCTACTTTTTAAACCTAATAGCCGCAGGTGATGGTAGTTTACCCGACTACTGATTATTTTTATTTTGAGGAACAAGGAATTTAGCAAAAAAATATACCACAATTCTAAGGGTAAGAAAAGCTCATTATTGTTCTAAATGTTGAAGTGTGATTCTTTTATATTTTTTTACAAATAGAAAATAAAAAAGATTGCGACGCTAGCTAAATAACATTCCTTTCCTATCAATAAAATTACTTTTCATTATAAAAATTTGTATGAAGAATATAAAATTAATTGAAATACCTAGCGAAATTGGAGCTGGCACTCGTGGTGCAAGTTTAGGAGTTGATGCGATAAAAATTGCTGCGTTAGATTTTATGAGCAACTTTTTTGTTCATTTTCCTTCTGAAAAAATACCTGTAGAAAATAAATTGTTGTTTGAACCAATTGAAAGTCCTTACGCTAAACGTATAAAAGGTATTATAACCATGTACGATAGAATAAGCAAAAGTATATGCGATAGTATCAAAAACAATTTTATACCTGTTGTGCTTAGTGGAGACCACAGTAGTGCTGGGGCTACCATTGCTGGTATAAAAATGGCAAAACCCAAGAGCAAATTAGGTGTTATTTGGATAGATGCTCATGCCGATTTGCATACACCTTATACCACCCCAAGTGGCAATATGCATGGTATGCCTTTGGCTACTGCCATAGCAGAAGATAACGAAGAGTGTGCTGTACACGAATTAGATGCTGACACAAAAAAAAGTTGGGATTATTTAAAAATGATAGGTAAAATTCATCCCAAAGTATTGCCAGAAGATATTGTATTTATATCGCTAAGAGATTATGAAAAAGAAGAAAGACATTTGATAGAAAAGCATGGTATGAAAGTGATTACCACCAGCGAATTGAGAAGAAAAGGTGTTGAAATTATTTACAGAAGCATTGTACGCTATCTAGGCGATTGCACAGATATTTATGTAAGCTTTGACGTGGATAGTTTGGATTCTTCTATTTCTAAAGGTACTGGTACGCCCGTAAGTAATGGTTTGAAAGAACGTGAAGCAGAGGACCTAATAAGTAAGTTTATGCAAAGCCGTAAAATTTGTTGTTTTGAAATTACAGAGGTAAATCCAACGCTAGATAAAGAAAACCTGATGGCAGAAATAGCTTTTAATATTTTACAACGTAGCGTAAACGTGTTAATGATGAACTAACAAAATACCTTTTGCTGGGTATTGGGTTGTACAGATATGTTTCTCAATTTTAGATTATGAAAAATATAGCTAAACGAACCCTACGTTTTGTTTTGGGCTTTGTACTTTTTGTTGTTGGTATTGGCTTATTTTATGCAGGTTGCAAGTACATGAGTACAGATATTAATGGAAAATCCAGTAAGATAGATGGTTAGATTTATGCCTTATGCTTTTTACCCTCTTTAGCTGGTGTAGGTATGATGTGGGATGCCATATCAAAAAAGAAAGAAGAACAACTAATTACACCCAAAGATGAAAAACAAATCTAACAATCTTTGCATTTGCCTATTTTCGCTACTATACAATTATGGCAGAAATATTATTAATACTCGGTTTAATTATTTTGAATGGCTTATTTTCTATGGCAGAAATAGCTTTAGTTAGTGCTAGAAAAGCAAGACTAGAAGGGCAAGCTAATAGAGGAGATATCAAAGCAAAAGCAGCATTAAAGTTAGCCAATCATCCCGATAAATTTTTGTCTACTGTACAAATTGGTATAACACTTATTGGCATTCTTACAGGTATTTTTTCTGGTGAGCATATTACTTCAAAATTCAAAATTTGGCTAGAACAGTTTCCGACATTACAATCTTATAGTAATGGTATTGCTACTACTATAGTTGTTATTATTATCACTTATTTATCGTTGGTTATTGGAGAGCTGGTACCCAAAAGAATTGGATTAAGCAACCCAGAAGCCATTGCAAAATGGGTGGCTGGGCCTATGCGTATTATATCTGGTATTGCCTATCCATTTGTGTGGTTACTTACCAAATCATCTGGATTAATAGTAAGAATTTTTGGATTGAAAGCCAATGACAATCAGGTAACAGAAGAAGAGATTAAAGCTATTATAAGCGAAGGAACTGAACATGGTGCTATTGAAGAAGCAGAACAAGAAATTATAGAAAGGGTTTTTCATTTAGGTGATAGAAATATTACATCGTTAATGACACACAGAAGCGATATTATATGGATAGATGTAAATGATACAGTACAAAAAGTGAAAACAGAATTAGGCGAAACAATTCATTCGTTTTACCCTGTATGTGAGGATCAGATTGATAATATTAAAGGTATTATATCTGTAAAAGAATTATTAGTATCCCATAATGAAGCCACAATAAGTAAGCTAATGAAGCCTGCTATGTATGTGCCTGAAAACAATACTGCCTATCAAGTACTTGAAAAATTTAAAGCTACTAAAGTTCATCATTGTTTTATCATTGATGAATATGGAAGTGTACAAGGTTTAATAACATTGAATGACATTTTAGAAGCCATAGTAGGCGATATACCACAACCAGATGAAGAGGAATATGAAATTATAGAAAGAGAAGATGGTACTTTTTTAGCAGATGCTCAAATGCCCTTCTATGATTTTTTAAGTAAGTTTAATAAAACTGAATGGATGAACGAGGGTGAACATGACTTTGATACATTGGCTGGTATTATACTACACGAACTACAACATATACCTCGTACAGGAGAAAAGATGGAATGGAAGGGTTTTAGTTTTGAAGTGATTGATATGGATGCCCAGAGAATTGATAAAATATTAGTAACTGTACCCGAAGATGTAAAAGATGATATGCAATAAATGTTGAATGCTGAATAAACCATAACTTACAATTTAAAAATTTATTTCACTTCTCACTTCTCACTTCTCA
>JAYVRD010000165.1:0-6858 GCA_043776595.1 Chitinophagaceae bacterium | reverse complement strand
CTATGAACACCCAACAAGCCTGGTTAGTAGCCAATGGCAAAGTAGTAAGCATAGATACCATTACTAAACGGATGAAGATGAAGGTTGAAAAAATGTTGTACCACGATGTTTCATTTACCACCAATCAACCCAAAGAACTATTAATGGATGTTTCAATAGCTACTGTAACAAAAGATACTGGCTCAGTAGCATTGAGTGCTGTACAACCAGATATGGATGTAGTAGCAGTTTCTTATGCCGAAGCTTTGAAAAACAAATTGCCTAGTGATGCTGATAGCTTCATTAACATAATAGAAAAATTACCCACGCTTGTACCTATTGATGAAATTAAAATAATGGAGAAGGAGGAAGCGAAGAAGGCAAACAAAAAAGCCAAAGAAGAAAATGCACCACCTACCGATTGGCTAAGAGTGTTGTGGCTAAGCTTGGCTGCTATTGGTGGGTTTATTGTTTTACTCTTTGCATCACCTTGGTTAATATGGTTATTCTTATCTACCAAAGCAAAAAGAAATAATAACAATAAAACAAAAGCTTTTAGTACTCAATATGCAGCATTGTATTACCTCAACCAAATTGGCTACCCACGTACCAACCTTGGCCCAGAAGAATATGCAACAGCATCTGATAAAAGTTTTGCTACTAATTTCATTGCCTTTAACAGCGTGTATCAAAAATTAAAATACAGTACACAACCTTTAACTACCAGCGAGGAGCAAATGGTACAAAGCTTTTACAAACCATTTATTACACAAGTAAGAAAACAAGTGCCATTTAAAACAAGGCTCTCTCGTTTTTTAAATATTTATAACACTATTCATTTCTTTTCACAACCAAAAATAAAATAGGCAATGGAACAAAACGTAAACATAGAGCAAGCCTTAGCCAACATTCAAAAGCTAACCGATAATGTTGAAACCGTAATACGTGGCAAGCGTATGCAAATTCAATTTATTTTAACTGCCTTACTTGCCAAAGGGCATATTTTAATGGAAGACAACCCTGGCACTGGCAAAACGGTGATGGCTAAAACACTAGCACAAAGTATTGGTAGCGTAGATGGTGGCACAGGTGTAAATTTTAAACGTATTCAGTTTACGCCAGATTTGCTACCTATGGATTTAATTGGTAGCCACATTTTTGACGATGTAAAGAAAGAATTTATTTTTAAAAAAGGCCCTCTGTTTTGTAATGTATTATTGGCAGATGAAATAAATAGGGCTTCGCCCAAAGTGCAAAGTGCCTTGCTAGAGTGTATGGCAGAAAACCAAATAACCATGGGCGAAACAACTTACCAACTCAATAGATTATTCTTCACCATTGCTACACAAAATCCTGTAGAAATGGAAGGTACTTACCCACTGCCTGCTGCACAGTTAGATAGATTTTATCTTAAAATATTTTTTGGGTATGTAGATGAGCAAACCGAGTTAGAAATTTATAAGGACTATTTAGGGATTGCGAATAACCTGAAAAATATTCAGCAGGTGCTAACGATGGATGAAATTTTGTTTTTGCAAGATGAAGCTGAAAAAGTATTTATACACGATGAAATAATTGCTGCTGTAAGAAATATTATTTGGGATACACGCAAACACCCAGACATTGCTTTAGGAGCTAGTACCCGAAGTGGTATTACGTTTTTAAAATGCCTTAAAGCATTTGCATTGGTTAATGGAAGGACGTTTGTTACCGAAGACGATATACAAAAAATAACGCCAGCCGTTTTAGACCATCGTTTAATTTATAGAAACAAAGAAGCAAAGCAAAATGCCTTGGCTAAAATTTTAGATAAGGAAATGGAAAGATTGAGCAAGTTGAAAATTGGAGGATAGTGTTTAGGAGTAAGGGATTGGGGGTTGCCCACCATTTTGTTTTTTATGGGGCAAGCTGATGAATAAATATTAAGCTGTGGTTGCGTCGCACATTTCAACATTTGGAACTTTGGGGAACAAAAAAATTTGGTGTTTGGTGTTATTCTTTGTTGCGTGTTTTGTTTTTTTAGGTTTTCAAATTTGATACCTTTTAAGGGAATAAAACTGTCAGCCTGAGCTTGTCGAAGGCGATGAATAAGAAATCGGCTTAAGTTAATCGGCTTCGACAAGCTCAGCCTGACAACCTAAGTAATTCAAATATTCTTCATTCTAAAAAAGTAAAAAATCTTAAGAATTTTAAATTGAAAGATTTAATGAACCAACCAAAAAAACACCAAACTCTAAACGCCTAACAAGCTAAATAAAAAATCTACAGATGAAATGTGCGACGCAACCGAAGCATCATAGCACTACAAAAGCTAGTAACATAAAAATGAACATAAAAATTACATATCGTTTACAAATAGTTTTGGTAATAGTCATTTCATTATTTACCATTCAGTATTCTGTTGCACAAAACGCTGCTGCTAGGTATGAGATTGATGCCAAACGCATTGGTGTAAGCCCTACAGATAAAGATGCACTGCCACGCAGCCGTGAGTTTATACGTTTGGATAGCACTTATTATGTAGGCTATATGTACGAGGGCTTGTATAAAAATGAACATAGTGCCGATTTTTTTGGGTACAAAAATGCCATTGCCCCACTACGCAAAGCTTTTTTGCTGATGGAAAAAGATTATGGCAAAACATTGAAAACCATTTTTTCATCGCCACAAGAATTTATGCAAAGTGTAGCACGCATACAAGACTTTGCACAATTGGTTACTGTACTAAGAGAGTGTTATGAAAACACAGATAGACCTGATAGCAGCATGTGGATTTTGGATAGATGGAGTACTTATAAATTCAGAAAAGATTTTATTGGTAGCAACAGTATGAGGGCTTGGACGATACACAGAAATAGATTTTATTCATCGTCTCAGTTTAAATTTTTAAAAAATTCGGTGGCAGAAAATGAACAATTGGCATTTAATGCATGCTACGATGCGTTGGGTAATATAGCTTTGAACAAAGCTGCCAATGATGTTTGGTATGGTCCCAACCAAAGCGATTTTGATAAACTAAATGTGTATCATTATTTAGCCATGCTACACAACTACAATAAAAATTATGATAGTAGTGAGTACTATTATAAAAAGTTGGTAGATGGTGGCACTGTATCTTACAACAACTATGGAAACATGAAGTACGAGACTGGAAATTTTGCTGTTGCTTTTGATTTTTATGGGAGAGATAGGTACAAAAACTACCAAAAAATGATGCGTGAACCTTACTACTTTTTGCCCATGCTATACACCAATGCAGGCAAGCCTAAAGAAGGTTTAGCTATGACAAAAGAAATTATTAATGCCGTTGGTAGCACACCAGGTTTTGGTTGGTACAATATTGCTATGGCAAGAAGCTTTTTGTACGATGGGCAATTGGATAGCTGCGAGTTTACACTTAATAAAGCTGCCAACTTTAAAGAAGTACATATTGGTACAACACTTACCCAAAGTCAGTACGATTTTAGTATCAGTTTGTTAAGGCTACAATTGGTTGAACGTAAAATGGCATTGGTTAAGTTTCTAAATGCAGGTTGGTGGTACAGCCCTACTGCATTATACCAACTAGCATCGCTTAAAAGCGAAAAAATGTTGGTGCAATACATTCTGATTAATCAAATGATGACCAACCCTGAACGTGTACGAATTGTGTATGATTTATTTTGTGGAGAAGCCACCAACAGTTTTGATGAAAGTTGGTATATGCTTAAAGACTTCTCTCCTATTTACTTTGAAAAAAAATATGAGAACTACCAACGAAACGATACTAGGAAAAACGTGCAACGCTATTTTAAATTATTTGAAACCATGTTTAAATGGCAGGATGGTGAAAAGAAAGCTGCATTAAAAGATTATGAAACATTGCTACAGCAAACCTTGCTTGATACTACCAATGAAAAATTATTTTTAGCTCGATTATACGAAGGCTTATGCAATGGCTACGACTATACTGGCAATAAAAAAGAATACAGTACTTATAGTAATATATTGTTTGAAACCTACCCTCAGTTAATGCCTTTTACTGGCATAACCATGCAGGTAAAGCTAAATACCAGTGGCGAAGATGATAAAATAACGAAGGAAGTAATAAGTGAAATAAAAGACTGCAATATTACTTTTGTAAAAGAAGCCGATGCCAATACTGCTATTGCCACATTGTACTTTACTAAAAAAGGTGATAGATACGAAGCCAGTATTAGCTGCCTTAGCGGTAGCAATAAAATAATAGCTAACAACGAAAAATTGGTGTTTAAAAAACCAGATGGCGTGGGTAAAGAAATAGCCTTACGGTTTTTTGGTAAAGGTGGTGGGTTGGTAATGGAGAATTAGTTATTCATGTAATAATACACAATAGCAGCCACGCCAATACTTCCTAATACCAAAGCATTCACCCACCAATAATCTTTTTTAATCTTGGCTTGTTCTTCTAGCAATTCTTCCATTTCTATGTTGCTAAATTCATCGTCGCCAACTAAAATAGTGTGTTCTGTGTTCTCGTGTATTACTCTTTCTGCCACAGCACTTGGGAAGTAATCGTGAAGTACAGGTGCAGATTCAAAACTTAAATGTCCACCTGTTTCTTTTTTTAAAATACCCATACCTGGCAGGGTTACCTCGTGGCTGGTTTGTATATCGCTTTTTAATTGGTAGGCAAACTCGTGTAGCTGTTTTATGGCATCTACTTCGCTAATATTTGTTTCGTTGGCTACAAAGGCATAAAATTTTTTATCGGCAATGGCGGTTTTGTTGGTAAACTTTACTATAGGCTCTGGGGCTTGTATAGAACGATTGATAAAATCTAATCTTGCTGGTACTTGTACCATATCAAAGCTACCAACGCCTGGTATGCTTAGGTGCTGGTTTAGCACAAGGTATTTGTATAGTAGTTGGTACATGTTAGTTTTAGTTTTGGTTACAAGCTTTTGTATTTCATAGCATCTTCGTTGCGTCGCACACTTCAAATTTCGGAACGTGCATCATCAGGTAAATAATTATTTAAGTGATGTGATGTTGAGCTTTTAGAAACCGATTACATAATGTATCGCCTTCGACAAGCTCAGGCTGACAGCTTTATTGCTCATTAAAGTTCCTAATGTACAAGTGTGCGACGCAACCGCAGCTTAATATGTATTCTACTGCTGGTTACAAAAAATACTTTACTCAACTACTTCATCTTCACCTTTCCCTTTTAATAATCACTCACATTATTTGCTCCTCTTAGCAAACGAATATACAACACCAGCCAACACATTAAAACCTAAGGATTGGTATTGGTTCCAACGTTCGTATTTGCTGTTGAAGATATTATTCATTTGTAACCACAAATTTAGTTTGGGCAAAATACTAAATTCAACGCCTGCATTTAAATCGAAAGCTGCATTGCTTTTTAAGTTTTTACCGTTGCCAAAGTTTCTGTATTTAGCACCATCCCAAAAAAAGGCATCCATCTTAAAGTTGATGTCTTTTAATACTTTCCAACGCAATGAACCTGAAAGTTCTATAGGCAATAATCCGAAGGCTTCGCCATAAGTAGTTTGGTTGCTATATTGGTTAAATGTAATTCCAGCTAGCAGCGAAAATTTTTCCTGTTCGGTGTAGCCCACTTCTCCATGAATGCGAATGGCTTTTATTTCGGCTTCGTTTATTACTCTAAAAGTTTTACCATCTATACTATCATTTATAAACAAAGGCATATTGGTAAATTTTAAGTAACTCACTTTGGCGTTGTAAGTAAGGTGGTTGCCAGCACTACCTTTTAAGCCAGCATACTGCTCGGCTACTCTTGTGTTTAGCAAAGTTTTGGGCTGCTGCAGCCAAGGGTTTTGCGTAGCAAGAGATTGATAAGTAGTTTTGTTATAGTAACCAATCCAACCAGCCATTATTTTAAGCTTCTCACCTTTTATTTTGGCTTCTGCGGTAAAGTTGGGAAGTAAAGTAAAAGTGCTATTATCCCATGATGGTGTGAAGCCTGCATTTACTTTTACGTTGGGTGTTTTAAAGTTTAATTGGGGTGTTAGCAAAAAAAAATTATTGTTTACGTTGGCACTATCGTTTTTGTAAGCAGTCATATTGGCTGTTAGTCCTACACTAAAATCTAAGTATGAAAAAACAGATTTGGTAATTGGGGCATCCAACACAAAACTTGTTTCGCTGCCATTATGGTTATCGGTAAAAACGGTAACGCCCAAGGTTGGGTTATAGTCTAACCCAAAACTGCTTTTGGTTTTATTACGCAAGCCTGCTTTAATACCAAAAGTAGATAGGGATTGCTTTAGATTGTCTTTGGTAAACTTTAAAGTATCAGGTCGATAACCATAAAAATATTGAGTATTGTTGTCAAAGAAAAGTTTGGTAGTCCATTCAGTTTTATTATTGGGGCTTTGAAAAATGCCCAAAGCATCTACACCTGTTTTACTAAACTGTTGGTAAGTAAGTTGCCCCTTAGATGAAATATGTTTGGCATGAAGATTAACTAATGTTTTAGCACCATCACCAAAGCTTGCACCTACTTCGGCATAAGGGGAAGAGAAATTTCCGTAACCCACTTTTATATAACTATTGTTTACCCAAGGCTGAGCAGAATCTATATTTAACGCCAAAGGTTTAAGGGTTACGGGTTGGTAACTAAAAAATAAACTTTGTGATGGAATATTGTACAGCATGGCAGGTTTGCTACTATCAGTAACGGCAGATGCTGCACTAAAATTTACCTTAGCATTGCTACGCAATACTGGCTTAAAAGCTGAGGTAACCGTAACTGTTTGTGGCTTTGTAGTATCGGCTAAGGCACTACGGCTTCTGGTAGATCCTTTGCTACTGCTACTTTTGGTAGTTTTTGCTTTTTTTGCTGGCGTTTTTTTTCTTTGAGCAAAACCCAAT
>JAYVRD010000164.1:0-6934 GCA_043776595.1 Chitinophagaceae bacterium | reverse complement strand
TCTGCTGGCTAACACATTTTTTAAAATTTGTAATGGCTTTTCTCTTTCTGCAAGTTTATGATCGGTCATTGGTTTCATAAATTTCATAACCGATGGAATAATAATAATACCCATAGCACCAATAAAAAAGAAAGGTGCATGCCAGCCAAACTGCCCTGCTAAAAACAAAGACAATGGCACACCCACAACAGAGGCTACAGCAAATGCAGAAAATAAATAGCCCATGGCTTGGGCTCGTTTTTCGTAAGGGAACGAATCGGCTACAATGCTTAAAACTTGTGCCCCAATTAAGCCACCAAACAAGCCAGCTACAATGCGTGCAACTAATAGTAAATGATGTGTAGGTGCAAAGCCACAGCACACAGTGCCAATAATAAAACCTATATAGCCAAATAGCAACACCGCTTTTCTATCAAACCTATCCACAAAAAACATAGCTATTAAACCGCTAACAAAAGCACTAATGCTATAGCTGGCTACAATAACACTAAACTGTTGTGGGTTTATTGCAAATGCTGGCATTAGGTAATTGCCCAAAGGCATCATAATCATGAAGTCTAGTATATGGGTAAAGTTGATGCTGGCTAAAAGCAGCAATAAAATTCTTTCTTTCCAAGTCATGTTTAGGTTTTTGGTGGGGCAAAGTTGGGGGTTTTGGTTGCACAACATTTACCATTAAAAGAAAAACGCTGCTTCTTTTTTATAAGAGTTTGGAGACCAGCTTTTGAATAAGTATTAAGCAGCGGTGGCGTCGCACATGTTTGGCTGTGTATCGCTATGTAGCTTTTAATATGTAATAGATCGATGCATACAAAATGAGTTTGCATAAGCTAAGATTACAGAATATGCACAAAGAATTATACAAACTTATTAATCTCGTTATATAAAATCGCAGAGTCTCTAAAGGAGACACTGCGAGGAAAGAAAAATATTCCAAAGCTGCTGTTCCAAGTTTTTCTTTTTTAATTTGCTTTGTAACCAACCCAACCTACGTTTCTATAGGAGCTACATACTGCTACACAGCTAAACATGTGCGACGCCACCGAAGCTGCCATGAAACACAAATGCTGGCTAAATAAAAAAATTATTTTGTATCAGCCTCAAAAAAATGATCTGGATAGCCCACTTCTACCAAAAAAAGCCCATGGCTGGGTGCTGAGAAATCGGCTTTGGTACAATCTTGTGCAAGTATGATGTTTTCAAAATCTTGTAGGGTTATTAATTTTCTACCCACTTTTAGCATGGTGCTAACCAAGCCTTTTACCATGCCTCTTAAAAATCTGTTTCCTTTAACGTTGTATACCAAGCAGCCATTTTCCTGTAGCCACTCACTTACGGCTATGTTGCAATTAAAATGTTTTACCTGTGTGCTGCGTTTGCTAAAACTGGTAAAGTTGGTATGCTGTAGTACCAAGGCTGCAGCTTGTTGTAGCAAATTTTCATCTACCGCAAAAGGGAAATGCCAAGCCCTATCTATTAAAAATGGATTTTTATTTTGGTAGATACAATATTTGTATTCTCGGCTAATGGCATTAAACCTACAATGTGCTGTGGGGGCTACTTTGTACAAATTTTGTACAGCAATGCTTAATGGTAGCACCGCATTGATATTGTATATTTTTTCTTGCTCTATTTCAATAGCAATATCAAAATGAAAGAAATTTTGTAAAGCGTGTACACCAGCATCGGTACGAGAAGAACCTGTAAGTAGGAATGGTTGTTTAAAAATTATGGACAATGCTTTTTCTAATTCACTTTGTATGGTTACAGCATTATCCTGCACCTGAAAGCCACTATAGTTGGTGCCCATATAGGCTACCTCAATAAAGTAACGGTACATATTATTTAATTAAAGCCTTAAATTTTTGTTTGTAATTGGTATCGGCAAACTGAGTTTCTAATGCTGGAAAATTGGGTATATCGTACACTGTATTTTGTGCTGCTTGAAAGAAGCTAAACTTGCCACGTTCACTTAAAAAAAGCCAGCTTAGTTGTTTCAACTGCTCGGTAGTAAAGCATCTAAGTTTAAATTGTTTTTTGGCAGTAGCTACCATTTTTTCATCATCGGTTTCGGCAGCCATTTTTTTACGAAGAATATTAAAGTCTTCTTCACTGGCAAGCGTTATACATTTTTGGTTGTAATAGCGTTTGTCGTTTTTATCTATAGGAAATGTATTAATTTTTGTAGGAACAGTAGTATTCATTTCTACTTTTTTTGTAGTGAACACTTCCCCATTGGGTACAAAAACTTGGATGGTATCGTATGGCTTGGTGGTATAGTCCACATAAATTAAATCTACCCCTGTGCTGCCCTTTGCTTCAAAAACTTTTACAACGCCTACTTCATTTTTATTGGTAGGTATTTCTTCGTTTTTTATAATAGCTGGCTTTATTTCGGCAATGGTATCTTTTGGTTGTTCAGGTATTATTTTGATGCTGGTAGTAGTATCTATTTTAGTTTCTACCTCAATTTCTTTTTTTATTTCGGGCTTTTTTATTTCTTCAATAACTACATCGGGTGGGGTAGTGTTGCCCATATTTATGGCAAATGTTTGCATGTTAAACAAGCCCCAACCTTTATCGGCAAAGTTTTTAAGTAGGTAGCCTGCATCATTGTTATTTACAGTTGCATATAATTTTTGCTCGGGATATAAATTTTTAGGAAAAGTTACACTAAACAATGCATTGCCATTGGTAAGCTTGGGTAAAATAAGGTAGCCAGAGGGTGAAGAGTTGTATACCTTTTTATTATAAGTAACGGCAAAGGCTTGCTTGGTTTCGTTTTGTAGGTAAATGAAATAGGTTTGCTGGCTATAGGTTTTAGCAGCGAAAAAGAGTATTAAAACCAAAGTCAGGACTTTGTTACTGGCTTTCATTCATAGAAATTTAGCGTAAAACTAAAGTTTTTGGGGCAGAGTTAGCTAAATAGCCATCCATAGTTTAAAATCTGTCCTTCAACTCCGCTCAGGATAAACTTGCCACCGAAGCTAAATAGTACTAGATAGCTAGGCAACATAAATCTACCACTTCCCTTACTCATTTGCCCTTTATCAAAAATATAATAGCGTGTAGATGCACCTGCACTTATTTTTACACTCTTTAAATAAAACACATGAAAAAACTTTTTTTAATTACAGGTTTTATAGCTGCTTTGGCAGCTAATGCCCAGTTTGGTATGGGTGGCAGTAAAGATGATAGTTGGAAGAAACAGTATCGTTCTTTCCCTACCAAAATAAACGACTTAGTGCATACTAAGCTGCAAGCAAAATTCAACTTCAGTAAAAGCTACTTAAATGGTAAAGTGTGGCTAACGCTTAAACCACATTTTTATGCTACAGATAGTTTGCAGTTGGATGCAAAAGGTATGAACATCAATAAAGTAGAGATTGTAAAGATGGGTAAAAATACACCTTTAAAATATGTGTACCAAGACAGTTTGTTTTTAAATATAACGCTAGATAGAACGTACAAAGCTACTGAACAATACATCATTTATATTGACTATACTGCCAAGCCCGATGAATTTCAAAGCCAAGGCAGTGCAGCTATAACCGATGCTAAAGGTTTGTATTTTATAAATCCAAAAGGTGAAGAAAAAACAAAAGAAGGTACGATAAAACCTACTCAAATTTGGACACAAGGCGAAACAGAAGCCACTAGTGTTTGGGTGCCTACTATTGATAGAACCAACCAGAAAACGACTAATGAAATTTTTATGACTGTGCCTGCTAAATATGTAACACTTAGCAATGGTAAGTTGGTAAGCCAAACAAAAAATGCAGATGGCACACGTACCGATTATTGGAAAATGGATTTACCTCATGCACCTTACTTATTATTTATGGGTGTAGGAGATTTTGCTATAGTAAAAGATAGCTACAAAGGCAAAGAAGTAAACTATTATGTGGAGAAAGAATATGAAAAAGTAGCGAAAAGGATTTTTGGTTACACACCAGAGATGATGAAATTTTATTCAGAAAAATTGGGTGTAGAATATCCTTGGAACAAATATTCTCAAATAGTAGGTAGAGATTATGTAAGTGGTGCGATGGAAAATACCACTGCTACTTTGCACCAAGAAAGTGCCCAACAAAATGCAAGAGAGTTGGTGGATGGTAACCGTTGGGAAGGAACAATTGCACACGAATTATTCCACCAATGGTTTGGCGATTATGTAACTGCCGAAAGTTGGAGCAACCTAACCGTAAACGAAAGCTTTGCAGATTATAGCCAAACACTGTGGGCAGAATATAAACATGGTAAAGATGCTGGCGAAGAAGAAAACTATACTGGTATGCAAGGCTACTTACAAAGTGGTAGTGGCAGCAAAGATTTAGTACGTTTTTATTATAGAGATAAAGAAGACATGTTTGATGCAGTAAGCTACAATAAAGGGGGCAGGGTTTTAAATATGCTTCGCCATTTTGTAGGCGATGAAGCTTTTTTTAAATCGCTAAACAAATACTTAACCGATAATAAATTTGGTAATGGTAGTGCTACTAAACTGCGTTTGGCTTTTGAAGCAGTTACTGGTAAAGATTTAAACTGGTTTTTTAACCAATGGTATTTTGGTAGCGGTAATCCTAAGTTAGACATTAGCTATTACCACAACCCAACAGATAAATTTGTATCGGTGTATGTAAAGCAAACCCAAAGTGGCGACAAAGTATTTAAACTACCCATTGCTATAGATGTGTATGAAGGTGATAATAAAAAACGCTACAATGTTTGGATGGAACATAAAGTAGATACTTTTTCTTTTACAGTAGCCGATAAGCCCCATTTGGTAAATGTAGATGCAGACAAAATATTATTAGCAGATAGAAAAGATGCCAAAGGGCTGAATGAATATGCTTTTCAATATAGCCATGCCACCAACTTTGTAGATAGAAAAGAAGCCATAGATTATGCTGCCAAGCATTTAAAAGAAGAAGGTGCTTTAGACCTACTCAAGCTAGGTTTAAACGATAAGTTTTACAAACTACAAATCAAAGCCATACAGTCTGTAGAAGATACAATATTAGATGCCAATACCATTGCCCAAATAGAAGCAATGGCAAGCAATAAAAAATTACATCCATTGGTACGTGCCGAAGCGATTGATTACTTAGCCACACTTAAAAAAGCCGAGTATACTAATAGCTATGTAACCTACACCAAAGATTCTTCTTACTCTATAGCTGGTGCTGCTTATGAAGCCTTGTTGGATGTGGATGATACAAAGGCTTTAGCGTTGCTACCAGAGCTTAAAAAGGATGCGAAAGGAAGATTAAAAGCTGCTGTTGAAAAAGCTGGATTACTTACAAAAACTGATGCCGATTTTGACCAAATGTACACCGATCTTAACGAGGCTGGCATGATGGAAAAGTTTAGCAAATATGGCAACTTTATTACCTACTTAGGTATGGTAAACAATACTGTCAACTTTAAAAAAGGTTTAGATTTAATTATTGGTTTACGCAATCAAGTGGCGGCATTTGCCCCACAATTTAAAGATGCCATCAACAAACAAATAAAAGATTTGAAAACCAAAAAAGATGCTGCCAAAAACAAAGGAGCCAACGCCGCCGATATGGATGAACAAAAAGCATATATAGACGAGCAAATAAAATAAATACTTTGCTTAAACTAAAAAATGAAAGCCCACTTTTTATAGTGGGCTTTTTTTATGTAGCCAGCTTTTGTAGTGCTATTTAGCAGCGGTTGCGTCGCACATGTTAGGCTATGAATAAGTATGTAGCTTTTATTAAAGCGAAGGTTTATTAGATCTCTTTCATAATTCAAAAAATTACTTTTAGAACGTTATTGCGAGGCACGAAGCAATCCGTATTTTAAATACTTATGAAAGATTGCTTTGCTTCATGCTTCGCAACTCCTCGCAATAACGAAACTAAATTATGAAAGAGGTCTATTTATCCGCAGTGTGTTACAAAGCTTAGCAAACTGTGTAGTTGTGTACACTGTGGTTGAAGATGAATACCTAAAAATGTAGCTTTCGTTCTCTAACCCTTCAGAGTCTTCTAAAGAGAGACGCTGAAGCGAAAGTTCAAAATTGAGTTTACGTTTATTAAAGTAATAGTAACTTAGCAAAGACTCTGCAGAGAATAAAACTAACCCATACAAAATAGCTGCACAAGAAGGTTTGCCTGTAAGACAAAGCTATACACAGGTTATTAAAAAACTAAGCTATGACCAACGCTTTCGCAACCATCCTAGAAACAAAGGGAAAGCCAGAAAAGCAGATAAGAAAATAAAAACCATTGCAGGCAGGTTGGTACGAGAGGTGGAAAGAAATGTAACGCCCAATTCTATACATCACACCAAATTAGATTTGTTTAAAAAAGTATTGGCACAAGGCAAACATAGCCATCCTAAAATTTATTCATTACATGAACCCGAAGTGCTATGTATAGCCAAAGGCAAAGAGCATAAGAAGTATGAGTTTGGCAATAAAGTATCAATCACCTACACCCAAAATACAGGTGTAATTGTAGGGGCAAAAAGTTTTAGAAACCAATATGATGGACACATTTTAGCATCAGCTTTAGAACAAGTAGAACGCTTGGTAGGCAAAACTCCCAAAACAGCAACAGTAGATAGAGGTTATAAAGGAAATAGCATTATTGGCACAACACAAATACTTATACCAAAGCCGTTTAATACAAAAAAATTGAACGCATATCAGCAAAGAAAACACAGGAAACATTTTAAAAGAAGAGCTGCTATAGAACCCATAATAGGACATTTAAAAACAGACAATAGATTAAGCAGAAATTATTATAAAGGCATCATTGGTGATAACATAAATGTATTGCTTAGTGCTGCTGCTTTTAACTTTATATAAAGTCTAATTAAAAATTACACATATTATTTGTACCTTAGTGAAAAATTAATCACTATGGGCAGATCGGTATTAAAGGTTACATCTTTTACG
>JAYVRD010000163.1:0-6941 GCA_043776595.1 Chitinophagaceae bacterium | reverse complement strand
TTTGGTATTACTGGCTAATAAGGCTATAAACAAACCACCACTAACTACAAATAAAACATTCATAAGTATAGAAGCTAAATTGCTTTGTAGTAGCTGGTCTTGTGTTTGTTTTTGCCTAAAAGAGGTTTGATAAAAAAGCCTAAATAGATTTAAAAAATATTTTGGAAAAATAAATTTGATAAAAGCCAACAAAAACAAAACGCCAACAAGCGTATAAAACAACGAATCCTTCGATGGCCAATTTCTCTCGTTGCTCATAAAATACGTAGATGGCTTACCAAAAGGTAATAGAGGGTGCTGCATCAAGGCTGCGTAGGTAGAGGTATCGACAGATGATGGAATTGCTTTTTGTAAAGTGGCGGCTTTGCTGATTGAATCTTTGCGTAAAGAATCGGTTAAAGCTAATAAGCCCCTAGCCATTGTATCAATTGTTGCCGAATCTATTCGTTTACGAATTTTATTACCCAAAGAATCAACTTTTAATTGAGCACGGATTGTTTTATTAGCCTTTACATTTTTTGTTGATTGACGTATAGAATCTAAGTTGTAACCTCCGCCAGTATTGGTTTGGGCAATACTAAAATAACCAGTTAATAAACAAAATATAAGAAGCAGTTTGTACAAAAAAATTGATTTGTGGCAAAAGTAAGTGTTGGTAGTTTTTTGTGTTGTAATTTTTTATGGGGACTAGCTGAAGGATGTCTATTGGGCTTAGGTTGCGTCGCACACTTGTACTTTTGAATCGTTACTGAACAGTGAAAACATGACCTTCATTAACTATTAAACTGTAGACTTTATACCTTAGCAATGAATGCCAAATAACTATTCATAGCTTAACATGTGCGACGCCACAGCAGCTACATTCTTATTCTGTTGCTGGCTACAAAAAATTAAAACTTAGGGCAAGGCACACCTTTGCTTTCTGGGTGTTTGTGGGTATAAATAAGAGAAATTTCTACACCACCCCTAGTGTTACTGGCTGTTTTTAAATTAGAAGTATTTACATCGTAAGTTGCACCTAATCTAAAATCGCCAAACTCTAAACCTAAGTAGGGTATAATGGCATCGTTTAAACGCATCCATGCACCTGCATAAAAACTGCTGGGCTTATCGGCATTTACTTCGTTCAGTTGCCACTGCATAGCACCACCAAGCATGGTTTCTGTGGCACCTGCCTGGCTACTATACAAACCACTTAGGTGCAAAGTGCTAGCATTGCCCACAGGAAAATAACCTCCTGCATGAAAAGTAGCTCTAGGCTGTAACAAATACAAACTTCCTGTAAACTGCTGTTGGGGGCGATTTAGGTGATATAAACTTACGCCAGCATAAAAATTATTCTTTTCGTTGCTGCTGCCAGTGTATAGCAAGCCAGCACTCATGTCAAAATAATTAGAGGATAATGTACTATTGCTAAATAATTCTGTAGTATTACCAGTAAAACCAAATGGTGTTAATTGATCTTCAAACTTTAGATTGGTAACATTGATAAGCATGTTTGCATATGTTGCTTGAAATGCTAAACCCAATTGATGATACCCATCTTCATCTAAACCCTTATGATAAGCAGTGGATAGGCTACCGTAATTAAATTTTACAGCACCATCTGCACCTTGATCACTTATGCCCATAATGCCTACACCCCAAGTATCATTACTGCCAATAGCGTTTTGTAAAATTGGGAAATCTACTGAAACCGATGAAGTTGTAAAAGCTCTATTAATGGTAGGCCATTGATTGCGATAGTTACCAGCCACCCTAAGGTTGCCATTAAACTTGCCACAAAAAGCTGGGTTTAGCGTAAGTGGCGATGAAAAAAATTGAGAAAAATGAGGGTCTTGTGCAAATAGCTTGCTCCCCATCAATAAAAAACAATAAAATATAAAGGCTTTTTTCATTTGCTATTGTAAGACATTAAAAATACGAGAAATGTTGTAAGAAGAATTTGAGCATTAAGAAATTAACAAAAGAATTGTTGCATTTGCCAAAGCCACTTTAGGTGTTTGGGATTTACGATTGCTGCTTTGTACCAAAAGCCAAATCTCCTGCATCGCCTAGTCCTGGTACAATGTATCCTTTGGCTGTAAGCTCATCATCAATATCGCCACACCAAATTTTTATATTGCTGCCACACTCTCTATGAATAAATTCTATACCTACTGTGCTGGCTATGGCACAAACCATGTGTATGCTAATGGGTTTAAATTCTGCTTGCATTACAGCTATTGTTTTTACAACAGATGAACCTGTGGCAAGCATAGGGTCGCTAATGATTACTACTCTATTGTCTAACGATGGGCAGCTCATATAGTCTAAACTAATTTCAAAAGTGCCATCAATATTATGCTTGCGGTAAGCACTTATAAAAGCATTATCGGCCTTGTCAAAATAATTGAGCATACCATGATGTAATGGCAAACCTGCACGCAAAATGGTAGCCAATACGGGCTGTGAATCCAACAATTTACTTTCATGAATACCCAATGGCGTTTGTGTTTCTACCATTTTATAAGGCAGCTCTTTACTTATTTCATAAGCAGCCACTTCGCCAATCCTTTCTAAGTTTCTACGAAAACGCAGTCTATCGCCCTGTAGGTTTATATCTCTCAATTCGCTCACCCAGTTACTTACAAGGCTGTGTTGGTTGCTCAGGTTTACTATCATAGCAGTTATTTATTGGCTTCAAAGCTAATTGTTAGTAGGCAAAAAAAGTAGAGAATTTGTAGGTAACATTTCAGTTCGATTCCCAATTTTTTGTTAACGCCTGTGTAATAGTCACTACCTCTTCATCCTTACCAAAAATAACCTAACACAAAACCAAAAAATAATATGAAAAAAGTATTTGTTACACTTAGTTTATTGGCAGCCATGTTTGCGTTGGCACAAAAAAATACGCCGGCTTTTAATGCCACACTTAGCCACGCCAATGTATATTATGGCTATGGTGCCGAGCTTACACATAAAGCCAAAACAAACTTGGCACAAGGGCAGCAAGAAATTATTGTAAATAACGTATCTACAACGGTAGATGAAAAAACATTGCAAATTGGCTGCCCCGAAAATGTGGTGTTGATGAGTTACCGATTTAACCTAAAAACCGAAACCACACAAACGGCTAACCCATTGATTAAAAAAATGGAAGACAGTATTAAAACCATCTATAAACAAATAAATGCGGCCACACAAGAAAATGCAGTAACCGAAGAGCAGTTAAACAAAACTTCTAAATTAATAGAAACCTATTCTGGCTCTCAAACAAAAAATATTACTGGCATAGAGTTAATTAAGTTAATAGATTTTTATACCACCAAAATTCAAGGTTACCGCACTGCCATTTACGTTTTAAAACTAAAACAAAACGATTTGCAAGAAGATATTAATGCCATTAATGTTCGCCTATACGAGGTAAGAAACAAAGATGGTGGGCAAGCTAGCAAAAGCTCTGGTCAACTTATTTTACAAGTAATGACCAAAGAAGCTACCAATGCCGATTTTGACATCAGCTACTACACACAACGTGCAGGCTGGATACCCACTTATGACATGAGGGTAAAATCGATTGACAATACATTTAAACTTTCTTACAAAGCATCAGTATCTCAAACCACAGGTTTAGATTGGAAGCAAGCCAAACTTACCTTAAGTACCAGCAATCCCAACCAAGGCACATTAATGCCTATACTTAACCCTTGGAACTTGCAATTATATGTGCCAGAACTGTACAGCAATATGCTTAAAGGTAGAGCAGCAGGGGTAAGTGCAAGTGCAAATTACAACAGGGCACAAAGCCTAAACGAAGTAGTAGTAATAGGATATGGTACAAAAGCCAAGAAAGAAACAAAAGACGAAGAAGACGATGTAGACCCAAGCGATATAAGCACTTACACCACCCTAAATGAAAGCCAACTATACACCAGTTTTGATATTGACTTACCTTACGATATACCAACAGATGGCAAAAGCATTAGTGTAGCAATAAAAGAAGAAAATATAAAAGCTACCTACAAGCATTACGCAATACCAAAGTTAGATAAAGATGCATTTTTACTAGCCGAAATTAGCGATTGGGAGCAGCTAAATTTACTACCTGGAGATGCTAATATTATTATGGACAATGTGTATTTAGGCAAATCATTTATAGATCCAAATACAACCATGGATACTTTAAACCTAAGTTTAGGTAGAGATAAACGTATAGCCACCAAACGCTTGCTAATGAAAGAATACAGCAAAACAAAAACAAAAGGCGATACTAAAACAGAAACCTTTACTTACGAAATAACAGTAAAGAATAATAAGAAAGAGGCAGTAAATATGTTACTGAAAGATCAGTATCCTATAAGCCAGTTAAAAGAAATTATAGTAAAGCTAGAAGAAGATGGCGGTAGCGAAATAAACGAAGAATTAGGTACCTTAAACTGGAAAATAAATTTAAAAGCTGGCGAAAGCCGTAAATACCGATTCAGCTACACCGTTACCTACCCCAAAGACAAAAAAATAAGTAACCTACGATAAACATAATGCCACACCATAAACAAGTGTGGCATTATTTTTTAGCCAGCTGAAGTATAGGAATTAAGCTGCGGTTGCGTCGCACATTTTAAACTAAGAACATCTATTTAGCTCCTATTAAAGCGAAGAACAAAAACATAAAATAACAAAACCTAAAACCTAAAATCCAACACTTCACTTTATCTTTATTTAATAAACACACAACATGAAAAAAATATTTTTGTATGTACTAGTAGCAGCCGCTATTACAAGCTGTAATAACGATGATAACAAAACTAAAACCAAAGACCCCGATGGTTATGAAAAAACAAAAGAAACATTAGGAGAGAAAGAACAAAAAGACCCTGCACGGTTTTTAGACGTAGACGAAAAAGATAGAAAGAATTTTTTCGGTCAAACAGTTGTAAAAGCCACCATAACTAACAATGCTACTGTTGCTAGCTACAAAGACATAGAACTTACTTTAGAGTTTTTCAGCAAAACTAAAGTACGCCTAACCGAGGAAAAAGAAACCGTTTTTGAAACCATTAATCCGGGCAAAAGCATAAAATTTAAGAGCAAATATTTTGCACCCAAGGGTACCGATAGTGTAGCCATAAAAGTAGTAGGTGCAAAAAGTGAAGTGAATAAATAAGATAGGTCTTTAATATAATTACAATAGACATTCATTAAAATATTTGTGCAGACACAACGATGGTTCAACCCACAAATTTGTGTCTTCATAAATTTGAAAACAAAAGAGCTAAAGCATACGCAAGAAAAGCTTAATAGAAATTCATAGCCAAACATGTGCGACGCAACCGCTGTTAAATTGAAAACCTAAAGCTCGTTACCAAAAAATTATACATCATAATCGGTTTTCGTCAATTACCAATAAACGAATTAATAATTAACTGCTGGTTATCCTAAAAATTATTCATCAAATCTTCATCAAATAGCAAACAGCACTTACTTACCTTGCAACAAATTTTTTAGCATGAGAAAAATACTATTGGCTTTAGCAGTATTGGTTGCCTGTACTACACAAGCACAAATAATTGCAGGTCCTATGCTTGGGCATACAGATTTTAGAACAGCAAAAATTTGGCTACAAGTAGAGGAGAAAGTAAAAGAAGTACAAGTAACTTTTGGTAGTAATCAAAAAACACAAGCCACATTAACTGGTGGAGAATTTAATATTGCAACAGCTACACTTACAGGTTTAGAGCCAGGAAAAACATATGGTTATACTATTATAATTGCCAATAAACAAGTGGCCAAAGGAGAAGTTACCACCCAATCTCTTTGGCAGTGGAGAGATAAAACAAAACCTATTCCTTCCTTTTCATTTCTTACAGGTAGTTGTGCTTACATCAACGAACCGAAGTTTGATAGACCAGGCAAACCTTATGGCAACGACTCCTCTATTTTTGAAGTAATGGCTAAAGAAAAAGCCGACTTTATGCTTTGGCTAGGCGATAATTGGTACACCAGAGAAGTAGATTATCAAAGTGAGTGGGGCTTGCATTATCGTCCCTCTCACGAAAGAAGAATGCCAGTGTATCAAGCCTTTTTAAAAGCCATGCCACACTATGCCATTTGGGATGATCATGACTATGGCTGGAACGATGCGGATAAAAGTTATCCATTAAAAGAAGTAAGCAGAGATGTATTTAAAAAGTTTTGGGCAAACCCAAGTTATGGGCAAAATAACGAAGGCATTTACACCAAATTTACTTGGAACGATGTGGATCTTTTTTTGTTAGACGACCGCTGGTTTAGAAGTAATGATGATATGCCAGACAGCATTAATGGCATGCCCAACGATAACAAACGCATGTATGGCAAGCAACAAATGGAATGGTTTAAAAATGCCTTGCTACAAAGCAATAACAACACACAAGTAAACTTTAGAATTATAGCTACTGGCAGCCAAGTGCTAAATCCACTTAGTCCCTTTGATTGCTTTAGACATTTTAGTGCCGAGTATAAAGAAATGATGGATTTTATAAAAGACAATAACATCAATGGCCTCGTTTTTCTTACTGGCGATAGGCATACAAGCGAAGTAATAAAAACTGAAAGAGAAGGCAATTATCCCTTGTACGATATCACAGCATCGCCACTTACATCGGGCTCTCATAAGTTTAGTGGACCAGAAAAAAACAATCCTTACCGTGTATTGGGTGTAGAAGATGCACAAAATTATAGCCGCATCAGTTTTACTGGCGATAAAAAGAAAGACCGTGTAATGAAAGTAGAATTTTTAAGTACCAAAGGAGCTAAATTAGCCGAATGGACTGTAGCTGCAAAAGACATTACTAATAAAGAGAAGAAAAACTAGTTTAAGTTTTATATAAAGTCTAATTAAAAATTACACATATTATTTGTACCTTAGTGAAAAATTAATCACTATGGGCAGATCGGTATTAAAGGTTACATCTTTTACG
>JAYVRD010000162.1:0-7015 GCA_043776595.1 Chitinophagaceae bacterium | reverse complement strand
AGGTAGGGCTTTGTGATAGGCTAGTAGTTGGGTATCATTTTCTATTTTTCTAAAGCACAAACCTTTTGTGCCAATATCTGGTTTTACAGCAACAGGATATTGCAATCCTGCATCTTGCATACGCTGTAAAATGGTTTTAAAGGTTTCGTTGGGCTTTATATAAATGGTATTGGGGTAAACTTCTTTGTCTAGCTGTTCAAACATTTCTTGTTTTGTTTCTCCCTCAAAACCAGAGAAATCTAAAGAAGGATTAACGGGCGAAAAAAACCAAAAACGTTTTGCCCTAATGGCATAATACCCCCATACAAAAATAAGTGGAGCATAAATGATATTAAAGCTCCAAAGCTCCCAATTGGTATGTTGTTGCCAAAATTTCTTCATTTTCATATAGTACCTACAAAAATAAGGGTTGAATATTAAGTAGGGTTTTGTATAAAAGCATCTAAGGTTGAAACCCCCAAAACTTTAGGTGAAATAAAACCCTCGGCATACTTAACACCAATTCTTTTGCCCAACATTAAAGCCCTAGCTTTTACTGAATCTAAAAACTCTGGAGACGAAATATAAGTTTGGGGTTCGTTTAGGTCAGGGTTGTGAAATTGAGTGGTGTAGCATAATATAGCTTCCATTTTTTGTTCTTGATGGTCACTTATATCCACCACAAACGATGGTTGTATAAATCTATCTTGTATGTAATGGAAAACATAACTTGGTTTCCACGGTTCTTGTGGCTCACCTAAAATTGAGGTTTCTATTTTTCTTAATCCACACAAAAAAGCTGCATCGCTTACCAATTGAGAACTTCTGCCATGGTCGGGATGTCTATCTTCTGGTGCATTGCACAAAATAATTTCGGGTTTATATTTTCTTATAGCAGTTACCACTTTGCGTAAGTGGGCTTCGTCTATGGTAAAAAATCCATCAGCCATTTCTAAGTTTTCTCTTACCTGCACACCCATCACTTTTGCAGCATTTGCAGCTTCCATTTTTCTGGTTTCTACAGTGCCTCTTGTGCCAAGTTCACCTTGTGTAAGGTCTATAATACCTACTTTTTTACCATGAGCTATTGCAGCTATTAAAGTGCCAGCACAGCCAAGTTCCACATCATCTGGGTGTACACCAAAAGCCAGTATATCTAATTTCATCAAAACAAAATTTTGACAAATATAAAGCGTACATATTTGGTAAGGTATTTTTGGGTAGCCAGCTTTCTAGTGCTATTTGGCAGCGGTGGCGTCGCACATTTTTAGCTGTAGTATAAGTATTGGGCTATACGTTGCTAGTTTAAAGTTAAAGGTGTAATCTTTACCATCGTTAAACAGTATGGTCTAAACTGTTCATTATAGCATCAACTGTTGCAGTGTGCGACGCAACCGAAGTTTAATAGATATTCTACCGCCTGTTACCAAAAAAACAACTACACAATCCATCATTATTTTTTAATTCAAAACATTTCTGTGCATCCGTTAAGCTGCATTACTTATTTTTAAACAGTGAAAATTTTCTCCCTCTTTCTACTCATTTATTTGTTGGCTACCCAATCATTTTCTCAGCAGACAGATTCTGTTTTTGCTTCAAAAGATACTTTGGATAATGTAATGGTAACTGCTTTTTATGCCAATACCAATTGGAAAGATGCTGCAGTGGCTGTAAGTTCTTTGTCACAAAAAAAATTGCAACAGTTCAATGCTACTTCTTTAGTACCCATCATCAACACCATTGCTGGTGTAAGAATGGAAGAAAGAAGCCCAGGCAGTTATCGTTTTAGTATTAGGGGTAGTTTGTTACGAAGCCCATTTGGTGTACGCAATGTAAAAGTGTATTATAATGGACTGCCTCTTAGCGATGCTGGTGGCAATGCTTACTTAAACTTAGTAGAGCTAAACGCTTTAACAGGTGTAGAAGTATTGAAAGGCCCAGCAGCTAGTGTATATGGTGCCAATACTGGTGGTGTAGTACTACTAAAAAGTGAGCTGCCATTTACAAGCACAAAACAAAATAGTTTTGGTGCAGGTTTATCTGTTGGCTCTTATAATTTACTACAAGAAAATATTATTTGGCAGCAGCAGCAACAAAATAGCACCCTACAATTGCAGCAAAGCCATCAACAAAGTAGTGGCTATAGAGAACAATCTGCCATGAGGAAAGATGTGTTGCAATTTTGTGGTATCAAAAAATGGAAACAACAGCAACTTAATTTTCTTCTTTTCTATACAGATTTGTTTTACCAAACACCAGGCGGTTTAACGCTTGCACAATTAAATACTAACCCTACTTGGGCAAGGCAGGCAACTACAACATTACCTAGTGCTATAGAGCAACAAACAGCGGTGTACAATAAAACTTTGTTTGCAGGTTTGCAACACAAGTACACCATCAACAATTATTTTACTTCAGAGTTAGGTGTTACTGCCAATGCTACAGGGTTTACCAACCCATTTATTACTAATTACGAAAATCGAAACGAAACCAACTTGGGTCTTACAGCACAGTTGGTGTATAAACATAAATTTTTACAATGGATAACAGGTGCTGAGTGGCTTGCCAACAGTAGCAAGATTGATAATTATGGAAATAAGTTTGGTATAAAAGACACCCTACAGTTTAAAGATAAAGTATATGCCAACCAATGGTTTGGGTTTACACAGGTGCAATTGTCTTTTTCAAAATTTAGTATTAATGCAGGTGTAAGTATTAACCAGCAATTGTATAAATACAAACGTTTATCGGATGCTTTTGCTACTAATTTTCTGCATGCATCAACTAATATAGTAGCTGCACCAAGGCTAGCTTTATTGTACAAAATCAATACAACTATTTCGGCTTATGCTATAGTTTCCAAAGGGTTTTCACCACCTAGCCTAGCAGAAGTACACCCAAGCGATGGAAATTTTTACAGCAATCTACAGCCAGAGTTTGGTTATAACTATGAAGCTGGAGTTAAAGGCTATGCCCTGAATAATCTTTTGCAATTTGATGTAGCATTATATTACTTTAATTTAAACCAAGCTATTGTTAAAAGAAACAACTCCAATGGAAGTGAATACTTTGTAAACGCCGGAAGTACTAAACAAAAAGGGGTAGAACTTGGGTGGCAGTACCATATTATAAAAAACAATACCCAATTTCTTTCTGCACTTACTCTTTATAATAACAGTAGTTATCAACCATACAAATTTGATACTTATGTGGTGGGTACTAGCAATTATAGTGGTAATGCACTGACAGGTGTACCTGAAAAAATAATAGTAACAGGGCTAGAAGCCGAAACAAAAAATCATTACAAGCTTAACATTATTTTCAATTATACTTCTGCTTTACCATTAAACGATAGCAATACAGATATTGCAGAAGATTATAGATTGCTACAAGTAAAATTGGGCTATGCCTTCGCCTCACACAAAACCAAAGTGCATGTATTTGTAGGGGCAGATAACTTACTAAATCAACTCTATAGCTTGGGTAACGATATAAATGCTGCTGGCAAACGATATTTCAACCCAGCACCAGCACGCAATTTTTTTGCAGGCGTGAAGCTAAGTTGGTAAATACCATTTACAGGGTATTGTATTTACAAACCTTCAATTGTATTTTGCATCAAATCTTTGTAACATGAAATCTTTATTAGTATTCATAGTTTTATTGGCAACAATTGCAACCCATGCTCAATTTGTAAATAGCCTGATGCCTTTTAAGCAAAGCGATTTTAAAGCCATAAAAGCTGGCGGCTACACTAAATGTTCTGTTTACGAAATGGTAGGCAAAGAAAAAATTTTGGTAAAAGAAGCCGAGTATGGCAAAGAAGGTATGGTAGCAACATTATACGAAAAAGGAATTAATAATGCAGGCGATTCCATCAGCACTTCTACTGTGTATTACAAGTTTGATGGTAAAGGAAAGTTGATACAAGAAACCTATGAAGTGGCACCTGGCGAAGATGGTGAAAGTTCTCTGACTGGCTATACTTACAATGCTGCTGGCAAGTTGGTTACAAAAATAATAGCACATATAGACCCACCCACATACACTTATAAATACGATGCCACTGGCAAGCTAAAGCAAATTAATGTAACGTTGCGGATGCCATCTTTTGACGAAGAAGAAGCTGCTGCTGGCAAAGCTGTTGATGTGCCTTGGAATAAATACATGGTAAAGTGTAATGCTAGTGGACAAGTAATTGAAGAGAAAGAATATACCCTGCGTGGCGAAGATAAAAACACACCAATTGGTAGCTACTTTTGGCAATACAATGCAGCTGGCAACATAACAAAATACACGTACAAAAGCTTTTCAGGCGATAATCAATATACCATTGCCTACACTTACAATAAAGCAGGTTTGCTTACCACATCAACAGAAACAAAAACTGGCGAAAAGGATAAAAAATTTACATACGACTATTGCAAAACCTGCGTACAAAGCTGGATGAAATAGAATTTTTTAAGGGTAATGAAAAGATGTAGCCAGCAGTTGTGTATAAATTTAGCTCCTGTTGCAAGTTTATCCTGAGCAAAGCCGAAGGGCACATGTTTAGCTATCTAGTAGTATTAAGCTTTTATAGTAGCGTAGAGCAAAGCAGTTGAAAAATATTTAGTTATTTTAGCCAAAATAAAAATGTATGATAGACCCAAAAATGGTAACGAACAGTATTATCCTCGATGGTTATAAAGTAACTAAAAGCCTTGGCGTAGTTCGTGGTATTACTGTGCGATCTCGTAGTATATTGGGTAATCTTGCTGGTGGTTTTCAAACCATTTTCGGTGGTAAAATTTCTATTTATGTAGAGTTGTGCGAACAAGCCCGTGAAGAAGCTTTTCAACAGATGCTACAACATGCTGCGGGAACTGGTGCTAACGCCATTATTAATATGAGATATGATGCCAACGAAGTAATGAATGGAGTAACTGAAGTATTGGCTTATGGTACAGCGGTAGTAGTAGAAAGCATTTAACATTGTACCTGATGTACGCTACGATAAAAGCTACATGAACATTCAAAAGTTGCAGTGTGCGACGCAACCGCAGCTACATATTTATTCTATCGCTCGTTCCAAAACTTTTCAAGTAATCTATTACTACTACTTCTTTTTAAATATATAAGTATCGTATTCTACAAAGTCATTAGCTTTTATTTCTACGCTTACTACTTTATCTTTTTCAATGGTAAATTTGGTAGCAAAAATGCCAAAAGCAATATTGTTGTAGGTGAGTAACCATTCATCGGCATCCATGTATTGCAGTGTGCTAATAAGGTTGTTATGGCTGTTGAATTTTATAATTAAATCATTTGCTTTGGGTGTAATGGTAATGCTGCCATACAATTGATTTTCGTATGTACCTGCGTATGCTGTTAAAGGCATTTTTGGTTTTTGATGGGTGAGCCGTTTGCCCCATGAAGCAACTTGATTGGTAATTTCTTGCATGTCCTTATTAAAGTCATGTAATTGTTGTAGACTTCTGTTTACATAAGGAACGTTTAAGTATGCATCCATTATTTGTTTGCGTAGTGCTTCAAAAAAGTTTTGGTTGTCGTTGTTGGTTAAAATAGTAATGGCTAAGTTTTCTTCTGGGATAAAACATGTGTTGGTTACAAAACCAAAAGCTCCGCCAGTATGTTCATACACTTGTCGCCCATTATAATCGCCAATAAATACGCCCAAGCCATACCCATAAAAATGGGTAGGATAAATTTTAGATTTTGCACTATTAATAACCGTGTTCATCTTTCTTGTTTTTTGTAGCACTTGCCAAGGTAAAATTTGTTTGCCTTGGTAGCGACCGCTATCTAGCTGCATGGTTAGCCATTTAGCTACATCTTTTACACAACTTACCATACTGCCTGCTGGTGCAAGGTTATCTACCTGATCGTAGGGTAGTTTCATTAAAGTATTAGTGAACTGTGTAGTGTATGGCGTAGCTACATTATTGCGTTGTGAGATACCCGCTGTAAGCATATGTGTGTTGGTCATACCTAATGGTTATATAATACTATCGTACACATATACTTCCCAAGGCTTGCCAGTAACTTTGGGTATAATTTCACCTGCCGTTAAAAAGCAGCTATTACAGTAGCCAAAATCTTGTCTAAAAATTTGTAGTGGTTTTAAGTAACGCATACGTTGCATAATTTGCTTGCGACTAAGATTGCCATCCCAAAAAGTAAAATCGCCTTGAAATGTTTTTGTACCAAGATGATGAGATAACATATCACGAATGGTAACCATATTGGTAATGCTGCTATCGTACAATTTAAAGTCGGGAAAGTATTTGGTGATTTTATCGTTTAATGATAATTTTTTATTATACTCTAATTGGGCTAAAGCTGTTCCAGTAAATAACTTGCTGTTACTCGCTATCATGAAGAGTGTGTTTTCATCTACAGGTTCTTTGGTGTCTATATTTCGAAAGCCAAAGCCTTTCATCACTTCTGTTTTTCCGTCTTTTACAATGGCTATTGCCAAACCTGGTATTTGCCAATCGGCTATTCCTTTTTGTATGTAGCTATCTAGGCTATCTTTTATAAAGCTTGGTTGAGCAAAGCAAGTAGCCATCAGAAAAGTGAAGATGGCAAGTGAAGCAATTTTTTTCATACAGTTTATTTACAGTTCTTCTTCTTTAATATTGTTGAGATTGGCGGTGGTATCTATAATATTTTCAATAGTGTTAAGCAACTCAGTAAGACGTTGTACATTGGGATCGTTACTGCTTTCTATATGGCTCATTTCAAATTCAAAAGTATCACCAGGTTCAAAAGTTGCATGCACGTCTTTTAAATCGCCAGCCATTTCTATATTAATGGTTTTGGTAAATAATTCCGATTGAAAATCTTGTAAAAACTGTATCGCTTCTATGAGGGTTTGCTTATAGTTATCGTCCATGGCAAATAAATAAGTTGATGCAATAATGCCAGATAAAAGTAATGGTATTTATATTGAATTTGGTTTAGATTTTTGATGTTTTGAAAGTAATGCACTTTAAATAAAACATGAGTTGTCAGGTTGAGCTTGTCGAAACCG
>JAYVRD010000161.1:0-7026 GCA_043776595.1 Chitinophagaceae bacterium | reverse complement strand
GTAGGTAAGGGTTTGTTAGTAGCAAAAGTATGCCCACTAAAATAGCCACGTATTAATCCTTCCTCAGCAGGAAACCTTATTTTAAGTAGCAATCTATTTTTTGCGTCAGGAGTAAGTACAGGCATATTATCAAGCCTTCCAATGTTAATATCAAAACCTTTTTTATTGTTAGCGGTATAATCAATACCAAACTTTAGGTCGTTTATGGCAATTGCATTGGGTATAGTATTTACAATATTCTTTTTACTTTGAAACGGCAATTGTTTTAAGTAAATAGTTGTATCAACTCTTTTCTCTAGCACATTTTTTTGTGCTTGTACGCTAATAGAAATGCAAGTAATAGCAGCGATAATAAAAATCATTTTCATATTTAACGGATAGTTGGTTTTCTTCTTTTAAACAACAAAGCTACAACACCCAATGCTATACCACTACACACAAACAGCCAAAGCAAACCATAGCTACCGTTGTTGCTAAATAGTGATAATTTAGTTTCCTTCACCCCTTTTTTTGTGGTCAGGATCTCCTTTGTTTTTTTCAATATAACAACACCATTCTTTACACTTACAATTTCGTACACTTCTGTATAGCCTTTTACCTTAGCAGCAAATTTAGCTTGTCCGCCAATCTCAATTTTAGATACAAAGGTTTTACCACTACTATCTGTGGCTGTAATAAAACTTTTATCACCATGGCTACTACAATAGTAAGTTTGGTTTGCCTCAATAGTGCTAACGGTTTCACCATTATGTTGGTACCCATGATCGTACCTGTAGTTTTGATAGATAAAAGTAAATTTATATTGCTTAAACTTATTAATGTTTGTAATCATAAACCCTTTATTTACTTGACCTGGGGTTACAATATCTGCCTTGGCAATAACAAACGATAGCATTGCTGCAATGCAAAGAAATTTTTTCATAATACTCATATTTAATTTTTTGTAGTCAGCCGCAAATAAGCATTAAGCTTCAGTTGCGTCGCACATGTTAAGCTCAGGGATAGCTATTAAACTCTAAAAGTATAAAGCCAAAAATATGCGTCTTTATTTACTTCCAAAGTACTAATATTATACTGGCAATAATCATCCCTGCTGTATGGTATAGTCCATCAATTAAATGTACGCTCAATGGTTTTTTGCAATACAAATAACCAATGCATATCGTAGTAGCCGAGAAAAATAAACCAAAAA
Organism: Chitinophagaceae bacterium; assembly: GCA_043776595.1. GTDB lineage: Bacteria > Bacteroidota > Bacteroidia > Chitinophagales > Chitinophagaceae > UBA1930. The sequence goes on along the minus strand of JAYVRD010000161.1, from coordinate 5,834 downwards.
ATAATCCAAACTTCACAGCAAGTATAGCTGTATTTATGGGTATCATTCTGTACACCAAAGCCAAGCCTACGCATACGGCAAACATGAGTACAAAACTACCTCCAAACATTAAGCCCATGCATTTGGATGCATTTGGATCGGCTATATTAATACCATGACCTTTAACCCATGGGGCAGAAAATAAAAGTTTGCTGTACCATAAAGCACCCAAAGCAAAGTATGCAAGTGCAGCCACTGCAATATGCAGCCAATTTAGTTGAGTTAACATTTGTTGAAACATAAGCATTGATTTTTAGTTTGTGTTGTAAGGTAAACAAGGGTTTTGGGTTTTGCAAGTATTCCCCACATTTTTAAAAGATATTTCAATCCAATATAGCCAACATTTCCCTAAAAATATTTGCATCGTTAGCTGCTTTGGTTTTCATGCTGCACATTTGTGGTGAATGAATTCTACTTTTATTATGCTCAGGAAATTTTATGTAGTGGCTGTATTACTGTTGTCGTTTTTGGTTGGCTATTCCCAAAACGATTTGCCCAAAGGCTGGCACTTACTAGATGCTAAGCAAGATAGTTTTCAAGGAATATCGTTGGAAAAAGCCTACCAGTTTTTAAAAGATAAAAACAGAAAATCTAAGCCAGTAATTGTAGCTGTACTAGATAGCGGGGTAGATACCACCCACGAAGATTTGAAAAATATTTTATGGCATAACTCCAAAGAAATTGCTGGTAATGGTATAGATGATGATGGCAATGGCTATATTGATGATACCAATGGTTGGAATTTTTTAGGCGGCAAAGATGGAAAAAATATAAAGCGTGCCAGCGATGAAAAAAGTAGGGTGTATTTTAGGTTTAAAGACAGATTTGAAGACAAAGTAATAGACACGAATATCCTTACAGCTGATGAAAAATATAAGTTTAAAGTATGGCAGCGTGCAGCAAACGATATGAGAATTGGCACAACTAAAGAAGAAGCTCTTGAACTAATGATGCTAGAAATAACTTTAAAAGGATTGAAGCGTAACGATAAAATATTACAAGACGATATGGGTAAACCCATGTACCGATTAGACTCCTTAGAAAAATATAAACCCATCTCCACCGAAGCCAAAAAAGCCAAACTATCTTTTATAAGTTTTTTACGCATCACAGAGATAGAACCAGAATCTACCAATACCAGTGTTATTGGCCAGTTAGACGAATATGTAACTGGGCAAAGAGCTAAGCAAGAAACGAAACGTCAACCTCTAAAGTTTAGAGAAGAAATTGTGCAAGATGATTATGAAAACTTTAAAGACAAATTCTATGGCAATGGAGATGTAATGGCTACATCGCCTACGCATGGCACACATGTTACTGGTATTATAGCAGCACAACGCAATAACGGTATTGGTATAAATGGTATAGCCGATAATGCGAAAGTAATGATGGTACGTGTAGTACCTGAAGGTGATGAGTACGATAAAGACATAGCCCTAGCCATACGTTATGCTGTTGATAATGGTGCAAAGGTCATTAACATGAGTTTTGGAAAATCTTACTCTCCCGATAAAAGATGGATAGATAGTGCTGTACTATATGCAGCAGCTAAAGATGTGTTAATAGTGCATGCTGCAGGTAATGAAAACGATGATGTAGATACCAAAGAAAGTTACCCCAACCCTTACTTGTTAGTAGGTAATAAAAGGGCTATTAATTTTATTACGGTAGGTGCCAGCAGCGATACAGCTTTAGCTGGTAATTTAATAACTGATTTTAGTAATTATGGCAAGCAAACGGTGGACGTATTTGCCCCAGGCATAAAAATTTATTCAGCCATGCCTGGTGGCAATCAATATGCTTTTCAAAAAGGTACAAGTATGGCTGCACCAGTAGTTACTGGCTTGGCAGCTATGCTTAGAAGTTATTACCCAAGACTTACAGCAGTGCAAATAAAAATGGTAATAGAGCGTAGCGTTTTTATTCCAGATGCTAGTTATAAAATACTAAAGCCTGGCACCAAACAAAAAGTAAGCCTTGCAGATTTGTGTAAAACTGGTGGTATTGTAAACGCCTATAATGCTGTGCAAGAAGCTGAAAAAATAGTAGAAAATTTGCCAATGGCAAAACCCATAACAATACCTTTGAAAATAGATAAAAAGAAAACTAGCCAACCCTTACATTAAAATATATGCCCAAACCACTACCCATAGAGTATCCTATCTTTTACCATACTTATATAAGCAAAGTAGATGCTGATAACTTACAAGCCATTGTAGAAAAATACGCCACCACTATTAATCAATTTATAAACAACCTACCACAAGATAAAGCAGATTATGCTTATGCTGCTGGCAAGTGGACAGTAAAAGATGTAATACAACATTTAATAGATGCTGAAAGGGTGTTTACTTACCGTGCTGTAAGTTTTGCAAGAAAAGATACAACCCCATTACCTGGTTTTGAAGAAAACGATTGGGCAGACAATGCTGTTGCTAGTAACAGAACCTTACAAAGTTTACAAATAGAATTTGTAGCCTTACGCCATGCTACAGACACCTTGCTATTATCTTTAACCACAGAGCAATTGCAACAAACAGGCACAGCCAATAATAATACCATTACAGTGCAAGCAATAGCATTTATTATTTATGGGCATTTGCTACACCATATTGGTGTGCTTAAAGAGAGATATTTATGAAGCCAACAGCAGAATAAGAATTAAGCAGTAGTTGCGTCGCACATGTTTGGCTAACAATTTCTATGTAGCACATCACGGCTACTTATCAATCCCTCATTCTTACATTAGTTTGTCATCGCATCATTCCTTCTATGTATTACTACCATTTTTCTCTGCTCTACTTTTCAGCATGCAAAAAATATCTTCAGTTATTTTTATTTTTCCTATAATTTGTTTGTGAATAACTTTTAACACTCCCTAATCTTTTTACACAACTATACTAAAACTACACTTCTGTAAAAATGGTTATTTACTTTCACAGTGCTTACTAATCCGTTATCTATGAAGTCCAGAAATCCGTACATCCATTTTCTATGGATGTTCTTTCTTATACAGGGAAGGACAATGGCACAAGACTTTTTTAAGCCTGTAGGCTATGCCAACTCTGTAAAAGAAGCTTTAAAACAACCAGCCGAAATAAATTCGGTAAGTGTGTATTATAAACAAGGTTTTATTTACGATTCAGAACTTGGTAAACTTACACCCGATGCATCTTTTGAAAAATTACCACAGTTAACAGAGCTGAAAGTTTTACGCATTAATGGAAAGCCAGCCAACTTTGAACCACAAAAGTTTTTCTGCAATATAGCAGCAACGAAAAATTTACAGGTGCTGGAGTTAAGAATGAGTTTCAAAACTTTGGGCTTACTTAATGAGCAGCAGATAAATTGCTTAAAAAAATTAAAATCGCTTAGGCGATTGAATCTACATAATCAATATCCTTCGGAAGATCTTGAAAAATTGAAAGTATCATTACCTCACTGCGAAATCGTAGTAAATCTGTATCCGGAAGGGGAGTAGTCTTACTCCCTATTTTTTTTGGCTTGAATGAAGTGAAGCACCTAAAAAAATAATCTTACGAGAATTTCCCTGCTCTAGTATTACATTTATTTTTTGTAATCCCGTTTTTATACACGGGATTTTTTATTTTCGCTATCAACTGTTAGTATTGTAGTGGCTTCATTGCAGTTTATGATGTATTCGTTTAATTTCTTTTGTCCAAAGAATAGATGAATCACAAGGCATAGGTTGGAACTTTACTGAACAGTTTAAAATTTTTGTTTTATCATCATTAAACTTAAAACCTAAACTTTCAACTTGAATGCTTCATAAACATTCAAAAGCTTAATAGGTGCGACGCAACCGAAGCCAAATAGTAGCACCAAAGCTGGCTACATAAAAAATAACAAATGACTGGAACAAGAATTTACTTAGACAACGCTGCTACCACCTCTTTAGATCCAGTAGTATTAGAAGCCATGATGCCTTACTTAACCAGTTTGTATGGCAACCCATCTAGCATTTATAGCTATGGCAGAGAAAGCAGAATGGCCATTGAAAACGCTAGAAAAACTGTAGCCAAAATTTTAAATGCCCATCCAGCCGAAATATTTTTTACTAGTGGTGGTACCGAAAGTAGCAACACAGCCATTACTGCTGCAGTAAGAGATTTAGGTTGCAAGCATATCATTAGCAGCGTTATAGAGCATCATGCAACTACACACACAGTAGAACACATGCTACACAGTGGACAAAGCAGTGTGAGCTACGTAAAACTGCTACCCAATGGTCATATAGATTTAGAAGATTTAGAAATGCTTTTAGCAAGCACAGAAGAAAAAACATTGGTTACACTAATGCACGCCAATAACGAAATTGGTAATATACTAGATATACATGCTGTAGGCAACCTATGTAAAGCACACAATGCAATTTTTCACAGCGATACGGTGCAAACGGTTGGCCATTTTCCGTTTGATTTAAGAAATACGCCTGTGCATTTTGTTACAGGTGCTGGTCATAAATTTCATGGCCCTAAAGGCGTAGGCATTATGTACATAAACGAAAACATAAAAATAAAACCATTTGTACATGGTGGTAGCCAAGAGCGTAACATGAGGGCTGGTACCGAAAACCTGTATGGTATTGTAGGCTTTGCCAAAGCATTAGAACTTACTACAGCCAACCACGAAAAGGATAGCAGCTACATTAAAAGTTTAAAAATTTATATGATGAAGCAGCTACAAGAAAATATTAAAGGAGTAGCTTTTAATGGCGATGTATTGGGCAAAAGTTTATATACTGTATTAAGTGCAAGCTTTCCTAAAACTGAGAAGAGTGAAATGATTTTGTTTAACATGGATATTAATAACATTTGTGCAAGTGGTGGCAGTGCTTGTACAAGTGGTGCAGATGCTGGCAGCCATGTAATACGTGCCATCAACAATAATCCTAACCAAGTAACTGTACGTTTTAGTTTTAGTAAACACAACACTAAGGAAGAAATTGATATAGTTGTTGAGAAGTTGAATGAGATGATATAATTACTCAATCACTTTACCCTTCATAGCACTGCCTACAGCTTCATCCATGGCACGTTCGGCATAGGGTCTACTAATATCGTTTAGCTCTTCTATTTTAGATTGAATAAGGTTTTTATCTTGCATTGTAAGTGCCAACTGCAAAGCTTGCATGGCCTGTGCGGTGGCTATTATTTCTTGCTTGGTAAGTAAGGTTGTGTTTTGGGTCAAAAACTTTTCTGTCATATCCAGCAACTGTTCCCCTTCTGTACTTGCCTCTACCAAAGCCCTTGTAGCAATATCTTCTTTGGCATGGGTAATACTTTCGAGCAACATTTTCTCTACATCTGCATCGGTAATGCCATACTGTGGTTTTACCTCTATAGTTTGTTGTACACCACTCCTTAGCTCTTGGGCTTTAACCACCAAAATACCATCGGCGTTTATTAAAAAACTCACTTCTACTTTAGGCAAGCCAGCAGGCATACCAGGTATATTGGTGAGGTTAAATTCAGCCAATTTGCGGTTGTCTTTTACCAAATCTCTTTCGCCCTGAAAAACAGAAATACGCATACTACCTTGCCCATCTTTAGAAGTAGTGTATTGCCTACCAGCCTTGGTAGGTATTTTTGAATTTCGAGGAATCAACACATCCATCAAACCTCCCATGGTTTCTATACCAAGACTTAAGGGTGTAATATCAAGCAGCAAAAAATCTTTGTTATTGCCTGCCAAAATATCGGCTTGCACGGCTGCACCCAAGGCTACTACTTCATCGGGGTTTACTGTATCGTTTACTGGCTTACCAAAAAAGT
>JAYVRD010000160.1:0-26493 GCA_043776595.1 Chitinophagaceae bacterium | reverse complement strand
GAAAGAAAACCTCTAAACGCAGGTATGGAAAACATCAAACACAAAAAAATTATCGAAACAACCTTTAAATACATCTTAACTAAATGACATTGGGCTGCTGGATAGAGCGTAAAGCCCTGAGGAACGAAGGCTTGCAGCGATAGCCAGAACTACAGCTGATACTTGTACTAATGCCCACAGCCCCAAAACTTATCCTTTAAACTCAATAATTTTATGGCTACCATCGCAGTAGGGTTTGTTGCTGCTTGCACCGCAGCGACATAAAGCAGTTGTTCCAGTTTTGGTTTCTTCTCTACCATCACTATGTTGTATGATACATTCTGTTTTTATTAAAATGGGTCCGTTGGCGGCTATATGTATGTTTAGTGTTCTGGCTGGTTCTACGTTTGATTCTAAGGTTGTGATTTCCTTCATTGCATAGCTTAAAGCACCACTTGGGCATTGACGTACTTGGTCAATAATTTTTTGTGTGGTACTACCTTCCATTTGTATCCAAGGCTTTACGGTGGGGTCAAATACTTCACGCAAATTCGTCCAGCAAATTTTGCTGTGTATGCACATGGCAGGTTTCCAAATTACTGTTACCGCTTCGTTGGTGTATTTAAAAATTTCTCTTGGCATCCATCTATATTTGGCATTAAAGTTAAAAAGATTATCACTTACTTTTGAAGTGAATGAAAAAGTTAATCCTTAGTAGTCTTATTATTACAGCACTATTATTTACCATAAGTAGCTGTAAAAAAACTGGTTTTATTACTAGTGGCGATGCTTTGCTGCGTACTAGTGTAGATACGTTGCATTACGATACAGTGTTTACGAGTTTTGGGTCTATTACCCAATCTTTCAAAATATTTAATGTTAATGATCAAAAACTAAAGCTTAGTAATGTGCAATTGATGGGTGGCTCGGCTTCTTTTTTTAAATTAAATGTAGATGGCTTGGCTGGCACCAGTTTTAGTGATATAGAAATTGATGCCAATGATAGCATTTATGTTTTTGTAAACGTAACCATCAACCCCAATACTGCCAACCTTGCTTTTTTGGTGCAGGATAGCATTCGCATACAATACAATGGCAATACACGCTATGTGCAGTTAGATGCATTTGGGCAAAATGCAAGGTTTATGCGTAGCAAAAGAGTAACCACCGATAGCCTTTGGAAAAACGATTTACCTGTAGTTATTCTTGGTAGCCTTAGTGTAGATGCGAATAAAACCCTCACCATACAAAAAGGTACAAAAATTTATTTTCATGCCGATGCACCCATGATTGTAAATGGTACATTGAAAGCAATTGGCAACCGTTGGGATAGTACCAAAATAAAATTTGCTGGCGATAGGTTAGATGCTCCTTACAAAGATTTTCCTGGCAGCTACCCAGGTATTGTATTTAGCAGTAGCAGTAAAGATAATTTATTACAGTTTTGCAACATCATTAATGCTTACCAAGGTGTTGTAGTGCAAAGTCCAAGCACCAATGCCAACCCTAAACTCACCCTCAACGAATGTATATTCGATAACATTTATGATGTAGCTATTGGTGGACTTAACTCTTCTATTACTGCAAGAAATTGTTTGGTAACCAATGCTGGAAGCAATGTGGCTTTATATGGTGGTAGCTACAGTTTTAACCACTGCACATTTAGCAGTTATGGCAATACCTATGTAAGCCACAAAAAACCTGTTTTTACCGCTAGTAATACCGATGGAACGACTGCTTATACATTTAACTGCCAAGTAAAAAATTCTATTATTTATGGCGAAGGTGGCATAGTAGATGATGAAATTGCTACCAACAAACAAGGCACAGGAACTTTTACCCTAACCTTTGATAATGTATTGTACAAGGTAAAAAATACCGATCCTGCTAATGCTGTTTTTTCAGGTACTATTCTCAAAAATGTACAACCTCAGTTCGATACAATAAATGTAAGCAACCGCTATTTTAATTGGCGTTTACGCAGTACGTCGCCTTGTATAAATAAAGCTACAGCCAGTGGTGTGCTGTACGATTTGGATAGCAACCTACGCACACTTGGCATAGCCCCAGACTTAGGTTGTTATGAAAAGCAATAAAGAATTTTTTTAGGGAACGAGCTTTTGTAGTAGTATGTAGCTGCGGTTGCGTCGCACATGTTTAGCTGCTACTAAAAATTTGGCTTTTCTTAAAGAGTTGGATAGGCACACAGATAACACTGATTAAACGGATACACAGATATTGATTTTGCTTCGCAAAATTTTTGATTGTGGAATGTGTATGATTAATTTGTAGTACTGCAATTTTCACTATCATACTACTCATTGATTGCTCATTGTTCCAAAAGTTGAAATGTGCGACGCCACCGCTGCTTAATAGCACTAGTACTGCTGGCTACAAAAAAAACTACTTACCCATTTGTAAATAACTCTGCAATGCTTTTACATATGCTTCAAAAGCATTTATACCCTGCTTTGTTATTTTACATGTAGTTAGTGGATAGTTGTCTTTAAACTGCTTGCTTACTTCTATGTAGCCTGCATCTTTTAGCTTTTGTACTTGTACGCTAAGGTTGCCTGCAGTAGCATTTGTTTTTTCTTTGATGAAAGTAAATTCGGCTTCCTTTACACCAATTAATAAACTCATCACTGCTAGGCGAAGTTGGGAATGTAATATGGGATCTAGATCTGTAAACATTAACAGCCCTTTGATTTTTTATACCAATTTCTTAAAATCAATCCTGGTATAAGCCAGTTGCAAATGCCTGCTAGTCCATTCATGAGCATATCGTATTGAGAGGATGTAAAGCAAGAAGCTATAAAAAAACCGTAACAAATAATACCACCAATAAGCATGGGCTTAAACTTGCGTGCAATACCTGTAGTTAAGGTAGGTATTGCATACAATAGCATTAACAAAGATGATTGGCTAAATATATATGGATGCCAAATTTTTAGTTCTCCTGTATCAATATTTTTAATAAGCAGTTGTGTATGATCGGCTGCAAACATTTTTTCACTTACTTGGGGCACTACATTACAATAAAAAAGAAGAGCAAAAATACTTATGCCGTACACCGTCCAAATAGCATTCATGGCCAACTGCATATCTGTTTTTACAACTTGTTTACGACTGTCTTTGATGTTAATGATTATTTGGGGTATTAGTGCAAACAAAGCCAAAAACCAAACATCAAACCAGCCCGTATCCCAACCAAAATATTTTTTAAAAAAACTAAACAAGCCACAAAAACCAATAACGGTACCCCACAAAATAGCACTTGTACCATCTTCGTGAAAATGGCTGGCTTTGGCTTTTTGTATCATGTCTGTTATCAACTTCAAGCTTTCTTGCTCGGTCATTTGTTTTTCGTTGCTCATACAGTTTCTAATTTATATTTTGCCCTTAATAAATAGCCAGGAATAATCCATGCAGCTACAACTGCTAAGGCTAGTAATAATAACTGATATTTCCAAGGGATAAATGCTGCTACAATAGCCAAAGCCCAACAACTTATGCCACCCAACTTTAATGGTGTAAACCTTAGTATAACGCCTGATAAAAAAGTTGGTGTGCCATACAATACCAAAAACATAGGATACATTTTAAGAAACGCATCATTTTTAGTCATTAAGAAAATAGTAATAAAAATCATCACGCCAAACGCAATCCATACGTTGCTACTTATTTCATCGGTATAATTTTTTACTGTTTCTTTTTTCTTTTTTCTCACTAAAAAAATTATTTGATAAATAACAACCACCCATGTTAAACTCCATACCATTTCGGGATGTGCCAAGCATTGCTGCCAAATACATACAAAATGAAAAATGCTGCAAAAGAAAATCGTCCAGCCCCAAAGCAAATACAATGTACCGTTTTCGCTAAAGCGGTTTTTAGCTTTGTTAATCATGCTTTCTATTAAAGCAAGGCTTTGCTGTGGATTAAAATCATTTTCGTTTTCCATAATACAGTTTTTATTTTGATTTGTGGGCTTTTGTAGTAGCGTTTAGCATTGGTGCAAGTTTATCCTAAGCATTGCTGATGGATATTTTTGAGGCTTTTAGTTTATACTTAGTAATAGAAATCTTTTAAAATTAGCTATTAAGTTGAGCTTATAGAAGGCTATTACTAATTTGTTTCTATAAGCTCAACCTCACAACTTCTATTTTATTGCAACAATTTTAAAACAACCATCTTTAGTTAGTTACATTTTGCAAGGCCAACTTCTGCCTCCTTCATGCCCCAAGTTGGATGTAATGGAGAAACTGGTTTAAAGGTTTTGTATAATTCAACTGCTTTTTGCAAAATTGGTTTTGCATTTTTAGCACCACCACCATATTGAGGAGGTGTGTTTAAAACACCTATACCATCTAAATAATAGGCTCTTGGGTTTGTTGGGTCTGTTTTTTTTGCATAGGCTAAAGCTTCGCCCATTTTGGCTCCATAAGTCATGTATCTGCTTTGAGCATCTACTTGCATTTGCTGCGTAGCTACCATATAACGTAGGCAGTATAGCTCACTATTTTTTTCTATAGCTTCTGCTTTTTCTATTAATGGTGTGGCAATAGCAGCTATTTTATCTCCCTCTCTTGTTCTCCATCCAATATTTGTTTGGGCTAGTGCTGCATAGTAATACGGTAGCCATTGTGTTTTTTCTGCCTCGGCAATGCGTATAAAAGCTGCTGAAACATCGGTTAAGTCTTCTGTGGTTTTGGCACTATCTAATAATACTAAGGTTTGTTGCATTTTTTTTGTGTATGCTTCACTTTGTGCGTTTGTGTTTAAGGCAATTAATAAAAATGCACTTAAAGCAATTACTACATTTTTCATGTTGTTGTGTTTTTATTTTGTTATTTGATGTTGAATTTGTTTTTTTAATTTATAGCTGTGTTTTTTACAGCTTGTTACTTTCTTTTTAAATTTTCATACTCTTTTTCTGCCGAAAAAATATTAGTGGTTTGGTAAGCTTCTAGATAATTAATCACTAAACCTATACCCCAACCCAACAACACCCATTTGGGCCAGAAATAACTGTATTTATTTTCTGATTCGGTGAAATACCAAACGCCTAATAAAAAAAGGTTTACCAGTACATAACTTGCTAAATGGCGTTTAAAGCCTGCTCTTTTTTTGGCTAGCTGCCAAATTTGTTTGTCTTTTTCTTCTGTGTTCATAATATAAGATTTATTGGTTAATTGATTTATTTGTTTAATAGTAGTACAATAGATGACACGTGCGACGCAACCGAAGCTTAATTGAAATACTAAAGCTGGCTACAAAAAACCTCACCCAACCCTAACCTCATCTACCCTATGGGTATCTTCTCCAAAGGAGAAGAAAATTTGATGCTATTTAATTTGGAGAGGGTAACGCTCTATAGATTATTATTAATTGCATCTTGGCTTCTATCTACACCCCAGCTTAAAAAACAACCTATAAAAAAGAACTGTTTGGCAGGTGGTGTAATAGCATCTTTATACGTGCCCTTGTAATTATAGTTATAGCCATATACTTGGTTAAAGTTTAAAACATTGGTTACGCTAGCCACTAGTACTATAAATGTTTTGGCATTTTTTTTACCCAAGTTTGGTAAGTAATTACAGCTAAAACCTACGTTATGATAATCATCTGTCATGCCTTGCTGATTGATGTAATATTTATTGGTAATGTTGTTTAGTTGCAGGTTATAGTATGGCCTGCCCGTAGCATAAGTGTATGTAAAATTGAAACCCGTTTTCCACTCGGTTACAAAACGTTTGGTTACTAAACTTGCAGTATGTGTAGCTGCAAATGTTGGTGCTATTTGCCCAGGATAATTTAAGAAATCTCTTTTAGTGTCTAGGTAAGAGTAGCTAATCCAGTAGTCTAAGTTTTTGATTGTTTTCTTGTCTCTCCAAAATAATTCTATGCCTGTTGCATAGCCTTCACCATCGTTGGTATAGGTGGGTGCAGTTTTTACAAGGTCTTTATATTTTTTGTAAAAACCTTCTACCCTAAAAGTATAATTGGAATTTATTTTTTGATAGTTGGCTATATAGTGTGTAGCTTTTACATACCCCAATTGTGTAGTGTATTGTAGCAAATTATTTTCGGGCTTTTGATAAAATTCTCCATACGCCAAACTCATTTGTGCGTCTTTACCTGTTTTGTAAGCCAATGATAATCGTGGGGCAATATTGGCTTTGTTGATGATAGAAGAATTCTCGAAACGTATGCCTGCCTTGGCTGCCAAGCCATTAGTGATGTAAATATCGCTTTCGGCAAAAAGGGCTGCAAAGTTATCTTCTAATAAAGTATTGAAGGTATTGTACTTGGCTTTTGTATTGCCATACCAATACTCACTACCAAAGCGTATGGCACTAATACCTTTTAATCTTTTTTCAAATACTGCTCTTACTTGTGTAAGGTCTTGCTTGTTGTCTAACACAAAATTTTTATCATCGATATAGCTAATACCAGTGGTTACTTTAGCGTTGTTTTGATTTTGAATTTCTTGGGTAATATTGTCTTTATTGGTGCTATAGCTAAAGCCAAGGTTCATTTTCCAGCCTTTGCCTAAGTTTTCTTTATAGCTAAGATTGTTGTACCAGTTGGTGTTTTTTATACCAAAAGCATCTTTTAAATTGGTACTATCTATATCACTTCTTCTTAAGCCCAATTGGCTGGTGGCTAAAGTAGTATAGTATTTTACCATGCCACCACGTTTTGTTTTAAAACGAAAGTTCGCATCGCCACTATGAAACTCTGGTGTAGAAAAATAATCGGGTTTTTGTTTTACTATATTAAAGTAAGGCAGCAAGTTGGTGTAGCCATAATTAATACCATAAGATGACTTTTTGTTTTTTGCCAACTGTTGGTAGCCAGCACCTAAAAATACTGTTGAGATAGAAGCAGAAGCTTGAGAACGATCGGGCAAATCGATACTTTCTAATATAACGGCAGAGGATAATGCCTGACCGTACAATGCACTATATCCACCTGTGCTAAACACAGTGCCTTTAAACAAAAAGGGTGAAAAGCGACCACGTGTAGCAATATCGGGTACGCTACTAAAAAAAGGATTGTTTACCACTGTACCATCTATGTATTGTTTGGTTTCGTAGCCAGCACCACCACGTACAAATAAGCCTTCGCTTTCGCCTACTTGTTGTGCACCAGGTAGTGTTTTAAGGGCTGCCACAATATCTGCGTTAGCACCACCTGTGGTAGCAACATCTATAGAGGTAAGCACAGCAGCAGCACGTTTTTTATCGCTGGCTTCAAATGCACCAGCTGTAACTACAACAGCATTTAATTCGCTAATTTCTTGCTTTACACTAAAGGTTAGTGTAATGGACTCTTTTGCAATGGAAATTTTTTTCTCAGCCGATGTATAGCCTACTGCTTTTACTTCTATGGTAAAATCTCCCTTCTCCATGGTTTTAAAACGGAAGTTGCCAGTTGAATCGGTAATGCCGCCATCGTATGTGCCTTTTAGGGTAATGCTAGCACTGGGTATGGCACGTCCACGATTGTCTTTTACTGTACCACTAATTTTTACTTGGGCTGTGGCTACTATTGCTAAAAGGGTAAACAGTCCAGCGGTAATTAACTTTTTCATGTGTTGATTTAGATTGATGTCACAAACGTAGAGTAGTTTATAATATAAACCAAATTATTTTTTAAAATTTTCTTTCTCTACTTGTTACAATACACCGAAAGCTTAAACGTTTAGGTGTGGAACTATTACTAACTCCTTAAAATACCTTGATGATTTACTCTAACTGTAAAGTATGTGGTGGACAAACCACTGTTTCTACCCCCCCCCAATTTGAATTACTAACATGTACGTCTTGTGAAAGCATCTTTTATAAACATCAATTAGACTCTGCGTATGTAAAAGATTTGTACAACAAACTCTACAATCAATTAGAGGATTATTCTGAATTTAAACGCCAAGCAGAAAAATTACAAAATGGTGAGCAACCACATTTGGGCTATAATAAAAGCAAGGTTTTAAAAGCTTTATTAAATAAAGGCTGTCATAATTTTATAGAAATTGGTGCAGGCGTTGGTATCGTTGGTAACTATCTTCAAAACAATAAAGCTGGCTACGATGGTATTGAGTTAGATGCTGAAGCAGCAAGATTGGCAAATAGTGTTGGCGTAAAAGTAAAGAACGAATCATTTCATACCCTTACCAATTTTTCTGATAAAGACGCCATGATTTCTTTTGAAGTATTAGAACATATAGATGACTTAGGTCTTTGTTATAAACTAATGCATGATGTTTTAAAACCTGGCGGCTATTTAGGTTTTTCAGTTCCTAATTTTAAAAATTTTTACAACCTTACACCAGAGCAGCAAGAAAAAAGCGTAGGTCAAGTAGGCCCACCAGTGCATATAAATTTCTTTACGGTAGAAAGTTTAGCTAAAGTGTTACCCAACTTCGGGTTTAAAGTTTTGCATTTAAGAGCAAGACCTTTTCCATCCCTTAACTGGAAAAGCAAAAGCACGTACAAAAAATTATGGGCTTCGCTAAAAGGAGATTATCATGGCTCAACCATATTATGTATAGCTCAAAGAATTGATTAATAAAAAAGGTCGCTAAGCAATTAGCGGCTTTTGATTTTTGTTACATTAACTTTTCAAAGCAAACTGTTGCATACCAGCTTTACGTGCAGGCAACCAAGCAGCCAGCAATGCAATTATTAAAACGGTTGCAGCCACTAAAGCAAAATCAAACCACTGCATTTTTACTGGGTAATAATCAATAATAAATGTGCCACCTTGCAGTGGTATTAGTTTGTACGTTACTTGAAGCCAACAAACCAAAATGGCTATACCAACACCACTGATAGCACCCACACCAGCCAGTACTACACCAGTATTTAAAAATATTTTTTGAATACTGCCATTGTTTGCACCCATTGCTTTAAGCACAGCAATATCTTTTTGTTTTTCTAGCACTAGCATAGTAAGTGCACCAATCATGTTAAAAGCAGCCACCACCAATATCAACGAGAGTAGAATATAAATAAACCATTTCTCCATCTTCATTACATTATACAAACTTTGATTTTGCTGATAACGGGTTTGTACGGTGTATTGGCTGCCCAATTGGGTTTGTAATTGCTGTTGTATTTTATCAGCTTGCTTTTCATCTGCCACAGCTACTTCGGCACTGCTGTATTCATCTGCACCAAAATCTAGCATGTACTTTAAAAAAGCAAGATTGGTAAAAGCGTATTTATTATCAAAGTCTTGTTGTACCAAAAAACTGGCACTCACTTGTACATTGTACGATCTTAGAGCATCCTCATTCTTTAAATTATTTGCCCCACGGTTGGGTATGTACACAGTAAGTGGTAACGAAGTTTTGCCAGCATCTACCGCCACAGCACTTTCTATACCAGCACCTACAACAAGCAAAGGCTCCTCTACATTACCAGTATTGTATTTGCCACGCAGTATATGCTTGCCCAATTTATTTACGACTAAATAATTATCATCCACACCTTTTAAATAAACAATGCTTTGGTTTTCTCCATTCAAAAGCAAAGCTTTTTCTTCTGCTATTAGGCTTATGCCATTTACACCTTGTACACTACGTATTTTGTTTAGTTGATCTTGCGTTAGGGTAATTACTTTTCCATTGGCTGGAGCTATTTTCATACTGCTATAAAAATCGCCATATAGGCTTTTTACCAAATCTTCAAAGCCATTAAAAACACTTAGTACAATTATTAATGCTGCCGTGCCAATAGCTATAGCCATCACACTTATCCATGCAATAATGTTGATGGCTGTGGTACTTTTTTTAGATTTAAAATATCTCCAAGCAAAGAGAAAGTTCAATGCGTTTTATTTAAAATGTAGTATTTGCTAAATAGGTTTTTATTTGGGTAACCAGCACTAGAATATTCATTAAGCTTTGGTTGCGTCGCACATTTTAAGCTACAGTATATGTATTAAGCAAATTGGCGAATTATCAAATGGTCGAATTCATCAATTTATACATTTTCGTACGCCCCAACTCTCTGCTGCCAACTCTTTATTGCTGACTATTTTTTTCTTCTTCTATTTTTTTAAATAGTTCTTCCATTTTAAAAACATGCTCCAACGTATCATCAAGGTAATAATGTATTACGGGCACACGTCTTACTTGATGTTTAATTTTATCGGTCAATTGCTTTTTTATTTCCCAAGCCCTGCCTTCTATTAGTTTCATAGCAGCTTCATGATCGGCTATTTGAAATAGACTCAGGTACACTCTAGCTTCTAATAAGTCGGGTGTTACTTTTACCGATGAAATGGACAACATACCACCTTGAATAATATTTAAACCTAGTTTCCTAAAAATTTCATTCAATTCTTCTTGAAAAACAGTGGCTACTTGTTTTTGTCTTTTTCCTTCCTCCATAATCTTAATGTTAAGTGTGTAAAAGTAGGTTGTTTATGGGGTTTATTTTCTACAGCATAGAAAAACCAAATACTACCCTTAAGAATCTAAAACAGTAGAGCCAATAAAGATTTGTGAGTCACAAATTTGGGTTGCTAAAAGCTGCCATCTATACGGAACTTTCAAGTTTGATTGTTTTATTATCCTTTACTAAAAAATAAAAAAATACAAATTGCAACAGGTGATTTCATGATTTGCTGAGTAAATACAAAATAAACTATAAAGACATTTAAGAAATACTACTGATGGTTTCCTAAAAAGAAAAAAGCCACCTTTCGGCAGCTTAAAGCTATTTTATTGGGATAATGAAACTCAATTAATCGTTGCCAGATTTTACTAACCCCAACTTAGCTTCTAAACTAAGAGTGGCATGTGGCACAGCACGTAATCTTGCTTTATCTATCAACTTGCCAGTAACACGGCAAACGCCATAGGTTTTACTTTCTATACGCATGATTGCTTTTTCTAAATGGTCTATGTAAGTAATTTGACGACTAGCCATTTGGCTCAATTGCTCACGTTCCATGCTCAAACTTCCATCTTCCATAGTCATGTAGCGTCCATCTTCGTTATCGCCACCCATTTCGTCTTTGCGGGTAATTAAACCTTGCAAATAGGCTAACTCTTTTTTAGCAGTATCTAATTTTTTATTAATGAGATCTCTAAACTCATTCAATTCCACATCTCCATATCTTACTAATGGTTCATTGGGTTTCACTATATCTGTTCTTTTATCTAAAGAGGTGTATCCAGGAGTATAAGCCACACTTGTTTTAACCGTTGTTTTTGGGGCTTTTACTTCTTTTATTGGTTCTTCTTTTTTCCTTTGAGGTAATTGCTTTAAAGGAATAACAGTGGTTGCTTTTTCTATACCACTTATTTTAACTGCCACTTTTGGTGGAAAACGCATAGCACCTTTGCGTAAAGGTGGCTTTTTGGCTTTCACTGGTTTTTCTTTTGGAACCTTAGGTGGCTTTGGTGGCTTTACTGGTTTTGCAGGTTTCAGAGGTTTTTCCTCTACTTTTTTGGAAGCTACTACCACAGGTGCTGCTTTAGGCACGGGCTTGGCTGCTACTTTGGGTGCAGGAACTGGTGCTTTAACTACAGGCTTTGCAGCAGCAGGTTTTGCTGCTGCTTTAGGTGTAGGCTTAGCTATAGATTTTGCAACTGCTGTAGCCAAAGGCTTAGCAGGTGCTGCTTTTTTTACTGGCATCGTTTTTTTTGCCACAGGTTTAGGTGCTGGCTTTACAGGTTTTTTTGCAGGTGCTGCTTTTTTTACGGGGGCCGCTTTTTTTGCAGGTGCTGCTTTTTTAGTAGGTGCTGCTTTTTTGGCTGGTTGTGCAACTTTTTTTGGTGCAGGTTTTTTTGTAGCCATGAGGTTTATACTTTTTTGGTAACTGCTATTTTTAGCAGTATGGCATTCACTTCAATTTCTGTGCCTTCATTCCGAAGTGTAGAAACCCAAGTCAAATCGTCTGCTAAAATTTCGCCGCAAATATAAGTTTTATGTTCATTTACAGAATTCTTGATATTATCAGGAATGCTATGGTCGAGCAATTCCACGAATATACGGTCTGTAAGTTCAAAACCCGTTTCTTTTCTAATATTCTGAATTCGGTTCACCAATTCTCTGGCATCGCCTTCGCTTTGTAGGGCTGGGCTTATAACAATATCTAGGGCAACCGTAAGGCTTCCTTTGCTTGCAACACTCCAACCAGGTATATCTTCGGCTGAAATTTCTACGTCTTCGGTTGACAGTTGATAGTTGACAATTGACAGTTGCAAATTGATTGTTCCGTTTTGCTCCAATTCGGCAATT
The DNA here is from genome assembly GCA_043776595.1 of Chitinophagaceae bacterium. Taxonomy (GTDB): domain Bacteria; phylum Bacteroidota; class Bacteroidia; order Chitinophagales; family Chitinophagaceae; genus UBA1930. Next base: position 14,254 of record JAYVRD010000160.1, on the reverse strand, counting down.
TGCTGTTGGTTAAAAGCAGTTATTAAAGCAGCTGCCTCTTTCATATGGGCACCTAATTTTGCCCCAAGGCTTTTAAAGTTTGCCTTAATTTTCTTTTTTATGATGCCTTCCGTTTCGGTAATGTATTGCAGTTCTTTTACGTTTACCTCACTCTTTATTAGGTCTTCTACCTTTTCTAACTGTACTTTCATATCAGGATTTAGCACGGGTATCATTACTTTTTGTAATGGCTGGCGAACCTTGATATTTACTTTTTTGCGTAGCGATAACACCAAGCTACAAGTATCTTGTGCTAACTGCATTCTTTCTTCTAACGCAGCATCTATAAAACTTTCATTGGCTTTTGGATAAGGTACATGATGAACAGAATCAAACTTGAAACGTTTGGTAATTGCATTTAGATTTTGAAAAACTGCATCGCTAAAAAATGGTGAGATGGGTGCAATTAATCTGGTTAAAGTTTCCAAACATTCGTACAAAGTTTGGTAAGCAGAGATTTTGTCTTGTTCGTATTCGCCTTTCCAAAAACGTCTCCTGCATAGGCGTACATACCAATTGCTAAGATGTTCATCTACAAATTCTTCCATTAAACGACCGGCTGCTGTTGGCTCGTAATCGTTCATAGCGGCAGTAGCCTTTTTAATTAAAGTATTGAGGGAAGATAAAATCCAGCGATCAATTTCTAGTCTTTCTTCTAAAGGAATATAGGCTTCGATAAAAGCAAAACCGTCTACATTACTATACAAAGCAAAAAATTGGTAAGTATTGTAAAGTGTTCCAAAAAATTTACGTTGTACTTCTTGTATGCCTGCCAAATCAAATTTTAAATTATCCCAAGGGCTTGCATTGGTAACCAAATACCAACGGGTGGCATCTGCTCCATATTTTTCAATGGTATCAAATGGATTTACAATATTGCCCAAGCGTTTGCTCATTTTAACACCATTCTTATCTAACACCAAACCGTTTGATACAACAGTTTTATATGCCCTGCCATCAACCTTATGAATTGGTAATCCTGCTTTTTCTAATTCTTCAATTACACTATCTTTAATTAATGCACCAATTGCATGTAGGGTATAAAACCAACCACGTGTTTGATCAACACCTTCAGCAATAAAATCGGCTGGATAGTTTTGGGCAAAAATTTCTTTGTTCTCAAAAGGAAAATGCCACTGGGCATAAGGCATGGCTCCAGAATCGAACCAAACGTCGATTAAGTCTGGAACACGTTTCATGGATTTACCTGAAGGGCTTACCAAAATAATATCATCAACATACGGCTTATGCAAATCTAAGATACCTGCATGCAAATAATTTTTGTTGGTATCACCACCTAAAACCTCACTAGCTTTTCTTATGCCATCATTCAATTCTTGAATACTACCAATACAAATTAGTTCTTCTCCATCCTCTGTTTTCCAAACTGGCAAAGGCGTTCCCCAATAACGGCTTCTACTTAAATTCCAATCCACCATATTTTCTAACCAGTTGCCAAATCGTCCTTCACCAGTGCTTTTGGGCTTCCAGTTGATGGTTTTATTTAGCTCAATCATTCTATCTTTTAAAGCTGTAGTTTTTATAAACCAAGCATCCAAAGGATAATATAAAATAGGTTTATCTGTACGCCAGCAATGCGGATAACTGTGTTCGTATTTCTCCACTCTAAAAGCCCTGTTTTCTTTTTTTAGCTTAACGCAGATATCTACGTTTACATCTTGATAATCTTTCTCGTCTTTATAGTTCTTTACATAACGATTGCTGAATTCACCAAGACCATCAACAAACTTTCCTTGTCTATCAACCATTGTTAAAATACCAATATTATTTTTTTTACCAACACGGTAATCATCTGCACCAAAAGCAGGAGATGTGTGTACAATCCCTGTTCCATCTTCGGTTGTTACAAAATCGCCAAGGATGACACGGAATGGTTTGGCATTTGGCGTAAGTTCTTCAATAACTTTTGGTGAATTGGCTTCGTAAGGAAGCAATTGTTCGTAACGGATTCTTTCAAGTTCACTACCATCGAATTCGTCAATTATTTTCCAAGGAATAACTTTTGATTCCGAAGTGTAATTTTCAAAATCGCCATTCTTTCCTTCTAACTTAAAATACTTATCTATTAATGCTTTTGCAAGAATTACATTTATTGAGAGATAGGTATAGGGATTGAAACTTTTGATTAACACATATCTAATGTTAGGGCCTACTGTCAACCCTAAATTTGATGGAAGTGTCCAAGGCGTCGTTGTCCATGCCATAAAGAAAACCTCATCATTGCCAGCAGCATCAAATAAGAATTGAGATTTTTCATTCTTCAACGCCTTAAACATCGCCACAACACTCGTATCCTTTACATCTTTATAAGTACCAGGTTGGTTTAATTCGTGGCTACTTAAACCAGTACCAGCAGCTGGTGAGTAAGGTTGTATGCTTACACTTTCATAAAGCAAATCTTTCTTGTACAGCTCTTTCAAAATCCACCAAAGGCTTTCTATATAATTATTTTCGTAGGTGATGTATGGACTTTTTAAATCTACCCAATAACCCATTTTAGTGGTAATATCATCCCATTCTTTTTTGTAACGAAGTACAGCTTCTCGGCATTTTTGGTTGTAATCTTCAATGGATATTTTCTTGCCAATATCTTCTTTGGTAATACCCAATTCTTTTTCTACACCCAACTCTACAGGCAAGCCATGTGTATCCCAGCCACCTTTTCTTTTTACTTGAAAACCTTGCATGGTTTTATAACGGCACACTAAATCTTTCAATGTTCTGCTAATAACATGGTGTATACCAGGCATACCATTAGCACTTGGTGGGCCTTCGTAAAACACAAACGGTTCAGCACCTTCTCTTAATTCAATACTTTGTTGAAAGGCATTGGTAGCCTCCCATTTTGCCAATATTTCTTTTTCTATAGATGGGAGATTAAGCCCTGAAAATTCTTTGTACTTGCTCATATCAATATCCTTTCAAATTCTTACCTGCATTGGTTTTAGAGTTGGCGAAGGTAAGGATATAGGCTGAAAAGAAAATAGCAACTACAATAAAGCTAAATGGGCTTTTGGGCTTTGACAGTTTGCCATTTTTTTATTGCAAATGCCAAAATAATAGCAGCTATAACCGCCCATGTGTAGGGCGATTTTAGGGTACCAATATTTGCTAACAGTTCATTATTTAAATAACCCCAAAGCATTTCAAAATATATTGTAAAGGATAAAAAGGCTAGCAATCTGGGTATAGAAAGAGGAGAATTGTATTTTAAATAAGCAAATACACCAGCAAAATAGGTGATACCAAAAATAAATGGGCTGATAATTAAATTAGTACACAAACCACGACTAAACATAGAAGCCAACGCCTCAACTGCAAAGCTCAACAATAAAAGGTAGAGGTAGTTTGTACTTTTAAATAGTGTATGCCAACCTAGTTTTTGGTTTACAGATTGTGTTGAAAGGATAATAGAAAAGATAACCAAAGATGGTATTGTTCCCTTGATAATAAATTCTGTGGTCCTATTTACCATCATCATTTGATAAATAGCAGTTTGGACTTTATCATAACTATTGAAATCATGAGGTATTACCTTAACAATGCCATCAATACAAAGCAACCCAATTAAAGTAGCTAGTATGCTAATGGCTAACCTATTTTTATCAAACACAACTTCCTTTACCCATTTTGTAAATTTCTCTCCCTTCCTAAAACATAAAATTGTTAATGCTATTAAAAGTAAATACCCAGCGACCATACACCAGCCACCAAATTCTCTACCTATTATTCCTTGAACATTTTTATAGCCTAACCAAAATTCTAAAAAATTAATAAATCGATAAGCAATGATTGTAAGCCCTACACCAATAAAAATAAACACCCACTCTTTGTTTAGCAGATTTACGCCATTTACTTTTTCAAATTCGGTAACTAATACTTCTTCCTTACCAAGTCTAAGTTTGGCTACCTCAAATGCTTCTATTGTAGTTAATCCATTTTTTGTAAGACTTTCTACTGTTTCGTATAAGTGTGTAGTTAGTTCTTTTTCATCATCGGCTGTTACTGTTCCTTTGGCAGCAATACTGCCAATATATGCAGTTAAAAGTTGCTGTAGCTGAGTTTGGTTGCCCATAAATTTTGTAGTATTTGGTTTACAGATTGCCAGTTTTCTTTTTCGGTAGCTAATTGCTTTTTGCCTGCTACTGTTATTTTGTAATACTTTCTTTCACGCCCATTATCAGCTGTGTACCATTTGGCACTTACCCAGCCTTGGGCTTCCATTTTTTTGAGTATGGGGTATAAAGTCCCTTCGGCAAATTCAAGCAATCCGCCACTTTGTTCTTTAATATTTTTTATTATTTCATAACCATAGCTTTCGCCTTTGGCTATTACAGCTAAAACTATTGGAAATGATGAGGCCGCAATTAAATCTTTAGGTAGTTCAAGCATAGCAGTTCTAAGTATTAAACAATAAATATACTTAGAACTTCTAAGTAAAAAGAAAAATTCTCAATTTCTCTAAAATAAAATTTAGAGATTTTCTAAAACAAGCAAGTAAACTCTACTTTACTGCAACATTATTACTCTCGGTAAATTGCTTTAGCAACATCTTAGACCTTATTGCTACTTCATCTAAAGAAATCTCTTTTTTGTTCCATTGTTTTAGCAAGGCAGTAAACTGTTCGTTCATGTTTTTGTTTTCTACTTTTGCTTTAAGGGTAATGGTATTTTGTGTTTTAAAAATGGCTTCCCATTCGGCTCTTACGATTGGCCAAAATTTTTCGTTTTTATCCCACCAAGCTTTGGCTGCTGCACAATCGCCATCTTTTGCACGGTAATACATATTATATCCTTTTTCTTGAGCAATTAATTTATCAATACCTTTTACTCGTACAATTTTTTCGTTGTCTTGCTCATGTATCCAAATACTGTCAGTTACTATTAATCTGTTGCCTCTTTTTAAATTATTGTAGTCGCTTCTTGTAGTGTATTCTCTAGGTGGTAAGGGTGCATCGGCTATATTATAGCCACAGAAACACTAGGCTGTTTTTACACTGACTATTACAGCTTATGATGATTATAAATTTTAGTACAGTTTTCTTTTGATTTTTTAATATTTTTTTTATCTTACCAAGAACATTAAGCAACCTAAGGTTATTTAAGGAGAGTTATTGTTATTACCAAAACCTAAAACCGCTACATTATGTTACGCAAGTATTCTTCTGTTTTAATTTGTATACTGATCGGTTTAATGCCAATAACAGAAATGGCAGCACAATCTGTCGTAAAAAAAGTAACCATCATTATTACAGATGCCGCTACAGGCAAGCCTGTTGAAGGAGCAGAAATTGCTTTTAAAGCATTAATTGGTAAATACAAAAAAACTACCAATGCCGAAGGCAAAGCTCTTTTTGATATGTTTTTGATTACAAAGTCGCAGGATATGAATTATACGGTAAAATACCCTAACACTTCAAAAACCTACAAAGCTTATACTGGCAAGATTTCTTTGATAGAAGGTAAAGATACCTACGAATACACCACTTCTATACAGCCAGATGTAAGAAAAATAAGTTTTAAAATATCCGACGAAAAACAAAAACCTTTGGCAGAAGCAACAGTGATATTAAAAGACAATACTGGCAACCAAATAACGAGTAAGAGCGATGCTAATGGCATAGCTTATTTTGATATATCACCTACAGCACAATATAAAAACGCATCGCTAAGCATTACAAAACTTGGGTTGAATAACTATATTATTCCTGTTGACATTAATGACCAAACATCTCAGGTGGCCGTTATTACCCCCCAGTTAACACCACAAACAATTATTGTTGATGGTGGCTTTACAGAACCACCAAAAGGAAAGCCTGACTTATTGGGTACAACAAACAATGTAAGTTTTAGTAGTATGCCACCTGGCTATACGCCTACTCTAAAAAATCCTAAACCAATATGGGGGCCATATACACCTGATTGTGATGCTAACCCATTAGCAAGTGTGCCTACCTTTTCTTCTTTTTTTGTAGAGAGTGAAAAAACATTATTGGATAACATTACCAATTCTTGCCTAGGTGCTGCTAGCGATGCAGTAACAGCCTTGGTAGATCTTACTGAAAATGTTGTAAGCATGGGGTCTAAATTAAATGCTGTATGGAGTCAATCATTTCAAAATATTGACTTAAAAAAAATGGCTCCTGGCGTTGATAAAGCTGTAAATGAGACAAAAAAAATAGTAGAAGAAGAAAAAGAAAAGACTAAGAAAGCAATGACAGAGGCTGTAGAAAAAACCAAAGACATGCTTGATAAAATGAAGGAGCTTGCTGCTGGGCCAGAGATGTATGCCATAACTTGTATGTGGGATGGAATAAAAGATTATGCTATTCCTGAACCTTTAACAAAATTAAAAAAATCAACAGAGGCTTTCACCAAAGCAAAAACTGCAATGCAGGAAAAACTGGAAGCCATAAAAGCTCGTTTAGCATCGGGAGAAGCACCAAAATTTGCTGACAAAGAATTATTTACAAATTGGAAAGATGTAACAGAAAATGTAGAAAAAACAACCAGTGGCTTGAACTTAATTGTAGCATATCTCTCCGAACCCAAAAAATTATTGCCTTACGAAACGCAAGTAAACTTAGCTATTACTGCGGCAGAAAAATTATCTAATACCTTATTAACAGATTGCCAAATACGAGAAGCCGACAGGCAAATAAAGCAGGGCACCAATGCTGGGCAAGCTGCCCTTGCAGCAGCAAGAAAATATGCAGCACAACAAAAAAAAGGAGAGAGTAAATGGCGACAAATTGTAAATGATTACGTAACAAAAAATTTTAAACAAGAAGATCGTGGATGGGAGTATTATGGTGAAAATGATTTTAGAAGAACGATGCTACCAGAAGGGGCGTATGGAAGTTGGGTAAACTATCATAATGAAGCCATAAGGGCAGACAATGAAGCAATAAAATTAGAAGGGCTTTTAAATAAACTTGAAGGACAATGCAAAAAAATTCAGTCAATGGCTGGCATACTGAATGACAGGATAAAGAAGTATGAGGCAATGTATACAAAAGGATTGATTGCTTTGGAAGGTTGTAAACTAGACGAAGCAAGAGATTGTATAAAACAAATGCAATCTCTTGAAAAAAGCGAATGTGGCCATTTTTATCCAAAGCCTTACGACAAAACACATAGCGAAGAACTAGAAGCCAAAATAAAAGTGGCAGTTGAAAAAGGAAAATGTAAAGAAACTAGTGGAGGTTCATTAATAACAGGTGTGTGGTATCGTTGTGAAGGTGGGTATACAATAACTATTGGTGGGTCTTCTTTAACTTGGGAACAAGATTTGAAATTTTGGGAAAAACCTAATAATTGGCGTGTTAAAGACCCGAGAATTTTTTCTAATGTAGTTGTCAATGGTAATAAAATAAGTGGAAGATGGGAATCGAACCCAGAATATGAAGAATACCTGCCAGGTTCGGAACTTGGAAAGAAGAAGGCCAAAATTTCTGGTACTTTTGAATTTAATATATCACAAACAACTTATGGTCCTATTGACGAAAGAATTGTGCTTGAAGGAATGACGGTGTATGATAGCGACTATTGCAAAAATTGTAAAGAAACATGGTGTTTTATACGAGTAAAAAAATGGTAAGGTTATTATTTGTAAAAACTGTTTAGCCTTTAATTGCTGCTCAATGTATTAAATGTTGAAGTGTGCGACGCAACCGCAGCTTAATAGATGTTCTATAGCTGGTATCATAAAAAATACCTTTCAATCTACTTATGATTTTATCTATTTAAAAAAGAAGCCCCTATAGAAATAGAGGCTGTGGCATGAGAAAATCTACTGTCTTTAAAATGCTAATTTGCTATGAACCAAACTGTGATGCAAAAGTGTAGTAGCTATGTTATGCCAATATGAAAGCATTACAACCAAAATGTTATCAAAATAAAAATGCCCCCGCTAGGTAGCAGAGGCATTTTTTATGTTTGTTTTTTCTTAGAATGTGTAGTAGCTATTAAAATTTAGCCCAACCTTTCCACCAAGTTTGGTCGTCTCCTGCAGGGGCAATTGCACCACGGAATATAACTGGTTTGAAAAAAGGATTTGAAACTTTAGTTTCACTAAAATTTGCTCCTGAAGAAATGGGTGCATAACCATTGTTACCAGCAAAAGGTGTGGCATCTGGTGCTGCATAATTAAATGGTTGTGTAAGTTTTGCATCGATACAATTGGTAAGTACGTTGTTACCAAAGTAAGGGTTGGTAAACCAAGCTAATATAGAAGCATCCGTAGCACCAGTAGGTGAAGATGCACTAGCACCATATCTTACATTGATAGTATTGCCTGCTAAAGTGGTATATCGTATTCTTAAAGAACTATCATCAATATTTTTATCAGTAGGTGTGCCCGTTGTAGCATCAATAAAAATACCAGTAGGCCAACCCATAATAATTGAGTTGTAAATAGAGATGCCAGAATTCCTTCTTATTTGTGCACCAGCTAGGTAAAGGCTATTGCCAATATTGCTTAAAGTAGCACGTGGACCAATAGCTGTAATGTTGCTAAACACAGCAGTTGTTTTTGGTGTAGATGTTGTACCACTTGCATTGTTATCACTTTCAAAACCTTCAGACTTTGAACCATCGGCAATAACAGAATCACGAATGATTAAACCAAACTGTACGTTACCATTATAACCGTTGTCTGTATCAAAGTCATCGTCTTGTGTTTTGTATGCAATTAAATACTTACAATTTACACTACCACCAAACCACTCAAACGCATCATCTTTTGCATACGTAGTTTCAATGTGATCTATAGTAGTACCGCTACCTACACAGGCCATGGTTAAACTATTAATTTCCTTATCTGGTTGGTAAGCATAACCAGCGTATTGTATGCGTACATAGCTTAAGATACCAGAGTTATCGTTATCTACAACTGCAGGTGCAGTAGCATCTCCACTACCAGCAAGTCCATCTCCAAAAGAGTTGTCGATACCCCCTTCTACTTGGTATAAACCAGCAACACCATTAAAGCTAAGATTATAACCAGCTCTACCACACAATACAATACCACCCCAATCTCCCGATGTAGGGTTTGGTGAAGATGAAGTAAATACAATTGGATCATCGGCTGCACCTTGAGCTATAATTTTTGCACCACGGCAAATAACCAATGCAGCTACATCGCTACCAGAATATAAACCTTTTACTGTTGCACCTTTTTGTATAGTAATAGTAACACCTTTGGTAATGTAAACAATACCTTTTAAATAGTTATCATCTGCTTTATACAATGTGGTGTCTCTTGTAATACGACCACTGAATGTAACAGTTTTAGCAGTAGATGTGCCGCCGCCACCATTTACAATTACGGTTTGTCCGTCCATTTCAATTTTTCTACAGCCCGTAACAACTATTGCAGTAAGGGCAGCTAAGTAAACAATGTACTTTTTCATTTCTATTTTGTTTTTATGCTTTTTTATAATGAGTAATTAAAAGTGATACCTACTGTTGTTCCAAATTTTCTGGTAAAGCGGTAAGCATCTTTATTTTTTTGGAATGAGGTTTTGCTGTCTGAGTTTTGGTAGAAGTATTGTGTTTGGTTTAAAATGTCTGAAACATTCAATCTTACTTCTGCTTTATTTTTTAGTAATTTTTTACTGAATTGTAAATCTAATAATGAGCGTGGAGCTTCATAAATATCTGGTGAGCCAGCACCTGCTGAAATATCGCCTACTAAATAAATTCTTTCGCCAATTTGATTGAATAATAAAGTAGCGTTGAAGCCTTGCTTTTCTAAATCGTACAACAACCCAACATTAATAAGGTAAGGAGATTGACCTTGTAATGCTCTATCTACATTAAACCCTTTATCGCTTATACGGCTATAGATGTAAGCTGCATTGGTTTGGAAAGTGAAATTTTTAAAGCCAGTACTTATAAAATCTAATTTTTTACGCAACTCTAACTCTGTGCCAAAAGCAGTAGCTTTTTCTGGGTTTTGATAATTGAATGTACTTGCACCACCACTACCCTCATTAAAAATTTGCTCAATAGGTTTATCAAAATATTTATAAAAAGCACCAATGCTAAATACTTCCCCAGCTTTAGGGTACAACTCGTAACGCAAATCAAAGTTAGAAACTTTGGTACGTTGTAAATTAGGATTGCCTTGTACCGAAGCGTTTAATTCAAAATCGTATAAGTTAAGTGAAGAAAGTTCTCTCAACTCGGGGCGTATCACTGTTTGCGAAGCAGATACACGCAAATTTGTTTTTGTGCCTACTTTATAAGTAGCATTTAAACCAGGCAAAAAGTCTGTTACTTTAGAGTACGTATGTCTTGGGTCAGATACTTTTACACTACCTACCAATTGGTCGTAATTTTCTACACGTAAGCCCCATACTATTCTTAGTTTGCTAGTAATTAAATTATCTGATTGTATAAACCCTGCATTTAAAATAGTATTGGCTAAGTAGCGAAAACTATTGCCTTTTATAGCATCAAAAGCCAATTTGTTGCTGGTGTTACTTCCATCGCCAAAGTTGGTGGCAGCAAATACTAGGTCGGCTGGTAGTAAACGTAAGGTTGGATTATCGATAGGTAAATAATTGGCAAACAGTTTTGCATCATACAATCTATCCTTTACTTGAAACATATAGCCACCCTTTACACTTTGTTTTTGATGAAAAAGGTTATAGCTATAATTCAAATCTCCACCTACAGTATAAATATAATCGCTTAGGCTTTGGTAAATACGGCTACCACTTTCTTGCGATAATGAGTTGGCTAATAATAAAGAGTAGGGATTAGAAGAACCTAAATTTTTTGTGTATTGAATACGACGTTGGTCGGGTATGTATCCATCTAAAATATTAAATGCACCATACCATTTTAATTTTAGATCTTTTGTAATGCCATGATCACCCGAAGCATGTACTGTATAAAAAGTATTTTGCTTAAAAGTAAATTCAGAACCTTTGATATCATCGCCTCTACCAATATTTACACCTGTGCGTTGGTTTACACTGTTTGTACCATTTACATTAACAGCGGTTTTTACCGAAACTTTGTTTAATGCATTTAATTGAATAGAGAAATTTGCCAAAGCACCCAATAATGTTTCTTGTATAAAACGGTTATCGTTGTAATCGTAATTTACACTAAACACATTACCCGATAATGAATTTGACCTATTAACTACATTTAAATTTTTATTGGTTTTGTTGTACACTATACCAACCGAGCCTCCTACTTTTTTACCAAATAATGTACCTGTAAAACCACCATTTATTTGTAACGATGTATTAAGTGGTGCTGTTTTTTTAGTAGGTGTCCAAGCATTACGCATATTTGCACCAATAGCTGTTTTTTCGGCAGGGGTTAAGTTATCAAAACCAGATTTTGTGGTGTAACTACTTGGTAAATTTCTTGTGCCATCATCAATACCCAACCAATCGGTTTTACCAGCTTTATCTACATAAAAATCTTTGCCAGTAGTTTGTGTATTAAAGCCAGTACCTAATTGTATATTGAAGAAATTTTTAGAAGGAATATCTTTTGTATTTACTTGTATTAAACCACCTGCCCACTCACCAGGATATTCTGGCACAAAGGCTTTGTTGATAATGATGTTATCAATCATAGCAGCAGGTATTAAATCGAATGAAAATGTTTTACGATCTGGTTCTGTACTAGTTAATAATACACCATTAAGCATAGCTTGATTATATCTATCGGCTAACCCACGAATGACGATAAACCTTCCTTCTTGAATACTTGCACCAGCTGTACGTTTTAAGACTTCGCCTGTATTTTTATCAGGAGAACGTTTTATTGCTTCAGCAGAAATAACTGATGCTACTGTGTTGGTGTTTCTTTGAAAAGAAAGCATGGCATTTACTGTTTCGCCTCTACCATTATTTCTTGCACTGGTAGATTTTATAGTAACACCTTCTAATTCTTTACCACCTTGCTGCATCACTACATCTATATTTTCTACATCTCCAGCTTTTGATACTGCAACATCATTAATAGTTTTAGATGCATAACCCACATACGAAAACTCAATATTCACTTTTTTGCCAGCATCTGCACTAAAAGTGTAGCGTCCATCTATATCTGTTTTTACAAAGCCAGTGATACCGCCAGTAATTTTAATGGTTACACCAGCCAAAGGCTCATTTTTTCCATTGGCTACCTTACCAGTTATTTTGCCTTTTTGGGCAAATAAGGTAGTAAACGAAACAAGGACAATTGCAAACAGGATTATTTTCTTCACAACAATTTCTTTTTTGATGATGCAAAGGTGTTTTGGGTATGTTAAGCAATTGTTACCTGTAGGTTACCTGCCTGTTAAGAAAACTATTTATGAGGGCTGTATTACCAAATCATTAATTATTGTCCTTATATCCCACTTCCAATTGATACCATTACTTTTGTCCAAACTTTACCAATGGGCTTAAACAATATTGGCAGAATATTTATGCCAAAAAACAAAGTGTTTTACGAGTTATTTGAAGATGTAGCTGGCAGGAGCTATGAAATGGCCATAAAGCTAAAAGAATTGGTAAACGAGCCTGATGCAGATAAAAGAGGCAACATCGTTTCTCAGATTGAGGATATGGAACATAAAAACGATGATAGTACCCATCAAATTTTTACTGAGCTTGGTAGAAACTTTATTACCCCATTTGATAGAGAAGATATTCACTACTTAGCATCTGCGTTAGATGATATTGCTGACTACATTTTTGCATCGAGCAAAAAAATAAATTTTTATAAGGTAAACCCAAATGATAGTGGCATACTTAAAATGGCCGAATTGATTTTACAGGGTTCTGGCGAAATAAAAAAAGCTGTATATGGTTTGAGGGATATGAAGAATTTGAGAGAGATGACAGAAGCTTTGGTAAAAGTAAACAGCACAGAAAATCAAGCAGATGATGTATTTGATATGAGCATTGAAATATTATTTCAACAAGAAAATGATTTTAAAGAGGTAATTAAAAAAAGAGAAATTTATCAGGTAATGGAAATAGCTACCGATAAATGCGAAGATGCTGCCAACGTAATTGAGAGTATTATTATTAAGTACGCTTAACCAATTAGCCCTACTTAAAACAGACTTGCCAATAAGGCAGGTTTCCAAAATTAAAACCAATATGGTTACTGTTTTAATTGTTATTATAGCATTAGCTTTTGTGTTTGATTATATCAATGGCTTTCACGATGCTGCCAACTCCATTGCTACCATAGTAAGTACAAAAGTGCTTACTCCTTTTCAAGCAGTATTATGGGCTGCTTTCTTTAATTTCTTGGCATTCTTTATTTCTAAATATTATTTTGGTGGCTTTGGTATTGCCGATACCATTTCAAAAAGTGTAAAACTTACCACTGGCGATCCACTAGCCTTGTATGTTATTCTTGCAGGTTTACTTTCTGCCATTGCTTGGAATTTAATTACCTGGTGGTTTGGTATTCCCTCCAGTTCTTCTCATGCGTTAATTGGTGGCTTAATTGGTGCTGCTGTAGCTCACTATCAAACTTTTTCTGTTATTAAAGCCGAGAAAGTAATACCTATCATTTCATTTATCGTATTTGCTCCTTTAATTGGTATGGTCATCGCTTTTTTTATTACCGTACTTATCGTTCATATCTGCAAAAGGTCTAACCCTTATAAGGCTGAGAAATGGTTTAAACGTTTGCAATTGATATCATCTGCTTTGTTTAGTATTGGTCATGGCGGCAATGATGCACAAAAAGTAATGGGTTTAATAGGTGCTGCTATGGTGGCTAGCCGTTACATACCCGATGTAAAATCTATACCCGATTGGGTACCCATTTCTTGTTTTTTGGCTATTGGCTTGGGCACTATGAGTGGTGGATGGAAGATTGTAAAAACAATGGGTACTAAAATAACCAAGGTTACACCATTGGAAGGAGTAGCTGCAGAAACTGCCGGTGCATTCACTTTATTTATGACCGAACAAATGGGTATCCCTGTAAGTACAACACATACCATTACTGGTGCTATTATTGGTGTAGGTGCCACCAAACGGTTAAGCGCCGTACGTTGGGGAGTTACCGTAAGCCTGCTGTGGGCATGGATACTAACTATTCCGGTAAGTGCCTTGCTTGCAGGTATTATTTATTTGATTACTTCGCTTTTTTTAAAATAACAAAGGATAACTGTTTTCCTTTCTACATCACTCTGCAACAATGGGTATGTTTTTTA
>JAYVRD010000159.1:0-7077 GCA_043776595.1 Chitinophagaceae bacterium | reverse complement strand
CCAATTTTTTGATAGCTACAATAATAATTGGAGCCTACGATTAAATTATGACAAGCCACTAAAATGGAAAAGAAGTATGTTTTCTACTGGTGCTACCTATCAGGCAGGCAATTTTCACAATAAACTCAATACCAGTTTTCTACGCAAGAGCGATAGCCTTTTTATACCCAACGATTTGTTGAGTAACGATTTTAAATTTCGTCAAAATATTTTCACTATTCGCACTGCTGTTACATTTACTATAGATAGCACTTGGCGTTTAACAACAGGTGTACAAGCCGAGCATACGTTCATGGATTTTGATTTTATTAAAGGCAATTCTATAAATGTGGCAAACGATTATTGGAACTTGCTACCCAACTTTACTTTACGAAAAGATTTTACAAAAGAGTTCAACAGTTCTTTAGTGTATAGGGCAAGTATAAGACGACCAGGCATAGGAGAACTAAACCCCAATGTAGATTATAGCGACCCCTACAACCTTCGTTTTGGAAATCCTTATTTGCAACCACAACTAGCCGATAATTTTGATTGGAACTTTAGCTACTTTAAAGGCAAGTATTATATCAACGCATCGCTAGGGTACAATAAAGTAAAAGATGTATTTAATAGCATACGCACCCTAATAGATAATGGTGGCAAAACCCAAACTACTTATCAAAACATTAGCAACAGAAACGAATACGAATCTAGCGTTTGGGGTGGATATACTTTTAGTAAAAAATTTAGAATAAATACCAGCTTTGGCTACACTTACAATCAATATGGCGAAGCCGAAAAACTATTGTATAAGTATAGAGATGGAGGCACTTTTTACACTAGCTTTAACTACAACTTTACGCCTACTAATGTGCTAACTTTTGAAGGTAATGCAAGGTATAGCAGTTTTGCCGACCCTCAGGGGCGTAGCAAAAGCAACCTCAATATGAACCTTGGCGTGCAGCGAAAATTCTTCAACCGCAGGCTGAGTGTAAGCTTTAATGTAATCGATCCTTTTAGGGTACAACAGTTTACCACGTACACGTATGGTAGCAATTTTTCAATTGAAAGTTTCAACTCTACTAACACTAGAAATTTTCGTTTGGCAGTAAGCTATCAACTTAATAAAACAGTAAAATCTAAACTAAGCGATAAGCAAAAGAAACAAGCATTAGATAAAATAAAGCAAAAGCAATTGATGCCTTTAATGCCAGTACAATAGTTTTAAATAAGTCATTTGTCGTGACTTCGTCAGCCTTGTGAAGGTCAACTAATTCGGTAACAGAATCAATAGTTATATTGGTTTTGTTATAGCAATAGAAGCGAATGATATGACAGTAGAGCGAAAGTATTTAGATACTGATCGTTTTATGATTAAGGAGTATGAGTTAGTTAAGCAAATTGAAGTCTAGCAGTTCCAACCATTTCAAAGTATTTTGATAGTCTTTATCATTAATTAATCGCTTAACAACTGCAAGAATTGTCTTCGTATAAATTGTTCCTAAATATTTGTCATTTTGATTTGTTTTTGAAAGGATTTCTGTAGCATCATTTAGTAAGTTATGATTTAACCAATCTTTATTTTTTCATTATAGTCTGACCAAAGCACTTCATTTTTTTCTTGGTTCCAAATTTCTATGTATAAAAGTAAAGCTTCGTTGTAGTTGTCTTGTTAGAGAAGATTAGTTGCTTTTATTTTTATTTCTTGAAGGGTCGGCATTTTTATTTTTTGCTTTAGTGAGGGTTCTGCATTTATGCAAAATAAATTTACACATAAAAATTAATGATTGTTTAATTAATTAAAAAATTCAACACTAGCACTTGTTTGTTTAATGCTCATTACAATTACTTTTGTTTACTTGTTAGCTAATCATGTTATACAGGTTAAAGCCCTCAAAAAAATATGGTAAAAGAAAAAATTTTAGTAATTGGTGCAAGTGGGCAAATTGGTGTAGAGCTTACCCTTGCCCTTAGAAAAATATATGGCAATGCCAATGTGGTAGCTAGTGATTTGCGTGAACAAAACCCATTGCTAGAAGGTACAGGCCCTTATGTAAGCCTAGATGTGATGAACAAAGAAATGCTGCATGTGCAAGTGATACGACAAAACATTACTCAGATTTATTTGCTAGCTGCTATACTAAGTGCAACAGGGGAGAAGAACCCCAACCTTGCTTGGAACTTAAACATGCAAGGCTTGCTAAATGTACTAGATATTGCCCGTGAAGAGAAGTTGCACAAAGTTTATTGGCCAAGTAGCATAGCTGTGTTTGGCCCCACAAGCCCCAAGCAAAATTGCCCACAACAAACGGTGATAGAACCTATAACCGTGTATGGCATTAGTAAATATGCAGGTGAGTTTTGGTGCAATTATTACAACCATAGGTTTGGGTTAGACGTTAGAAGCCTTAGATACCCGGGCTTAATAAGCTACAAATCTGCACCAGGTGGTGGTACTACCGATTATGCTGTAGAAATTTTTCACGAAGCATTAGAGGAAAAAAAGTACGAATGTTTTTTGCAAGAAGATACTTACTTGCGCATGATGTATATGCAAGATGCTATAAAAGCTACTATAGAATTAATGGAAGCTCCTGCTGAAAAAATTTCTATTCGTACATCCTACAACATTGCTGCTATTAGTTTTTCGCCTAAAGAAATTGCTGCTGCTATACAAAAGCATATACCTGAATTTACCATTAGCTATAAAGATGATTACCGACAAAAAATAGCTGATAGTTGGCCACAAAGCATAGATGATAGCGTAGCTAGGAAAGATTGGGGCTGGCAACATGAATATAATTTAGAAAAAATGACTGCCGATATGTTGCAGAATTTGAAGTAGGATTTTCCTTCTGGTTAGTGTGAGTTTTTTTGGTAGCCAGCTATCGAATAAATATTAAGCTGCGGTTGCGTCGCACATGTTTAGCTATGACTAAACTATTAAGCAAAAAAACAGCCCCGAAAATAATTTCGAGGCTGTTTTATCAATAAGGGTTAGTAGTAATTTTTAAAAACGAAAACCAATATTAATACCCAATCCACGTACACCAGCCCAAGGTCCATCAGATTTTATTTGAGCAGATGAACCATCGTTTGCCACAGTGCTTGTAATTTTAAAAGGCTCGGGTTTTAAGCTGTTTAATTCGGTTCTTAAACTGGATACTTCATCATTAGGAGGTGTATTGTTTAGCTTGGGGTTAAAATTTACATTTAGATCTCCCGAACTGCTACCATAATGTGCACCAATTAACCAAATATCTAATACAAAATGTTTGCTTATTGGATATTGTACTCCAAACATTAAACCACCGCTAATAGAAGTAATAGTTCCTTCAAAGTCAGCATCTTTTTTTACTGTACCCAATACTGTAGTGCTGCTATACTTTATAGGTACTGTCATATTAAAGCTAGCATACCTGCCATAAGGTGCAATGTAAAAACCACGTTGTCCTTTGCGGCTCATATAAAACCTAAATTCTGGAGTTATGGCAGTATTCCCCATTCTGTAACGACCAATATTTACATCTGGGTCATCAATAATTTTTTCAAACTGATCTTGAAATGGAACTTCTCCATTGGGCATGTACCTAAACCCTAAGGAGAAGGAAGTTCTTTTGCTTAATTTTCTTTCGTAAGTAACATGGTAATTTTTAGCAATTAATGAGCTAAGGTTTACTTTGAGTGTGTTTTTTTGTGCTGTTGCAAGTAAGGGTAGCAGCACAATTGCTAGAGCAATTTTTTTCATGATTTAGGTTTTAATATTAAAAATAAACGTTTTTTTAAAAAATTTATTGAATGCTGGCAATATCTGCAACAGTTTTGTGTTCTAATATTGCCAATGAGGCATCTCTCACTTGGCACATTACGCTTTTTAACCCACAGTTTTTTTCATCGCAATTTTTGCATTTTTCATAAAAATTAAGGCTTACACAAGGCAGCAGGGCTATGGGTCCATCTATTAATCTCATTATTTTAGACAGAGAGATTGTTTGTGGCTTTACAGCTAGCCAATATCCACCACCTTTACCTTTTTTGCTATTGAGTATACCATCTGTTTTAAGTTCTAGTAAAATTACTTC
Source organism: Chitinophagaceae bacterium (assembly GCA_043776595.1). Classification (GTDB taxonomy): domain Bacteria; phylum Bacteroidota; class Bacteroidia; order Chitinophagales; family Chitinophagaceae; genus UBA1930. The sequence goes on along the minus strand of JAYVRD010000159.1, from coordinate 3,016 downwards.
TAAAAATTTACGAGGTATCTTTTTCTTCTTAGCGATTTCGGTTATTAAAACTGGCGATTCGGATTTTTTTTCGGCCAGATACATTAAAGCCTTAAAAGCATATTGTGTCTTCTTAGTAAGCATTGTTTAAATCAACTTGTGTTCGTAAGCGTATTTTATTAAACCAATCACACTACCTGTTTTGGTTTTTCTAAAAATATTTTTGCGGTGCGTTTCTACAGTTCTTTCGCTAATAAACAAGGCATCGGCTATGTCTTTATTAGAAAATTCTTTTTCTATAAGTTTAATAATTTCAATTTCTCTTGTGGTCAAGTGGGCTTCTTCATTATCTTTTTTTACGTTACTAAACTTTTCTAATTCTTTCAATACTTCTTCACTAAAATAAATGCCACCTTTTGCTATTTTATCTATCGCATGCGTCAGCTCTTGCTTGCCTATGTTTTTTAATACATAACCACTAATATCTGCATCATTTATCATTTCATTCACTACATCTCCTTGTCCACTCATACTTAACGCCAAAATTTTTATTTCAGGAAATTGCTGACGTACTTTTTTTGATAATTGCTGCCCTGTCATTTCAGGCATCATAATATCGGTAAGCAAAATATCAATATTATTTTCTCCCAGCATAGAAAGCATTTTTACTGGCGATGTAGTAGTGGTAACAATGTTAATCGTTTCATGCCCATCAAGTAATGATGTAATGCCATCGATTACAATTTGGTGGTCATCTACAATAGCTACTTGTATTTTTTTGTGTTTCATTAGGGTTAAAATAGAAATATAGGTGTAAAGTAAGGTTTTTTGTTTAACTAATAGGTACATGTATGGCTACTAAAGTACCATTGCCAGGCGTAGAGTTCCATTCTACACTGCCTTTAAGGTAGCCAATACGTGTTTGAATATTTTTTAAACCTATGCCATCAAACTTAGTTTTATCGGTCGCATCAAATCCTTTTCCATTGTCTTCAATAGTAGCAGCAATGCCATCTGCATCTTTTATTAATGAAATGTCTAAATGATTTGCCCCTGCATGTTTAATAACGTTATTTACACATTCTTGCAATACCCTATACAAAACGGTTTCAATATTGCCATCAATTTTTTCGTTCAACCCTTCGGTGTATAAATCTATTTTAATAACCCTACTATCTATTTGATTTATAAACTCACGTATAGCACTTGCCAAACCACTTTTTAATAAAGCATTAGGCATCATGTTATGGCTTACACTACGCACTTCTCTACAGCTTTCATCTACCAAGTTCAACACCTTTTCATACACTTTTCGTTGGTTATCGTTTGCAAAAGGTATTTCTGCTTCCATAGCACTTAAGTTCATTTTGGCAGCACTCATCATTTGCCCAACACCATCGTGTAAATCTCCAGCAATACGTTTTCGTTCGTTTTCTTCGGCTTCTAAAATTCCTTTTGTGGCAAGTTCTTGCTGCTTTAAAATTTCTTGCTGTAGCTCGGCTTGTTGTTGTAATTTATACCTGCGGTAATAAGAATAACCTAGCAAGCTTCCTAGTGCTATCAATGCTGCAATTACAAAAAGTATTATTGTTTTTCGCTGATTTTCTAATTTTTCATTACTTAATTGTAGCTGCTGTATTTTAGATTGTTCTGTAAGTGCTAGAATATTTTTTACTTTTTGGGTAGAGTCTAATCGTTGTTCTAAAATAATTTCAGTTTGTGTTTTAAGTTCCAGCTCGTTATTCGCAATTTCTAAATTGGCTTGCGATAAATCGAGTTTATTTTTAGATAGCTCGTATAACTTTTGTGTAAGCTGCGTTTTTTGAAGTTGTATTTGTTTTTCCTTCTCAGAAGTTTGGTATTTGGTTTCCATTTCTGCAAACCGTTTTGTGGCAGCTTCGTTGTGCAAGCTATCGGCTAAAAGCACTACAAAACGGGCAGCATTGATTACTTTTTTATTGTCACCAGTTGCCTCATACAAATCTTGTAAGCTCCTATAAATACGCAGCTTTTCAATTAAACAACTTGCCAAAGTATCGGCCAGTAACAAGCCCTCCTGTAATTTCTCTTCGGCTACAGCATATTTTTTTTCTTTGGTAAGTAATGTACCCCACACATTCAATGTGCTTACTTGTCCCTTAATATCTTTTCTCTTTTTTCTCAAGTCCATTGCAGCTTCGGCATATTCAATACCATCTTTTGCTGAACCTACTTTTTCATTCCAAGCTGCCAAATTATGATACACAACAGATAGCGTTTCTGTATCGCCAATTTTTGCAGCAATTTCTTCTGACTTATCAAAATATTTTTTTGCTTCAGCATATTCGTTATTATCAAAATAAATATTACCAATGCCAAGATTGGTAGCAGCAAGTCCAGCTCTATCTTTTAGTCGTTCTCTAATTGCAAGACAATCTTTTAAATATTTCATTGCTGCCACTGGGTTTCCAATATTATAATTTGCTAACCCTATATTGTTTTGTGAAGTGGCTTTGCCAAAATCATTTTTTATGATATCGTAAATTTCTAAAGCTTTTAATCCATTTTCTAAAGCTTTATCAAACTTGCCAGACTTTTGGTAAATGATTCCTTTTTTAAGATACACAGCAGCTATTCCATTCTGGTCTTTCAGCTTTTCACGAATTTGTAAGGCCTTATCATAAGCGTTAATGGCTTTAGTAAATTCTTGTTTATCCATGTAAATAATACCAAGGTCGTTATAGGCTTGTGCTATGCTTTTGGGATAATTTATTTTGGTAGCTAAATCAATGGCTTTATTGCCGTATTCAATTGCTTTTTGTTGGTTTACTGTTCGGTATTGCCAAGTAAGTTCGTTAAAAGTATTTGCCAGTAAGGAATCTTTTTGTGTAAGTGCAACACGCTCTAAGCTATCAATAATTGCTTTGTTTTTTTGAGCAGTTACCGATGAAGACATAATTACTAAAAAGAAAAAAAGTATTACAAACCTCATAACGATTTGGTTATTTGTTTATGTAATCCCAACACTTCCTTCATGCTAAATATTCCTTTTTTGCCT
>JAYVRD010000158.1:0-26659 GCA_043776595.1 Chitinophagaceae bacterium | reverse complement strand
GCAAGTCTTTTAAAACCACATCAGCTGGGGTTTTGGTGTTGCTGGTGGTAAGTAAATACGCTGTTAGTTTTTCTACATCTCTTACGTAAGCTTCAACTGAATTATCGCTTAGCGATTTTTCTAATTGAAGGTAAGCTTTGTATCCTTTTTTGTAAGGTTCCCACATGGGTATTGTAAATTGATGATTGAGTATGGTAGATTGCAAATTGCGTTAATTATTCTGTTATTTTCGCTTTGTTTACAATTATCCATTTCTTGTTTTCAATTTTTGATTTTCATGCAACCCATAAACCTTCGTTCGTTCAAGCAAAAAGTACGCTATCATCAAAAGACTTTTAAACGTTTTTTGCGAAAGGTAGAAAAGAACCCACCAAAAAATTTAGATGCTACTGCTGAAATAATAGATGCAGAAGTATGGAAAGAAATTGATTGCCTTAGCTGTGCCAATTGCTGCAAAAGCATGACACCCACTTTTACTCCAAAAGATATAAAACGGATTGCTGCACATTTTGAAATAAGACCTATCGACTTTAAAAAGCAGTGGCTGGAGTATGATAAAAAAGATGGTGATTGGGTAAACGTAAAACAGCCTTGCCAGTTTTTAAACTTACAAAATAATATGTGCAGCATTTACGAAGTAAGACCATTGGACTGTGCTGGCTTTCCTCACTTAAAGAAAAAGAAGATGATAGAATACATACATATACACCTACAAAATGTAGAATACTGTCCTGCTACTTATAAGATGGTGGAAAAGATGATGGAGCGGATGTAGGGGTTATTGTTTTCTTCGCTTAGATAGGAGCTAAATTTATGTTCCATAGCTAAACATGTGCGACGCAACCGCAGCCCAATTGAAATACTGATGCTGGCTACATACAATTTCCTCATAAAATGAATTAAACATTAATACGTTAGATTTCTGGTATTGATTTTGCCTACATGGTTAATCTTTATCTTTAGCCCGAAAATTCCTATTCTGAAAAAATTTCTGAAAATACTACGCTGGACATTCCTCATTTTACTGGGGCTTGTGGTGCTTGTATGGCTATTAATACAAACTGAGCCTGTACAAAATTGGTTGGTTAAAAAAGTTACTGTCCGCATTTCTAAAGATTTGAATACACAGGTAAGTATTAAGCATGTGAGCTTTTCGCTGTTTGATAAAATGAATTTGGAAGGTACATTGATAAGAGACAGGCAAAAAGATACCTTGCTATATGCGGGTAAATTAAAAATACGCATTACCGATTGGTTCTTTTTAAAAGACAAGGCAGAACTAAAATATGTGGGCTTGGAAGATGCTGTAATAAAACAACACCGTAGTACCGATAGTGTTTGGAATCATCAATTTTTGATAGACTATTTTTCATCCCCTAAAAAAAATGCTACAAACAAAAAGAAGAGTGACGGTGGTATTGAGTTGGATTTGAAAACGGTAGATTTAAAAAACGTGTCTTTTTTTACTAATGATGAATGGAAGGGGCAGCTAATGGTGGTTAAAATAGGAAGTATGCTTATGGAAGCTGATGTGGTAGATTTTAAGAAAAACTGCTACCTAATAAAAAGCATTATGCTGGATAAGCCAGTTTTTAGCCAACAAGATTTTGAAGGTAAACGCCCACTAAAATTAAAACCACCCAAAGACACGGGCATGTATTTTAATACTGGGGGTATTTTTTTAACCTTGGATACGCTACATATTTCAAATGGCAATTTGGCTTTTGAAAATTTACTTCGTAAGGAAGTTGCTAGGGGTTTTGATGGGGCTCATATTATATTAAGCAAACTCAACGCATCTTTTAGTAAGCTAAGTTTTATAAACGATACCATTAAAACCAATATAGATATTGCTGCACACGAACGTAGCGGATTGGAACTAAAAAAACTAAAAGCAGTCTTTAAGCTTACCCCTCAAGTGATGGAGTTTGCGAAGCTTGATATGCGAACCAATAAAAGTGAACTAAAGGATTATTATGCCATGAAGTTTACTGACTTTAATGAAGACTTTAAAGACTTTATAGCCAAAGTATCTATGGATGCCAGAATGAAAGGCTCTGTAATACACAGCGATGATATTGCCTTTTTTTCGCCAGCCCTAAAAACGCTAAAGCAAGAAGTAAATATTAGTGGCAACTACTTAGGTACTGTGGGAGATTTTAGTATAGCTAATTTGTTTTTGCGTACTGGTAATAATACGTACGTAAGTGGCAATTTAAAAATGAAAGGCTTGCCCAATATTAATAATGCCTTCATTACTTTAAGTGGTGGTAATGTACAAACAGATTATAAAGAAGTGGCTTTGTTTTACCCTGATATTGTAAAAATAAAGTCGCCAAATATTGCAAGCTTAGGTCTAGTAAAATATAAAGGTGATTTTAAAGGAACGATAAAAGATTTTGCTGCCAATGGCACTATTAGCAGTAACCAAGGTGCTTTGTACACCAACCTTACCATGCATTTACCCAGTGGCAAAAACGATGAACCAAGATATAAAGGCATAGTGAGTACGCAGCAATTTAATTTAGGTAAATTCTTCAACACAAGTGTGTTGGGTAATATTAGTTTTGATGGTAAGGTAGATGGTAGCAGTTTTAATATTGATAAACTTAAAACTAAATTTGCTGGTAAAGTATCATCGTTAGAAGCCAATGGTTATACTTACCATAATTTAACTTTGGACGGTACTTTTCAAAAGAAATATTTTACTGGTGAGTTTAAAAGTGCAGATAAAAACTTTGATTTAACCAGCCAAGTAGAAATGGATTTTAATGGAGAGCAACCACGTTTTAATATTGTAGGCGATTTGGTAAAAGGAGATTTGAAAAAGCTAAACCTTACTATCGATGGCATTCAACTATCGGGCTTGTTTGACGTAAACTTTACAGGTACAAACATTGATAACTTTTTAGGCGATGCCAAATTATTAAACGCTACTTTAAAAAACGATAGTACTACTTTAAGTTTCGATTCACTCAATCTTAAATCTTATTATGTAGATGGAAGAAAAACCCTAAGCATGAGCAGTAATGAGTTTGGGGCAACTATTGTAGGCGACTTCAATATTCTTGGTTTGCCCAATAGCTTTCAAGCGTTTTTACATAGGTATTATCCAGCTTATATTAATGCACCTTACTCTGTACCTACTAATCAAAATTTTGAAGTAACATTAAATACCAAAGACATTGAGCCATACCTAAAATTATTTGCAAAAGATATTGCAGGCTTAAACAATGTAAGTTTATCGGGCAAAATTAATACGGCTCAAAACCTATTTAATTTTACAGCAGATGTACCATATTTTAAATTTAAAAAGTACGAAGTAAGTGGGGCAAAATTTATAGGCAAAGGAACTCAGGACAGCTTAAACTTAATAGGTGATGTAGAAAAATTTGCTCTGAGCGATAGCTTCTCCTTCCCCAACACACACCTTACTATTGCTGCTGCCAACGATCACTCTTTGGTAAGCATCAACACAAGGGCTAACAATACGTTAAACGAAGCCAACCTTACTGCCGATGTATTTACTTTAGAAGATGGTGTAAGGGTAAACTTTAAGCCATCTAGTTTTGTAATAAACGAAAAGAAATGGAACTTAGAAAAGAATGGCGAAGTAGTGGTGCGTAAAAATTATGTATCGGCAAAAGACGTTCGTTTTACACAAGGTTATCAAGAAATTTCTTTAGAAACTGTAGTGGATGATGCTGCTAGCAATGTAAATGAGTTGGTAGTAAAGCTAAAAGATGTAAACATGGGCGACTTTACAACACTCTTTATAAAAGGCATGAACTTAGAAGGGGTAGCTAGTGGCAAAGTACATTTAAAAGATTTTTTTGGTAAGTTTAATGCCGATGCAGACATACAAGTGCAACAGTTTAGGTTGGATGCGGATTCGATAGGCATTATCAACTTAAATGGTACTTATTCAGCCGATGGCATTATTAAATACAAAGTAGTTTCCCCTAATGAAGCTTATAATTTTTTAGCAGAGGGCACTTACGATATTAAAGATTCTGTAAGCTCCCCTTTACATACCAAAATAACATTAGACCGGACGAACGTAAACTTATTAAACAGATTTTTTACTACCTTATTCTCCGATTTGAAAGGCATGGCTTATGGTTCTTTAGATATTTCGGGTAACCCATCATCGCCAACATTGTTAGGCAAAGTAAAATTAATAGATGCAGGTATAAAGGTAAATTTTACACAGGTGTATTATAAAATAGATTCCTTGAACTTAAACTTTGATGATGGTGTTTTAGACCTTGGTACGTTTACTATAAAAGATACACTCAACCATACGGGTACTGTAAGAGGTAAGTTGTATAACCGTGGTTTTAAAGACATGCGTTTCGACTTTGACCTTGCCACCAACCGCCTATTACTATTAAATACAACTATAAAAAATAACCAACAGTTTTATGGTAAAGTAATAGGCAGGGCTACGCTAAGTTTAAAAGGACCCGAGAACAATATGTTTATGAGCATTGCAGGCGAACCAACAGACAGCTCTAACATTGTATTACCCAACAGTATAGGAAAAGAAAGTGCTGATGCTGACTTTATTGTATTTAAACAATATGGTACCGAGATGGCTGCACTTAACACAAACTCTAATAATAACCTTACAGTTGATCTAGACTTAACCGCCAACAACAAAGTTGATATAGCTGTGATTATGGATGAGATAACGGGAGATAAAATTGAAGCCAGAGGCAATGGCAAATTAAAAATTCACTCCAGTAGTAACCAACCCATGAGCATGAGAGGTAGGTATAATATTGAAAATGGTAGCTACAATTTTAGTTTTCAAAGTTTTATACGAAAGCCGTTTATTTTAAAGCCCGATGCAGGTAATTATATAGAATGGACAGGAGATGCTTTTAATGCCGATATAAAAGTAGATGCACAATACACAGCTACTAGTGTTAAATTAGAAAATCTAATTCCACCAAACCAAAGTGGTTCTTTTAACGATGTAAAAGGTTACAAAGGAGATGTGTATGTAGTAGGAGAATTGAGAGGCAAACTAAGCAAACCTAATATTAATTTCCATTTCGATTTTCCGCAAACCAGTTCTGTTAGAAACGATTTTGCTTTATCGCAAATGTTATCTAAAATTCAAGCCGATGAAAATGAAATGCTGAAACAAGTAGCGTTTTTGGTGGTGTTTAATTCCTTCTCACCTTACCAAGGCAATGCTGCCAATGCTACCACAGCTACCAGTATTGGAGTAAGTACGGTATCTAGTTTAGTAACCAAAGGTTTAAATAATGTAATGACCGATTTGTTCTCCAAACTCTTTAAAGACAAGAGCATCAAGTTCGAGTTCAACACCTCATTTTACAACAACAATTTATCCAGCGTGGGTAGCAATGCTGGCACTACTACAGGTGGCAATAGACTAAATACTAATTTAAAATTTGCCAAAACATTAGCTAACGATAGAATAGAACTTTTTGTTGGTAGCGATTTTGATTTTGCGTTTGATCCTGCACAAACTGCTAACCAAACCAGCAGCTTTGTTTTCTTGCCCGATTTGCGTGCAGAATTTATTTTAAATGAAAACCGCACTCTACGTGCCGTTGCTTTTTATAAAGACAATATAGATCTTACCACCACCGCAGGCAAGCGAAACAGAACAGGTATAAGCCTTACTTACCGTAAAGATTTATTGGATAAAGAAGAACGCCAACGCCGTAACGAAGAAAAGAAAAAATTACAAGCCGCCAAACAAGCAGCCACCAAACCCAAAGAAAATATCCAAGTAATAACATCCGACGAAAAAAAGAAAGAGGGTTAGTTTATTTATAAAATTGGTAAGAAGGGTTATGAAACCAGCTAATGAACATATATTAAGCTGCGGTTGCGTCGCACATGTTAAACGATAGAATAAGAATTGAGCTTTTATAAAAGCGAAGGTTTGTTTTGTAAAATTGGTTTATTTACCTTGATTTACAGATAGCCTTTTTATACTAATAATTTGCTTGCACTGTTATTAGTAAAATTATCTTCTACAACTTTCAATATGTATACTAAATGAAACCTTATGCAATCTTTCTTTCTTTTTTGCTTCTTACAACAACTGTAAGTATTGCACAAAGCAAAAAACACAAGTTGAACGACATTATGAAAGCTTATCACCACTTCAATATGTTTGATGGTAGTGTTTTAGTTGCAAGCAATGGCAAGGTAATTTATAAATCAGCTTTTGGTTTAGCAAACAGAGAATGGAATATTCCAAATGCTACCGATACCAAATTTATGATTGGTTCTGTTTCAAAACCTTTTACTGCCGTATTAATGCTTATTCAAGTTCAAAAAGGGTTGATTGATTTGGATAGTAGCCTTTCAAAATACCTTCCAGAATTTTTGGGTAAACCTTCGGGCAAGGTTACAATTAAACAACTCTTAAGCCATACCGCTGGAATACCCAATTATGATATTATAAAAGATTTTTTTCCTAGAATAAGTCGACAAAATTTTACACGAGATGAGTATATAAAAATCTTTATCGATTCCGCATTAATATTTGAGCCTGGTACAAAACATTATTATAGTAGTTGGGGCTATTTTACTTTGGGTTATATTATGGAAAAGGTTACAGGAAAATCTTATGCTCAATTAATGCAAGAAGATATTTTTAATAAAATTGGCATGAATAATTCTGGCTCTTATTTTCATACACAGATTGTGAATAAAAGAGCAACTGGTTATGATTATAGTTTTGGAGGTTATACAAGTGCAGATTTTAGAGACCAATCCAATACGATGGGAACGGGAGATATATATTCTACAGTGGAAGATATTTTTAAGTTTCAAACAGCACTTAGCAACAATACCCTACTCAATCCAAAACTTACTGCAGCCATGTTTGCACCTGGTATGCGTCCAGCTCAGTATGGCTTTGGCTGGTTTAATAAAATGTTTAAATATTCGCCCACAGATAGTGTTGCTTCTAATTTTCATTTAGGCATGACAGAAGGCTTTTTGTCTTTTATGCTTCGTATTCCATCATCCAACAGTATGATTGTTATTCTTTGTAACAGTTCTCCAACAGATTTTTTTGGTATTATAGGCAACTTAACAAAAGTACTATACAATAAACCTGTGCATTTAAAACAACCTGTTCATAAAGTAATAGAAAAAATGATAGTTACAGACGGTGCAACAAAAGCTATTATAGCATATCAACAAATGAAAGCTGATACGGCACATTTTTATATTGATTGGATTTCAATGAATTTTCTTGCAGATCAGTTAAGAGCATTAAAAAGGTATGAAGACGCAAGAATTATTGCAGAAAATAATGTAACCGAATTTCCAAACCGAGATTTGGTGATGGTAACCATGGGTAATATTTATCTAGCATTAAATCAAAAAAGTAATGCTATCATTTATTATAAAAAAGCAATTGCTTTATATCCCGAAAATGAAGAGGCTAAAAATAGATTGAAAGAAATTGAAGGCAATAAGTAACTAAAAATACATCTTGTACAAAACTTAAGCAGTCTGCACTTCTTGCATGCAGTTGTTTTCAAGTTGGCATTAGTGCATAGTATTTTCTATATATTTTTAGATAATACCTTCGTGTTTAACAATTAGTTTAATCATTTCTCGTAAGTTATCATTGTTGCTCATAATTTCAGGATTTTTAATTAAGTGCATTACGCCCCACTGCCTTAATGAAAGGATAACAGGTAAAAGTGTTTTTCCATAATCAGACAAACTATACTCCACTTTCAGGGGAACTTCAGCAAACACATTTCGTACTACAATTCCATTCCTTTCCAATTCTTTTAGATTGTCGTTAAACATCTTTAAAGAGCACTCGGGAATAAGCTTTTTTAAAACACCAAATCTTATAGGAGCATCCTTCAAATACCAAAGAATTACAGACTTCCATTTTCCTCCAACAACAGACATAGAAGCTGTTATCGGACAAGTAACATCAACTTTTTTCATTAAATTATTTTTTTAAAGTGTTGTACAGTAAAAGAATATATTAAAAGTTAGCTAGTAACATTTTTGTTAGTTATTGTTCATTTCAATATTAATATTCAAATTTGATACTTACTAAACAAAGAAAGAAATGAAAAGAGTATTTTACACAATTTTTTTATTTTCCTTTTTGCAATTACAAAGCTACAGTCAAAATAATTTTGCCATTTTATATAGTAGTGCAGGAATGGAATATGGCAAGGCAAGTGCAGTTGATGCAAGTAATAATTACATTAATGGTTCATTATTTCAAAACACTATTAACGTAAACCCAAATGGTACAACTAACCTAACTGCACCTGGGGCAGCTACTCAATTAGCTTTGTGCAAGTATAATTCGCAAGGTCAGTTATTGTGGGGCAAGCATATGGGCGGTACTACAACAAGCGAAGCACCTCATGGTATTGCAACTGATGCCAACAAAAATATTTATGTTACTGGTTATTTTGGCAGCACTGCTTTAACAGGTGCTCAAAATGCAAATTTCAACCCTGCGGGTGGTGGCACCATTTCAACCCAAGGAAACGAAGATATTTTTGTAGCAAAGTACGATAGCAGCGGTAACTACATTTGGGCATTCGGCTTAGGAAATATTGGGCAAGAAACGCAAGAAAGAGCTTGGGATATTGCAACAGACAATGCAGGCAACAGCTATGTAGTTGGTGGCTTTCACGGCACTATGAATTTTAATCCATTAGGCACAGCAATGAATTATTCCATTGCCGATGCAACAGCAGGCTTGTTTATTGCAAAATATAATACCAATGGTATTTGTCAATGGGTAGATATTTTAGATGTTAAAGGGACTAGTGTTTTTAATGAAACTTATGCCGCTTGCGATTTGGATGCAAATGGCAATTTATATGTAGCAGGTAATTTTAGAGGAACTAATGTAAACTTCAATCCACTAGGTACATCTTTAGAACTATCAAGTGCAGGCCAAAACGATATATTTATTGCAAAATATATTGCTGCAACAGGGCTTTTAAGTTGGGCAAAACGAATTGGTAGCACTTTGCAAGATTTAATCTCACCAGGTGCATTAAGATGCGACAAAAATGGGAATCCTTATTTTACTGGTAGGTTAAGCGGTACCAATACGGTAAACTTTGACCCCAATGGTGGTACTACCAATATTTCAAATTCGGCATTGTTTATAACCAGTTATGATGCCTTAGGCAATTTGAGATTTGCAAAAGGAATGAATAGTGGTGCAGGTGATGGTGGGCACAGGGTTTCTTTTGATAATAACAATAATGTATTTGTTGCAGGATGGATGAATGGAACAGCCACTTTTGGAACAATAACTCGAACTGCAAATTCACCAACTGCTGATATTTTTTTAGCTAAATATGCTAATGATTTAAACACTTGTTATTGGGCATTAAACTTTGGTGGAAGTGGAGCTGCTGCAAATAATATTAGTGCTGGCTTATCGGTTGACCTAGAGAACAATCCAATTATTACTGGGCAACTATATGGTACAAATGCAAACGTAAATCCTTTAGGTGCAAATGCTTTAAATCTATCGAGTATTGGGGACAATGACTGCTTTGTTGTTAAATATAAAACTGATGGTACTTTATGGACAAGCACACCGCTTCCCATTAAATTACTTTCATTTACAGGAACAAATAAGGATGATTATAATTTTTTAAACTGGCAAACAACTTCCGAAATTAACAGTAGTTATTTCGACATTGAAAGAAGTGTAAACGAAACTGCATTTGAAAAAATTGGAAGAATTTCTGCATCAGCAAATTCAAACACTATTAAATCTTATTCATTTACAGATAACCAGACAAAAAACATTCCTGTTCTTTATTACCGATTAAAGCAGGTTGACCTTGACGGTAAGTTTGAATATTCTCCTATTATTAGTTTAAAAGGAAAGTATAAAAGGGTGGTTATAAACATCTATCCTAATCCTACAAAAAAATTCATCAATGCAAATTGTACGGATAATTTAAACTGGGTAATAATTTCATCAGGTAACGGCAAAGAAGTGATGCATAAATACGATACTAAACAAGTTGATATTTCTTCATTGCCCTCTGGAGTGTATGTTGTTAAGTTATATAATAAATTAAATGAGTTGGTTGCAACAGTAAAGTTTATTAAAGAGGTCTAGTAAAAAATCTTGCCTTTTTTGGTATTTCCAATTATGCCCAAAGTCTCTACATTCTTAACCAATATCGTGTGTTGCAACCAATATTGGTTGATGGTGTAGTTCCTTTTATTTTTTTTGTTTTTCTGTGTAAAAAAATTCAAACGAGCGTATTGTTATAAAATGACAGCACTCCAATTCCTTTTAACAGTATTGTACACCTCTTATCAATAAAGAAGAAAGGCAAAATTTTTTTGTGAGAGATTTGATTAATAATTTCACTAAAAAAGTAAACATGAAAAAGTATTTACTATTGTTGGTTATTTCTTTTTGTTCAATCGAACATAAGCTACAAGCCCAAGCATTACAAATACCAACAAACACTAATTGGCCTTGTGTAGTTGGAAGGAAAGTTGGTGTTACTGCAATTAATATTCATTGGAATGCTCCTGGAGTGAAAGGTCGTGAAGGAAAAATTTGGGGAACGAGCGTTGCTCCATATGGTTTTGAAGTATTAGGCTTTGGCTCAAACATACCATCGCCTTGGCGTGCAGGTGCAGATGAAAGTACCAATATTTCTTTTAGTACCGATGTTACCGTTAATGGCAAAAAATTAAGTGCTGGTAATTATGGTTTTTTTATAGCAATTTATCCTGATTCTTGTACTTTAATTTTTAATAAAAACACCAATGGTTGGGGTGCATATTTTTACAATAAAGAAGCAGATGTTTTAAGAGTTAGTACTGTGCAACAAAAAAATCAACCTGTATTAAAAGAAAGATTAGACTACACATTTAACAATCAAAAAGAAAACAGTATAGAGCTTGCTTTGGAATGGGAACGCTGGAGAATTCCATTTACGATAACTGTTGATGTTAAAGCAACTTTTTTAGAAGAGATTCAAAAGCAATTAAGCGGTGCTATTGGATTTGACCCAACAAGTTTAGAGGCAGGTGCTAATTGGTGCTTAAACAACAATGTAAATTATGAACAAGCATTGGGTTGGATAAATGCGTCTACTAGCCCCAATTTAGGTGGAAAAAATACATTTACTGCTTTGAATATAAAAGCAGGATTATTGGAAAATATGGGTAAATCTGATGAAGCAAAAATCATTAAAAACGAAGCAATTGCTGTGGCTACAGTTAATGAAATGCATGGTTATGGAAGAAGCTTATTAGCACAAGGCAAAAAACAAGAAGCAATGGAAGTGTTTGAAATGAATTATAAAAAATACAATGGTGTATGGCCTACCAATGGTGGTATGATGAGGGGTTATTCTGCTTTAGGAAATTATAAAAAAGCACTTGAGTATGCAAAACTTGCATTGGCACAAGCCCCAGAAGAAGTAAATAGAAAGCAATTAATAGGCTTTATTACTCTGCTAGAAAAAAATGAGCCTATCAATTAATAATAAAGAAATTGATTATTTACTTATAGCCTATACTCGTAGGGTGCTTTATGTTCTATTTTTCGGAGTCTAGTTTTATGATTCTCAATGGCTAAAGAATAAAATTTTTAATTTGGTATCGTCCTTCTATTCTAACACCTTTTCTACTCTATGATAAAAGCCTAATGGTTATTCTATCGTCTTACATGTGCGACGCAACCGCAGCTACATTTGTATACTGAAGCTGGCTAAAAAAAACTACTACATAAATTTTATAGCAGATTCTTTTCTTCGTTCTAAATGGCATAAAAAAATCCCAAACAACAAATCGTGTTTGGGACTTTTATTGTTACCTCTAAAACTAACGTCCACCAGCTGGACAATTTCTTTTTAAGTATTCAGTAAATAATTTTGATAAGTGCATAAAAGTTCCTTGCCCTTCACTAATACCATGTGTGCGGTTGGGGTAGGCCATCATTTGAAATTGCTTACCATATTTTACCAACTCGTTTACAAGCATTTCAGTGTTTTGATAATGCACATTATCATCTCCAGTGCCATGTACTACCAACAAATTGCCTTTTAGGTTTTTGGCGTAGGTTATGGCAGATGCTTTTATGTAGTCGGCTTTGTCTAAACCCATGTAGCGTTCTTCATAAATATTATCGTAGCTAAGCCTATAAGCCACTGGTGCAATGGCTATACCTGTTTTATAAATGTTGGGGTATTGAAACATAAGATTTAAAGTAGTTGACCCACCACCACTCCAACCCCAAACTGCTATACGACTGCTATCTACATAAGGCCATTGCAAAATTTGGCGTGCTGCTGCTGCTTGGTCTTGCACGTTTAATACGCCTACTTTTTTGTAAATACTTTTACGCCATGCAGCACCTTTAGGTGCAGGTGTGCCACGCCCATCTATACTTATTTGTATGTAGCCATCGCCAGCCATATCTCCACCATATAAGAAAGTGCCAGCATTGCCATAAGTATCGCTTACTGTGGTAGCTCCTGGCTCGGTATATACATAAAATACTACTGGGTATTTTTTGGTACTATCAAAGTTGGTGGGTTTTATCATCCAGCCATCTAGCACTACATCGTCTACAGGTATTTTAATAAACTCAACACCATCACTATCGGTTTTTGGAGTAATGGTTTTGCCATTTTTTTCAATGTTTTTATGGTCGGGTAAGCTTACCCATTCTTTAGCTGGTGGGGTGGCTATATTACTAAAATTATGTTGGGCAAATGCACCATTGGGCGATATGCTGTAGCCATGTGTGCCTTGTAAATTAGCAGGGCTTACTAATTCTGGTGTAGTGGTGCTACCATCGGTTTTTACTTTATACAAATATTTTTGCAAGGCATTATTAGGTGATGCAGAAAAATACACCAAACCATTTTTTTTATCTATGGCTTCTAAATCAATCATATCAAAATTGCCTTTTGTAAGTAGGGTTTCTTTTTTACCATCTTTACTTATAGCATAAATATGGTTCCAACCATCTTTTTCACTCACCCACAAAAAATCGTTATCATTGTTTATCCAATCCCAACCTGTTGGGTCGTCATGGTTCCAGCGGCTTTTGATATCTATCCAAGCATTGTCTTTTTCGTTGTAAATGGTTTTAGATTCGCCCGTTTTTGCATTTAGCAATAAGATATTGCTTTCTTGTTGCTTACGATTGAGTTGTTGAATAATAATTTCTTTACTATTGCCAGCCCACTCCATACGTGGTATATAATTTTGAACATTACTGCCTGGTACTTTCATCCAAACTGTTTTTGCAGTAGCTATGTTTACTACACCAATTTTACAAGCCGATGGATCTTCGCCAACTTTAGGATATTCCACAGGTTTAGTAAATGAATAGATAGAGTCGGTATTATTAATAAGTAAAAAGTTTTTTATTTTTCTAGCATCTATTTGCCAGTAGGCGATGCTTTTGCTATCGCTACTCCATCTAAAACCATCTCTACAACCAAACTCTTCTTCATACACCCAATCAAAAGTGCCATTAATGATTCTATCCGTTCCATCAAGCGTTATTTGCTTGATAGTGTTGTTAGTTAAATCTTCTACATAAATATTATGCTCACTTACATAAGCAGCTTTTGTACCATCGGGAGCAATTTTTGCAAACATTAAAGATGATGCTGGACGGCTTTTGCCCAACTGTTGTAGGTTGTTGGTTTCTATATTTAGCATCCAATAATCTCCTCTAGTATCTTTACGCCAAACCTTTTTGGTGTTGGTATATATGAGTAGTTTTTTGCCATCTTCACTTAACTCATAGTCTCTTAGTTTTAAAGCTGATGATTGCCCAGTGGGTATTAATTTATCTTGAGCTACAACTGTTGTTTTTGTGAACGAAGGCAAAGAAATTTTAACAATACTACCCTTTTCAGTTTGGTAATAGCCATCACCATCGGTAGTATATTTAATGCCCTGAGCTGCAGTAACAAAGCTGGTGACTGCTAAAATAAAAATAAGTAAATGCTTTATCATATTCATGTTGCTGAAATTTTGGAAACATGAAAATAAAGAGAAAAAAGTTTTTCGACATTGCCGTTGGTAAAAGAAAAGGCGTTGTGGTATCAACGCCTATAAATTATATTGTACTTGCTAAATAATAAACTTAAAGCTTAACATGTGCGACGCAACCGCAGCCAAATAGATAACCTACTGCTGGCTACAAAAATCTATTACGCTAACTCTCTCTTTAGCAAATCACTTATTAAAGCACTCTTGGTTTCGTTGTATTTTTTTGCAGCACCAATAAAACTTACAAATAAAGGAGCTGGGTGCTCCACTGTGCTTTTCAATTCGGGGTGGTATTGTACGCCAATGAAAAATGGATGATTAGGTAGTTCAATAATTTCTACCAAACCCGTATCGGCATTTTTACCACTCATTATCATTCCAGCGTTTTCAAAAGCTTCATAGTAATCGTTGTTAAACTCGTAGCGGTGACGGTGGCGTTCGGTTATATGCAGTTGTCCATATACTTCGTGTGCCAGCGAACCTTCTTTTATATCGCATGGGTATGCTCCTAAACGCATGGTGCCACCCATCATTTTTATTTTCTTCTGTTCTTCCATCATGTTTATTACTGGGCTGGTAGTGTTAGCATTCATTTCTGTACTGTGTGCATCGGTTAAGCCCAATACGTTTCTGCCGTATTCGATAACTGCCATTTGCATGCCTAGGCAAATACCAAAAAATGGTAATCCCTGTTCACGAGCATATTGTACTGCCACAATTTTTCCTTCAATACCACGTAGTCCAAAACCTGGAGCCACCAATAAGCCATCTAAACCTTCTAACTTTTCGGCTACATTATCTTTGGCTATAAACTCACTGTGTACATTTACTACTTGTACTTTTACCTCATTCATAGCACCTGCGTGTATAAAACTTTCTAAGATAGATTTATACGCATCTTGCAACTCTACATATTTACCAATTAGTCCAATAGTTACTTTGGCTTTTGGGTATTTTAGTTTGTCTAAAAATCCTTTCCATTTATCAAGCTGTGGTTCTGGATAATCTTTAATGTGCAACTTCTTCATCACATATAAATCCAGTTTTTCACGCAGCATCAGCAATGGCACTTCGTAAATGGTGCTTGCATCCATTGCCTCTATTACTGCCTCTTGCTTTACATTGCAAAAAAGGGCAATCTTGCGTTTAATATCGTTGCCCAAAGGTTCTTCTGTTCTACACACAATCACATCAGGATGCACGCCTGTTTCACTCAACATTTTTACGCTGTGCTGCGTTGGTTTTGTTTTTAATTCTTTAGCAGCTTTTAAGTAAGGCACTAGGGTCAAATGCACTACTACAACGTCTTCTTCTGGCAGCTCCCATTGTAACTGGCGAACAGCTTCTATAAAAGGCAAACTTTCAATATCGCCCACGGTACCACCTAATTCCGTTATAATAATATCGTACTCTTTCTTTTTGCCAATCAACTGCATTCGCCTTTTAATTTCATCGGTTATATGCGGAACAACTTGTACTGTTTTACCCAAAAAATCGCCAGCACGTTCTTTATTAATTACAGTTTGGTAAATACGCCCTGTGGTTACATTGTTTTCTTGCGATGTAAAAATGCTCAGGAAACGTTCGTAATGCCCAAGGTCTAAATCGGTTTCGGCACCATCTTCTGTTACAAAACATTCGCCATGCTCGTAAGGGTTAAGTGTACCAGGATCTACGTTTATATAGGGGTCAAACTTCTGGATGGTAACTTTAAAACCCCTTGCCTGCAACAATTTTGCAAGGCTAGCAGCTATAATACCTTTACCTAAACTACTGGTTACACCACCTGTAACAAAAATGTACTTTGCCATATTACTAATTTAATAATTCACCAATTAGCTTATGTGCCAATGAAGCAAACTGTATTTAAAAATATTTTTATTGTCTTAGCTGTATTACTACTATTAAGCTTTTGTTGCGTCGCACACTTCAGCATTTGGAACTTCTATGAACAATACACCACACATGGCAACTTTTTTATGGTTGCATCCACAATTTATTGTGCAAAACCCTGACCTTTAAAAATTGAAAATGTAAGGAAATCTTACAGAGGTCGTACAAACCTAAAGGAAAATTGGTTGCCGAAAAAATTACAGCAGATTTTAAACCAACTAAGGTTTGTAAATGTTAGTTTACCGTGTACATCTTAACCAAACACTTTCAGCATTATGAAAAAATTTCTCTTACTATCTGCCGCAGCTTTTACAACTGCCTTATTACTAGGCTATAGTTTTAAAAAGCCAGAGCCAAAGTTTCTTTCACCCGAATGTGTAGTTAGTTGTTACAACTTAGCTACCAAAGACATGATACAGTTAGATGCTGCCCAACCAGGGTTTGCCCAACTGCACGAAGATCCAGCGTACTACAAATTAGAAAACCCCAAAGGCAGTACTATAACTTTTACAGCAGCCGATGGAAAAGATGCTCAAGGTTATTTTATAAAAAGCAAAAAGCCAAGCAACAAGTGGTTATTTGTAATACAGGAATGGTGGGGGCTAAACGACTATATAAAAAAAGAAAGTGAAACTTATTTTGGAGAACTAGACGATGTAAACGTACTAGCATTAGATATGTACGATGGTAAAGTAGCCACCAAAGGCGATGAAGCTGGCAAGCTAATGCAAGGTGCAAAAGCCGAGCGTTTAGAAAACATTGTAAAAGCTGCATTGGCTTATGCTGGTGCCGATGCAAAAATTTGTACGGTAGGCTGGTGCTTTGGTGGTGGCTGGAGTTTGCAGAGTACTATACTTGCTGGTAAGCAAGCTGCTGGTTGTATTATGTATTACGGTAGACCAGAAAATGATATTGAGCGTTTAAAAACCATTAACTGCGACGTGATTGGATTTTTTGGAAGTAAGGACAAAGGCATTGGTCCAGAAGTGGTAAACACTTTTCAACAGAATATGAAAAGTATAGGTAAAAAAATAGAGGTGTACATATATGATGCTGGGCATGGTTTTGCCAACCCAAGCAACCCAAGCTATAAAAAAGAGGCAACAGAAGATGCACACGAAAAAGCAATAAAATTTTTGAAGGAACGGATGAATTAGGGAGATTTTGTTTTGAGGTTGTTTACCCTTTAAAATTTCATAAATTTTGAATAAAATAAAGCGGTCAGCCTCTCCTGTCTTCCGAACTGGGACACCCAACACAATAACAACAATTCAATGTTTATAGGTATTGTAGAGAATTGAAACTGTTTTTTCGCAATTGTGTGACCAGTTTATGCTGCAACGTAATTACGCCAAATCACTTACTGGCTTCAAGTCTAAGGCATTAGCAAAAGTAAATGCGTTATCAGTTTTACAGTTCTTAAACAAGTTTATATACAATAAACCTGTTTGTAGACTTAACCATACTATAACAGATTAACTACGCCAACGGGTAAGAATTATAAGTTTATTTCTTTGCTTTCTTTTTAGCACTACTGTCTCTTATAAAAAGTTCTGTAGCCAATACTTTGGTTTCAAAATCTGAAGTTGGACGTTTAGCTTCAATTAGTTTTATTAAATATTCTGCTGCTATTCTGCCCATTTCAAATGCAGGTTGATGTACGATTGATAAGGAAGGAGAAATAAGTTCAGTTAAATCTAAATTACTAAAACCAACTATGGCAAAATCGTCAGGTATTTTTAGTCCTCTTGCTTTAGCGTAGCGTATGCAATTGGTAGTTAGTTTATCTGCACCAGCAAAAATGGCATCTGGTTTTTGCTTATTTTTCATTAATCTATTCATGGCATCTTCTACTTCATCGTATATCATTCCACCATGCATACAATGCTTCACAATATTTTCATCGTAGGGTAAATGATTATCTTCTAGTGCTTTTTTATAACCAGCTAAACGCTCTTTGGTAATATGTAAATATTCTGAATTGGCTAAAGTAGCAATTCGTTTGAAGCCATTTTTTGCAAGGTGATTGGTAGCATCATAAGCACCTTTAAAATTGTCGGCAATTACTTTGTGGGTTTTTATTCCTTCTACAACTCTATCAAAACATACAATGGGTAAGTTTCTATCGTGCAGGTAAGAAATATGTGTAAAGTCTTTTGTTTCGCCCGATACAGAAATTAAGATACCGTCTACACTACGTGATGAAAGAAATTGTAGGCTAGAAACTTCGTTTTCGTAGCTCTCATGGCTTTGGGTTATCATTACATTATAGCCATGTGCATGGGCTACAGATTCTATTCCATTAATAGCTTGACTAAAAAAGCTATTGGCAATTTCGCTAACTATAATCCCGATGCTTCGACTACGTTTTTCTTTTAAACTTAATGCAATAGGGTTGGGGCGATAGTTTATTTCTTTAGCATACTCCAAAACCACTTTTTTGGTTTCTGGGCTTATTTCATAACTATCTCGCAAAGCACGGCTTACAGTTGAGGTTGAAAGTCCTAATGCTTTGGCAATATCTTTAATTGTAACAGCTTCAAATTTCATTGGATACTTATTATATCTTGTGTAATGTAAGTGGGTTTTAATAACAACATTGGTAGTACTTTTCAGAATATTGTCATTCAGTCCTAAAAATCTTTTGAAGTCCTTATTTTTCGAACCTTAAAAATAGATAAAAATCTCAATCGATGTCGGAAACGATTGCGTAAAAAAACAATTCTTTTCCTACCATCCTTCATCAATAACTAAGTAGAATTGTTATTGATAATGAATGTATTTAGACTTTTGACCAGCGAAAAATATATATGAAACGATTCTGCCACAACTTTTTACTTGCCATTTGGACTATTCTATCTTTTGTACCTAGTGCAGCAACTGCCCAAAAAATGCCAGATGTGTCATTACCCAAATTTAAGAAAGATACGTTTAATATTAAAAATTATGGTGCTGTGCCCGATGGCATTACTTTAAATACTGATGCTATTAAAAAAGCTGTTGATGCTTGTAATAAAAAAGGTGGGGGCGTTGTTTTGGTGCCTATTGGTTTTTGGCTTACTGGTCCAGTAGAAATAAAAAGTAATGTAAACCTACACATAGTTGCCAATGCAGTTTTACAATTTACAGATGACTTTAATCAGTATCCATTGGTAGTAACAAATTGGGAAGGATTGGCAACCTATCGCAATCAATCTCCTTTGTTTGCAAATAATGCTACCAATATAGCTATCACAGGTAAAGGCATAGTAGATGGTAATGGAGATGCTTGGCGTATGGTAAAAAAAGACAAACTTACAGAGAGCCAATGGAGAAATAAAGTAGCAAGCGGTGGCATATTAAGCGATGATAAAAAAACTTGGTATCCATCAGAAAAATCGGTGAAAGGTAGTAAAGCAAAAATGCCAGGAGTATTGGCTGTAGGTACCACAAAAGCCGATGCCGAAGTATATAAAGATTTTCTTCGCCCGAATTTGGTAGTACTTACAAAATGCAAAAGAGTTTTGTTAGAAGGCGTTACTTTTCAAAACTCACCTGCTTGGAACCTGCACCCTTTAATGTGCGAAGATTTAACAGTAAGAAATGTGTATGCAAAAAATCCTTGGTATGCTCAAAATGGCGATGGTATAGATATTGAAAGTTGTAAAAATTTCCTAATAGAAAATTCAACTTTTGATGTGGGCGATGATGGCATTTGTATAAAAAGTGGACGTGATGAAGAGGGTAGAAAAAGAAATATGCCCACAGAGAATGGCGTTATAAAAAACTGTGTGGTATATCATGCACACGGTGGTTTTGTTATTGGTAGCGAAATGAGTGGTGGTGCAAAAAATATTTGGGTAAGTAATTGCACTTTTATTGGAACAGATATTGGGCTTCGTTTTAAAACAACAAGAGGTAGAGGTGGTATTGTAGAAAATATTTTTATTGATGGTATCACCATGAAAGATATTGTTGGCGAAGCCATTTTGTTTGATATGTATTACGCCGCAAAAGATCCTGTGCCTTTAGCTGGCGAAAAACGTGAGCCACCCGTTGTAGAATTTAAAACTGTAGATGCTACAACTCCTCAGTTTAAAAACTTTTTTGTAAAAAACATTGTGTGTAATGGTGCAGAGAAAGCCATTTTGATTAGAGGTATTCCAGAAATGCACATTAAAAATATTAACCTTGAAAGTATGACACTTACTGCAAACAAAGGAATAGAGATACAAGAAGCAAGTGGTGTAAATATTAAAGCGGTTAACTTGATATTGAAAGAAGCAAATCCGCTGGCTTATGTTTTGAACAGCGATAATATTTTGTTAGATAAAATTAAATACAACAGTGCCGAAATATTATTACAAGTACAAGGCGGTAGAACTGGTGTAGTAAAGCTTTTGCATACAGATGCTACCAAAGCAAAGAAAAAATTAGAAGTAGGCTTTGGTGCTGATGAAAAAAAGGTAGAAATTAATTAATAAGTATGATTGACACTTAAGTATTTGGTGGGAAAAGCTACATAGATATTCGATTGCTAAACATGTGCGACGCAACCGCTGCTGAGCAAAGAAGAAAAAGCTAGTAACAAAAAATGAAAAAAAATATAACAATAATTTGCTTATTGCTTGCTGTAAATATCCATTCACAAAATTATAGTGAACGCATGGCTGCAACGGTAACCACTATTTGGAAAGACTCAGTTTTTAGCAAATGGAGTTATGATATGGGTGTTGTTTTAAAAGGTATGGAAGGCGTTTGGTATAAAACAGGCAATACCGAATATTTTGATTACATACAGAAGCAAATGGACTTCTATATTCAAAACGATGGAAGCATACGAACGTATAAGCCTGATGAATTTAATATAGATCATATAAATAATGGCAAGCTGGCTTTGTTTTTATACAGGGTAACTGAAAAAGATAAATATTGGAAGGCTGCACAACTACTTCGTGAACAATTGAGGCATCACCCACGAACGAAAGAAGGTGGTTTTTGGCATAAGAAAATTTATGAAAACCAAATGTGGTTGGATGGCTTGTATATGGCAGAACCTTTTTATGCAGAGTATGCCATGCTTGCACATGAAGACAGTACTTTTAGTGATGTTGCCAATCAATTTATTTGGATGGAGAAACATGCAAGAGATATAAAGACAGGTTTATTATATCATGCATGGGATGAAAGCAAGCAACAGCAATGGGCTAATAAAACAACAGGCACATCGCCATTATTTTGGGCAAGGGCTATGGGTTGGTATGCAACGGCGTTGGTAGATGCGTTGGATTTTTTTCCAGAAAATCATCCTAAGCGAAAAGACTTGATAGCAATACTTAATAGGTTGGTAGTTGCTGTAGAAAAACAACAAGACAAATCAACTGGTTTATGGAAAGATATTTTGAACTATGATGGTGAAGGAAAAGATAAAAACTATTTTGAAGCATCTGCATCAAGCCAATTTATATATGCAATAGCTAAGGGAGTGAGAAAGGGCTATGTGCCAGCAAAAAAAATTGCTATTGCACAAAAAGGATACAATGGCATTATTAAAACATTTATAAAAGAAGAGGATGGGCAAACCAACTTATACGGTACTGTAAAAGTAAGTGGATTGGGTGGCAAGCCTTATAGAGATGGAAGTTTTGCATATTACATGAGTGAACCAGTAATTGTAAATGATGCTAAGGGTGTAGGAGCATTTTTATTGGCAAGCAATGAAATGGAAATGTTGCCAACACTTTCTATAGCCAAAGGCAAAACTATATTGCTTGATAATTATTTTAATAGCGAAAAGAAGAAAGACATAACAGGTACAGAAAAATATTGGCATTACAAATGGGATGAAAAAAGTAATGGTGGGTTCTCTTTATTAGGTAATTTATTTAATGCTAATGGTGCTGCTACTAAAACTTTAAGTGCTGCCCCCACTGCATCTACTTTAAAGGGTAGTAATGTGTATGTAATTGTAGATGCAGATAATGTAGCAGATAACCCAACACCAAACTATGTTCAACGTAAAGATGTAGATGCTGTATACAATTGGGTAAAAGCTGGTGGTGTATTAGTTATTTTTCATAACGATAAACCAAATGCAGACTTTGAACATTTTAATAAACTTACTGAAAAATTTGGTATTCATTTTAACGAGGATAGCAGAAACCATGTAGAAGGTAAACAGTTTGAGCAAGGTGCATTGACGATAAACAACGGCAATGAAATTTTTAAAACAGCCAAGAAAGTTTATCTAAAAGAAATTTCAACGTTGAAGTTGAGTGGTAATGCAAAAGCAGTATATACAGATAAGGGTGATGTGTTGATGGCTATAAGCAAACTGGGCAAAGGAACTGTGTTTGCAGTAGGAGACCCTTGGTTGTACAATGAATATACTGATGGCAGAAAGCTACCTGCGGATTTTGACAATTTTAAAGCAGCTAACGATTTAGTAAAATGGGTGTTGGCACAAACGAAAAATTGATTCATGCAGTTGAATAAAAAAATATTTTTTTTTGCTTTAGTTGCTATGTTTTTTTTAAATAGTGCCGTAGTAAATGCACAAGATGTAGTGGCAGATAATATGCTTTTGTTTCAACGCAGTGAGGGTGGCTGGCCAAAACATTATGAAGAAAAGTCGATTGACTACAAAAGAGTGTACAATGATGCAGAGAAAGCAACAATAAAAGATGAGCATAATCGCAACGATGCAACGATTGATAACGATGCAACCACAAAAGAAATTCGCTATTTATTGAAGCAGTATAAATTGCTAAATAATAAAGCCTATTTAGTAGCTGCGGAGAATGGCATAAAATATTTGTTGAATGCACAGTATAAGAATGGTGGGTTCCCTCAATTTTATCCAGATCTTAGTAGTTATAGACATGAAATAACGTATAACGACGATGCCATGATTAATGCATTGAATGTGTTGTGGGATGTTACAAAAAAGGCTAATGATTTTGAAGTGGTAAATGCCCAGTTGATACCCAAAGCTGAAAAAGCAGTGCAACGGGGCATACAGTGTATTTTAAAAACGCAGATTAAAGTAAAGAAGCAATTAACCGCTTGGTGTGCACAATACGATGAAAATACTTTACAACCAGCTATGGCAAGAAAGTTTGAACTAGTTTCTATAAGTGGTAACGAAAGTGTGGGTATTGTAAAATTTTTAATGAAGATTGAAAACCCATCCCCTGAAATTAAAAAAGCTATTACAGCAGCAGTTGAATGGTTTGAAAAAGTGAAAATAAAAGGCTATAGATACATAGATGTAAACGACGATAAAATGCCAAAAGGGAGAGACCGTGTACTTGTAGAAGATTCAACAAGCATGATATGGGCAAGATTTTATGAAATTGGTTCCAACATTCCGTTTTTTAGTGGTAGAGATAGCATAAAGAAGTATAAGGTAAGTGAAATAGAACATGAAAGGAGAATTGGCTATGCTTGGTATGGCACATGGCCAAAAGAGTTGTTGCAGAAAGAATATCCAAGTTGGAAAAAGAAGTATGGTAAATAATTTGAGAAGAGATTTTGATTATCGTATTAAAAGCTACATAGAAATTCTTAGTTACACATGTGCGACGCAACCGAAGCTACATTGAAACAATAAAGCTGGCTACAAAAATGAAAATGAAGGTTAAATTATTTTTAATATTAATGATAAATTTTTTTGTTGCCAAGGGACAAAAAATAATTGTAGATGCTAATGGTAAAGGAAATTTTACCACCATACAAGCAGCTATAAATAGTTTGAGCGATAGTGCAAAAAGGCCAAGAATTATTTATATTAAAAATGGAATATATAGAGAGAAGATTTTTATTGAGAAGCACAATATTATTTTAGAAGGAGAAGATAAAAACAAGACAGTTTTTTTACAGGCTATTGCAAGGGATGAATTTAGGTGCAGTAATATAGATGATTGGGGTGTGGCAACCATAAACCTAAAAGGCAATGATATTACTTTAAAAAATTTAACCATTACCAATAGTTATGGTTTTGATAATGACAAGGATCGAATCATTGCTTGTGCTACTGATACTGCTAAGCATCAAAAAGTAATTCGTAAGGAAGGACATCAAATGGCATTGCGTTCCTTTAGTACTACAAGGTTAAAAGTGATTAATTGTATTTTAAAAGCGTATGCTGGCGATACAGTAAGTCCTTGGAATGTAGAAGACGGCATGTTTTATTTTAAGAACTGTGAGATGGAAGGTGGTGTGGATTTTTATTGTCCCCGTGGTTGGGCTTATGCCGAAGGTTGTAGGTTTTATGCCCATACTGGTTCAGCATCTATTTGGCATGATGGCAGTAAATATGAGGATTCCAAAACAGTGTTGGTAAACTGTTCTTTTGATGGATTTGAAGGGTTTAAGTTGGGGCGTTGGCATAGGGAGGCACATTTTTATTTAATCAACTGTACGTTTAGCAAAGCTATGGCCGATACACCCATTTATCGTGTAGTAACAACCAACACCATTTTGTGGGGCGATAGACAATACTATTTTAATTGCCACCGAAATGGAGGAGATTATAAATGGTTTGAAAATAATTTAGATAAAGTAAAAGGTAGTCCTAAGGCAAAACACATAAATGCAAAATGGGTTTTTGGAAATAGATGGAATCCACTAAAATAGTAAAGTAACAAATGATTTTAAGCAAACAAATTTTAAGTAGTATAAAGCCTGGGGGGATTAGTATTCCATCTGCCTCCGTTTTAACCTTACCCGAAAAAGTATTGCAATTTGGTACTGGTGTTTTGTTACGTGGCTTACCCGATTATTATATAGACAAAGCCAATAAGCAAAACGTTTTTAATGGTAGCATTGTAATTGTAAAATCAACAAGCAGCGGCGATGCCGATGAATTTTCCAAGCAAAATCATTTATTTACACATTGCATTAAAGGGTTAAAGAGTAACCAGTTGATTGAGGAAACAATCATTAACGCTTCTATCAGTCGGGTATTATCTGCCAAAATAAATTGGCCAGAAATTTTAAAAACCGCTACCGATGCAAACATACAACTCATCTTATCCAACACAACAGAAGTAGGTATTGTGTTAGATGAAAACGATCGCATTACCAATAATCCACCAACATCTTTTCCTGGCAAATTATTAGCTTGGTTGTATAAGCGATATACAACCTTTAATGGTAGCAATGAATGTGGGGTAACCATTGTACCTACAGAATTAATTATTGATAATGGTACCAAGCTTAAACTAATAATAGTACAGTTGGCTGAAAAAAATAAACTTGATACAGCATTTATTAGCTGGTTAGAAATTGCTAATGATTTTTGTAACTCTTTGGTAGATAGAATTGTGCCAGGTAAAATGCCAGCAGATCAGCACACAGCTGCAGAAATAGCTTTAGGCTATACCGATGATTTGATGATAATGAGTGAGCCATACAGTCTTTGGGCTATCGAAACTTCAAACAAAAAAAGCAAAAATATTTTATCGTTTAGCCAAGTAGATGAAGGCATTATCATAGCACCCAACATCAATAAATTTCGGGAGCTAAAATTACGTTTGCTAAATGGTACACACACGTTCAGCAGTGGCTTGGCATACCTTGCAGGTTTTAATACTGTAAAAGACGCCATGGCAGATAAAACATTTAGCTTGTATCTGCACGATTTAATGACACATGAAATTTCCCCTTGCATTGAGAACGTAGAAATTTCAAGGCTACAAGCTTACGACTTTGCAAAAGAAGTTATAGACCGTTTCCGAAATCCAAATATCGACCATCGTTGGCTCGGCATCACCATGAACTTTACTAGCAAAATGAAGATGCGTAACCTGCCATTAATTATCCAGCATTATAATCGCTACGATGATGTGCCAAGTTACATGGCTGCTGGATTTGCAGCTTATCTTTTATTTATGAAAGCAGAAGAAAAAAATGATGATAAATATTATGGTAATCGCAATGGAGAGCTATATCATATAAACGATGAATTTGCTGCACTCTATTACCAATTATGGAGTAAAAACACAGCAGCAGAAGTAGTAACAAAAACATTAGGTAATACCGATTTGTGGGGAACAGATTTAAATAAATTATCTGGCTTTGCCCATGCAGTAAATAATTATTTGCAAGCGTTTCAACAAGGTCATTTATTAAATACATTACAAGAGTTAGAAAAAAATAAGGAGCAAGTAGGCATTTAATACAAAAGGCAATAATGTAGCCAGCTATAGAACATAATTTTAGCTGCGGTTGCGTCGCACATTTTAAGCTATGTAGTACTATTTAGCAATGCACCGCCATTAATAAAATAGTTAACCAATAAACAAATTAACTTTTCAATAAAGTGAATAAAGTATTAAAAATAAATTCTAAAGACAATGTAATAGTAGCACTGCAAAACCTTGCAAAAGGAGAAACTGTACACTACAATGGCAAAGATTTTATTTTGCAAGAAGACATACCAGCCAAGCATAAATTTTATGTAGCCGATATGAACACAGGCGATGAAGTAATTATGTATGGCGTACTTGTAGGTAAAATTCAACACTTTGTGTTGAAGGGAATGAGAATGAGTACCGAAAATTTAAAGCACGCCGCTGACCCGTATGAATTTAGACCTTATAATTACGTGTGGCACGCACCCGATGTTTCAAAATTTGCTGGGCGTACATTTAATGGTTATCATCGTCCAGATGGTAGCGTAGGCACTGCCAATTATTGGCTATTTGTGCCCACCGTTTTTTGCGAAAACAGA
>JAYVRD010000157.1:0-7128 GCA_043776595.1 Chitinophagaceae bacterium | reverse complement strand
ATTTAGAACCATACTGGTCGGTACCATCCCATTTATATTCAGTTATGTTTCTACCAATATGTAGTGGTCCCAATTCATCTTTATTAATTTCTTTTACCACTTTGCCAGTAATGGTAAGCACTTGTATACGTATGTTGCTGGGCAATTGGCTGCCAGTAAGTGTAAACACAAATGCCGTTGAAGTAGTAAACGGATTGGGATAATTAAACATATTGGTAATCATGGGCGTGTTATATACGTTGAACGTAACCCTATATTCAACAGTGCCTGTATTATTACCAGTTCTATCTTTTCCTTTCACTATTAAAATGTATTCACCATCGCTAGGTAATGTTGGTGTAAAATCAATTAATGCTTCGTTGGTATTGCCAGTAATTGCTGCAGTAAACTTTAAAGTGTCTGTACCGTATCTAAAACGTCTAATACTATTATCTGGATATTGTAAAGTAATGGTAGCACCTGCAGTATCGTTTAGTAATAAAAACTTCGATTCATCTTTTAGCTTAACCGTTATATGTGGCTTAGATGAAACAATATCTCCATTGAGAATATGCACGCCATCAAACGTAACATCTAACAAGGGTTTTATGTTATCTCCTTTTACTGTAAAGTTTTTGTAGAAGAAATTATTAACGTGTGTTTGCTCTGCTACACGTTGTGGATCATTATCAGGATTAACATCTACATACAAAGTATTGGTGCCTGTAAATGCAGTGGTACTTATACTGGTATTTATCCTTACTGTGTCGCCTGGCAAAGGCTTTTTAATTCTTGGTAAGTTAAAAGAAGTGGTAGCATTGTTACTACCTGTAACTGTTAGTTTTAGCTTTAAGCTGTCGGCAAAACTAGCATCACTTACATTTTTAAATGCTATGCCAAGGTTTAAGTTTTCGCCCACATCTAAAGTATCTTTAAATGTAAAGTATAAGTTAGGAGCAATAGCACCTTCTGGCACAGGGTCGTATGTAAGCATCCAATATCTAAGCTGATAAGGGGTAAGGTTTACACTATCGGCATTACGCATTACCAATTTTATGTAGGGGTATGTTGTGGCATTTACTGATGCAAGGCTTTGGCTAGTTTGTGCTTCATTCAATGTAAATAGAATATCCTCTTGCCCAGTAGGTTTTATACCCACTACATTTATGTTCATGGCATCTCCATTGGTTTCACTTCTTGCCCCACGCCAAACTATATTTTTCCAATTTACAGCTGGGCCAAATTTTGGAGAACTGATATTACCTAAAGTATCTGACGAAGCATAATCAAAAGCAAAAATGATAGTCTCGTACAAGTTGGCACTAAACTTTGTGATAGGTGGAAATGAAGCATCATTTTTCTTATACACAAAAGCCCAAGTACGAGGACGATTGAATGAGTCTAAATTATTAAAGCCAGCAGCATTTAGTTTATCGTACAACGTATTACCTACACCATAAATGTTTCTATCGTTCTTCCAAACATTTATATAAGGATTTTGAGGATTGAAAGGATCGTCCATAATTAACCTTGCAACTACCAACATGCCATTAGGAATCCAATTTAAAAAATCTTTTAGCTTACGTCTTCCGCTGGTATCCCAATACTGGTATTCAAAATTATATTCTCTACCAATTAATGATGGGTAAGTGGTTGATTGTGGTCCACAGTAATTGGCACTTTGCATAAACATACCTACTAAAGGAATGGTTGTTTGCACTGGGCCTGGCACAGCTTGGTTAAACCAAGGCTTTAAGGTTACAGGGTCTAGTACGTTAATAATAATAGATTTTCCTACACAAGCACTTCTTATGATTTGTGCTCCATCAATTCCTACATGAAAATCTCCATCTTCATTAGCACCATTGTAGCCATAAATAGAATGACGAATATCTATACGGCTGAGTTTATTTTTGTATTTCCATTTGCGTGTAGCACTATCTATAAAAATTCTATCCCCAATAGATTTTGTGTGTTGATAAAAATGAGATTGATTAAAACCATTACTACTATTGTTGATGAATACAAAGCTGCTCGTATTCCATTTGTACTGCCCAGCAGTAGGTACTACAGCAACTCTCCAATAATATACAGTGCTATCTGCACCAAAAGCACCTGGGTCAAACTCTAACACACCGCCAATACTGGTAGCATTACGTACCACTTTTGAGGTAGAGTTAAACAACTCGGTTGTATCCATTTCCATTACATACTGTGCATTGGGTGCAAATGGGTTATCGGTACTTGCAGTAAGCTTAATACCTTGTTTATTTACAATAGAAAAATTGTATGGATAAATAGGTTTTACATCATTCTCAAAAACGAAAAAGTTTTTGGTAAGGTTGTTATTGCTTTCTGTAATCTCAGCATAAACCAAGTTATCATCTATAGACACAATTAAATCGTTACTGCCTTTATCTCTTGTAGGAATAATAGGCACATCAAACTCTACACTATCTGCATAGCGTATACTAGGCTTAATATTTTTTTGGTAAATGATAGCCACACTATTATCTGGGTAACGTTGTTTAAAAGTTACTCTTACAGAATCGGGCGTACCCAATGAAATGCCTTTGCCAACTGCTTTACCTAAATTATAAAAATTGGCTTTTACTTTATAGCTTGTATTAGCAACTGTTAAAAACGATGGACTGATACTTACCTGTGCATCTTCTACAGCATAATCGGGCAAGGCACTTGCATTTACTTTAAGTGCAGGATCACCATGTAAATTATGCTGTTCTAAATGCAATCTTGTAAAATAATCTGGCGATGCTGCAAATAAAATTTGATTGGTTTCTTGCATCGCAAGCGTGATAGGTTTGTTGTATTGTGTACGCCCAAACGATTTGTATAGCTGGCTTGCATAAGTATCTAAATTTCCTACCAACCCAAAGTGGGAACTAGCAATAGCTCCAATGCCACCACGTTGATTTGCCAATACATATGTTTCGCTCCAAGTAGTTTGAGATGAACTTAAACGAGCATCATCTAATGTAAACATGTGTCCTACATTACATCCCAACATTAAAAACAAAGGATATTTTCCTTGGTTATTGTAATCATAAGGTTGAGCTATATTATAATCTAATGTAGTAACCGAGCCGTGTCCAAAATAAGTAAGCATACCAATACCATTATTAAACAAACTGGTAAGCAAAGCATCGTTTATGCTAGTAACTGGTCCAGTAGTTGTTTTACCAAATGGGTACACTTTTGCACCCATCAAACTATCTTCTACAGTAGCTTGATAATTAGCTAAGAACAATGGTAACAAGGTAGCCAAACCTGCATCTCCTGCACCAGCAACATGCACCATATTTTTCATCCATGATTTGTTGGCAATGGTTTGGGTAGTATTGTTTTGTGCAGCCTCATAATCTCTCATTTTTTGTAAATAAATATTTACTTCAGTTTGGTTAATGGCACTCAAACGCCCAATAGGTGTAGCCATTAATGGATCCATACTATTAGAGCCTAGTAAAATATCCGAACCTGGAAAACCCCAAGTAGGTATTAGGTTTAAAGCTTCGGTGCTTGGGTTGCCATCTGCCAAACGTGCATAATCGTAGGTAACACCTTTGCCAATTAGAAAGCAAAACTTAGGTGCACTAGAAAAATTAGTTCTTGCAAAACGTAAAAAGTTTTTAATGCTTAATGGATGTTTTTTTATACCAAAAGCAAACTGGTCGGTTAGTTCATCAATATCAAAAATTTTAGTATTATAGCTGCCACCTGCTGCACTGTTGCGATACAACTTGTAATTATCTACAGCACCACCTGCACTTAAGCCCAACACTTTATGAGATATAATTAAATAATTACCTTGATTAGCAGCTGTATTATAATTTATAAAATTTCTTTGTAGTAAACTGGTTACAGGTTTTATATTGCTCGCATCTTGGCTCACTAATACCAAATCTCTTGCAGTTGCACTTGCTTGTAGCACTACCCTTACTGCACCAGTTACAGAAATATCAGTTACATATCTTCTTTTGTTGGTAATGTCGTATAGCACAGGTGCAGTAGTGTATGAAAAACCAGTAATAACTAAATAATTACCTACTGCAGATGCAGGCATACTAAAAGCATAATTGCTTGCACCGCCAAAATTGAATTGCTTAGAATAATCTAGTTGAAAAAAACCACTTACAATTCTATCGGTAGTGGTGGTGCTATTGTTGCTTATTTTAATGGCAGCCGTACCGCTATTAATAGCTGAAAATGGCAAAGCATTATTGCTATACACATTGGCATCAAAAGCCGATATACTTTGGTTGGCAATAGCCGTAGCACTGTTTACCAATACATCTACCGTTCTCGAAAAATTAGAAGCAGTACCCGCCAATGAAATTTTAAAACTGGCTGTACCACTACTTGCTGGAAATAAATTATTGAGTGTAATTGTTCTTGGGCTACCAGGCGAAATATCAAAGCTACTCCACATCTCTCCAATATCATAAGACGATGAATACACATATTCGCCCACATTACTTGCCAAGCCTTTATTTATTTGCTCTGCAAAATTGTAGCGGAGGCTTTCTGTAAAACTTGTTTCGGCAGGCAAGGTATTGCCTGCAATATTGTTAGCTGTTGTAGTATAACGAAGGTTTGCTGTAGTAACTGAATTAACAGTTAAAAAATAACTAGCTGTATCACTTAGTAAACTCAGTTTATCCGATAGTTGATAGGCAGTAATTAAGTACAAATCTTTATCTGGTTTGCCGTCATTTTTTTCGCCCCAAAATTCTATAAAACCAGTATTGCCCAATGAACCAGTAGCTACACTAGTATAAATAGGTACTTGTACACCATTACGCCAAAGTTGAAATTGATCTGCCGATGTTGCACTAACATCGGGGGGCAAAATACTTTGATTGATACGATACAAACCTGTAGCCCCCACCTTAAACTTATAATAAGTTTTGTTGTAGTCAATCCACTCGTTGTTCAGCGGTTGAGCTAACAACTTGTTACTAAACAACACCAACAAAATGATACTCCACTTTTTCATATTGTAAAAACTATTTTTTATTTTTTTGTAGTCAGCTTTTGCTCTACTATTAAACTTCGGTTGCGTCGCACATGTTAAGCTACGAATATCTATTTAACTTTTATCGAAGGACTAGCACACGGATGACACAGATTTAATAGATGTACACTGATTCTATTTTGTTTCGTAAAACATTGTATCAAAAAAAATCCATCCAATCCGTGTCATCTGTGTTCCTATTTCCCCATTTTGCGAAGCAAAACATTCTACTTGTTATAATTCTCTTCGATGAAAGCTCCTCAAGGTTCTCACAGTACAAGTGTGCGACGCAACAGACGATGCTATGAAATACTACTGCTCGTAACCAAAAGAAAAACTACTACATCATCTTCTCCATTTCCCCCCTTTAGGGGATAGGGGCTTTACTTCTTCTCCTTCTTCACCAAATCTACCATGATGCTAAACACATGCGTGTACAAAGGGTTGCTTTGGTTGGCTAAGTTGGTAAAAGCGTAATCAATTTTTACATTGCCCAACTTAAAGCCAGCACCCAATGCTGGTTGATAAATCCAAACCTTTTTTTGGTTGAGTGTATCCCCATCGGCTAATGCTTTTTGAAAATTAGAAATACCTGCACGTAAGAAAAAAGCATCATTAAAATTGGCTTCTACACCCACTCTTGGGTCTACACTTACCACATTACTACTTACCACAGTATTTCGTTTACCATCAAACGTAAAATCTAAATTAGCTTCCGCCATTAGCGTTACTTTTTTACCTAGTTTAAAATTGTAGCCATAGCCAGCTATTAGGCGTGGGGCTGTCATTTCTGTACTCTTTATAGGTATATCGTTATTAGTTAGGTAAAGCACTTCTTTTTCTCTATCGGTAAACGTAAAGCTCCATGCATTAAAAGTGGTGGTTACATCTCTTGCCACCAAACCCAAATGCCATTTTGGTGTAGCTATTCTAAAGCCAGCATCTAAGCCAAAACCCCAAGCATGGGCAAACGTGCCTACTTTGCGATAAATAATTTTAGCATTGCCACCAAAGCTTATCTTTTTATCTTCCTCGTCTTTTATTTTTTGCGAATAAGAAAGCAACACAGCATAATCTGCCGATGAAAACGTAGTAATGTTGTTGTAATTAATAGAGCCATCAGGTTCTACTAAATATAAAGTGTTGGGTATATCGTCTACTGCAAAACGCAAGAAGGAAATGCCGAGTGTGCGTTTATCATTTTTTGATGGCAGGGCAATAGTGGCATAATCGTACTTACCAATGCCTGTAAAATATTCGGCATGCATAAAACCAACGGAAGGTTGGTCTCTAACTTCTGCTAAGCCAGCAGGATTCCAATAACCAGCAGTAGCATCTTTTACACTGGCTACATTAGCACCACCCATAGCCAAAGCCCTTGCACCAGCACCAATATTTAAAAACTCGTTAGAGTATTTACGAAATTGAGCATGTGCATTAAAGCCAGCCACCAATATTGAAATTGAAAGAAGAGTTTTTTTCATTGCTATCCAAATTACAACTTATGTTTAAAAAACGTATGATCGTGTTTTTCCTTACCGTAAAAATTGAAAGTAAAAATAAGGCAGTAGGGGTGAGTTTTGTGTTTCAGAATTAGGATGCTGCAAGATAATACATGTGTGATAACTAGCAATTAAATTGATTGTTATATTAACGACTGGTAAACGTCATTTATTTTTTGCCCCACTGTATGATAACTGAATGTAACAGCAGCACCTGCACTTATAGACGCTGGATTGAAGCTGTTTGCTGCACCAACCATTTTTTTCATGGCGTTTAGTAGGTCTTTTTCGTTTAAACTTTTGGTTAAAATACCATTGGTTTCATTAATCAATTCTGGTATGCCACCAACAGCAGAGGCAATAACTGGTAACCCACAACACAAAGCTTCTATAATAACGCAAGGCAAGTTTTCATACAGGCTAAAAAGAACGAAGGCATCGCCTTGCTGTAATTGTGCTGCAACTTGAGCATAGCTTAATGCCCCAGTAAAAAAAATATTTTTCCCCACCAACCCAGTAGCAAGGGCAATTGTTTCTATTTCGGTTGAGTAGGGCCCAATCATTACCAATTCAGTTTCAGGAAACGCTTGGTTGAGTTGCTCAAAAGCAGAGATG
>JAYVRD010000156.1:0-7142 GCA_043776595.1 Chitinophagaceae bacterium | reverse complement strand
CAACTTATCTGTGCTTTACTCACAAATATTTATTGGCAGTTTTGTGCCCACAAATTAAAAATGACTTTTTGAGGGACGACTATATAGATAAAAAACTTTTTTACAATTTGATCACACTATCCTATTGCAAGTGATAGTTTAATAAAGCATCGGTTAAGGTATTCTCTACATCATCGAGGCTATTGAATATTATGTTATGAAAATATTTTCTTCTGATTTATCTCCAAAGTAGTCTACAGGATTTTGTTCTGGGGAATAAGGGTTTAGGTGCATCAGTTTGATGTTTTCTGCCATCTGTAATGTTTGGCTTGTATGCCACCCAGCTTTATCTAAGATTAATACATACCCGTTGATAGAATTAAACATACTCTAGCAGATTAACCCCACAAACGTGTTAATTATATTTTTTTAAATCTTAATCCCAATCATTAAAAATGCAGCACCCAACATAAGTAACATGATTACAAATGGAACGATGAACTTTAACCATGCTTTATAGCTTACGTTTACCATAGCAAGTGCAGGAAATACAGAACCAGTTGGTGTAATTAAATACATAATGCCAATGCCGTACAAATAAGAATTTACTACTTCTCTGCCAGGAATATTTAATAAAATAGCTAGCGAACCTATAATAGGCATAGTAAGTACTGCCATACCCGATGATGAACTAACTGGAATAGTAAAGAAAAAATAAAACAACATAATTAGTATAATAAATAGCATTGGATGAAAATGCTTCACCACATTGGATGCGTAATACAAAATAGAATCGCTTACCATTCCATCGTTTAGCATAATGGTTACACCCCTAGCCAAGCCTACTATTATAGCTACAGTTAGCAGAGACCCCATTCCTTTAGTAAATTCTACAACAAAATTTCTTTCACCCAATTTTTCTATAAAAGCTATTAAAATAGAAGAACCTAAAAATAAAGCCGACATTTCTACTGTCCACCATTTAAAAAAAATGATACCTACTATCATACTCATGAAAGTGAGAAAAAATATAAGTAATAGAGCTTTTGTTTTTAACGTTAGTGATGCCGTAGCTTGCTTATCCACTTCTGGCATATCCACTTTAGTATTTAGTATTCCGTCTATTTGATACACCACCGATGCTGTTGGATTTTTCTTAACCTTACCAGCATATCTTAATAAATACCAAATAAATAAGGAGGTAGAAACAATAAAGAATAGAATTCTTTCGTACAAACCTTCTAACCAACTTATGCCAATAGTATTGCTAGCAATAATAGTAGAAAAAGGATTAGAGAAACTAGCAATATAACCAATAGAAGCTCCACCAAAAACAATTGCCAGTGGTACTATTAAATCGTAACCAGCTGCCAAAAAAAGAGGTACTAACACGGGATAAAAAACAATCGATTCAACATCCATACCATAAGATCCACCACAAAAAGAAAAAATAAAAGTTAAAACGATGATGAGCAAGCGTTCTCTACCTTTCATACTATGGGCAAGTGCATGTATGCCAGCAAACAATGCACCTGTGTTATTAAAAACTTGCATAAATCCACCCATGATTAAAATAAATAAAACTATATCTATGCTATCTACTATACCCTTAATAGGTGCTTGTAGTATGGCTATAAAACCCTGTGGCTTTTTATCATCTTGTACATAGGTATTAGGTATCGAAATAGGTTTTTGAATATCCGCATTAATAAATTTTTGTAAAGAAATTTTGATAGATAGGCTATCTAATATTTTTTGAGTGAAGGGCAACGAAACTGAGCCAGTTTTGGAGCTGACGACAAAAGCATTGTTATGATTGTTTATTAATTTGCTGTATTGCCCTGCTGGTAAAATCCAAGTGCCAATAGCAGCCATAATAATTACCAGCATCATAAGTGTAGTGGCAGTTGGTAGCTTTAATTTCTTTAACATTTATTAGTTTCTATTTAAATAAAAATATCACAGTTTTATTTTAAATACATTGAAATGAAAATTTAGAACTATTATTTTATCTTCAACATTATTATTAACCAATATTTTTGGTTATTGGTAGTTGATTATAATTCATGATGATGTGTTAAGTTATCCTACGCTTATATAAAAGCTACATCTTCATCCATAGTTTAAAATGTGCGACGCAAATGAAGTAAAATAGCACTACAAAAGCTGGCTCCATAAAAAACTATAACACCCTATACTTTGCTTCTACACGTTCATCTTTCCAAATGCTATCGGGACTTATGTAGCTGTCGGTAAATTTAAAGTATATACCAGCCTTGGCGTAAATGGCTTGTACCAACTCGCTGCATATATAGTTTCTGTTCTTTTCTCTTTTTCCTTTTTTAAATAATATGCGTAAAAATATTCTAATAATTTCCCAGTTGTCGTAGGGTCTGGTAAGTTCATCTAAACCAAAACTAATACCTTTATTTAAGTGTTCTTTTTCTACGGGTGTATGTATTGTGGCTACAAATATTTTGCCTTTATAGGGGCGGCGTGTATAGCTGTAATCGCTTAGATATGATGAGAGAGGTATCATACGAATGCCAATTCTGGCTTCGGCTTCTAGCACCAATACCCTACCCAATTCCTCATCTTTATAAATTACTGCTACGTGGCTCCAAGTGCTTTTGGTAAGGCGTTGTATAATTTTGGAAAACAAATATTCACCGCTACAAAAAACCAAATCGCCGGTTTTTAAATAGGGTCGTATTTTTTTATAAGGTACTTCGTTTATTGCATCTAATGCTTTAGGAGTGAGTGAAGCAGCCATAATTTTAGGGTTTAAATAAAAAGCTGTTGCAATAATACAACAGCTTTACAATTAATCGCTAATCGGCAGTATCTACCCTAAAAGATACATTACAAATAAGACCATAAGTACTTATTTTACCATCCTTTACATGGGCTTTAATGTCTTTTACAAAAATTGAATCTACATTACGTACCGTTTTACTTACCTCTGCAACAGCATGTTGCAAAGCATCTTCAATTCCTTTTTCTGATGAGGTTATTACCTCAATAACTTTTACAATGGCCATCGTTTTACATTTTAAATGTGATTAAAAAATGAAAGTAAGTCATTAAAACAATAAGTAATATTTTAAATTTGGCATAATTATTACTCTACCAGTTTTAAATTAACAACATGAAAAAAATTTCACTCATTATTTTAGTAGCTATTTCTTGCACCTTTAGCAGTTGCGATGTACTTAAAAAAGTAGCTGGCGATTTATTAAACGAACGTGATGCTATCTCTGCCATAAAAGAAATGCTTACTATAGGCACCAATGGCAATGCTCTTATAAACAAAGATGCTCTAATGGGTGCTATTTTACCCAAAGATGTAAACTCGGTTTTACAAAAATTGCAACAACTTGGGCTTAGTAAAGACATAGATAAATTTACCAACACACTAACCACAGCAGCCCAACAAGCAGCCACTAATTCAATCCCTGTTTTTCAAAGTGGCATCAAAAAAATGAGTATAACTGATGCGATTAACATTGTAAAAAATGGTGGTACAGCCGCTACCGATTTTTTGAAAAATAAAATTGGCGATAGTCTTCGTACAACAATAGCCCCAGTAATGAAAACAGCTTTAGACCAATATAAAATAACCCAAGAGTGGGATAAAATAGTAGCCCCCGTTAAAGTATTCTTAGGCAATAAAGTAAACCTTAATTTAGACATTAACAATGTACTAGCAGGCATCGTTACCAATGCTATGTTTACTAAAATAGCCGAGCAAGAAATAGCCATACGCACCAAAGCCGAGGCAAGAACAAGCCCATTGCTACAAAAAGTGTTTGGCAAAGACTGGAATGCCACAGCCAATAAGTAAAACAACATTATCATCAACAAAAGGGAACGATTTTTACAGTCGTTCCCTTTTTACATTTGCTATATTTGCCCCCCAGTTGAAAAAAACACAAAACGAGTAGGTATTAGGTTACCAGCTTTTGTACTACTATTAAGCATCGTTGCGTCGCACCCTTCAACGCCTTGTTCTTTACTGAACAATCAAATTTAATTTTCAAACTAAAAAGCGTCCCCCTTTAAGGAGATAGTGACATATGTTTAGAACAAAAAGCTGTGGGCAATTAAATATTAGCAATGTAGGCGAAACAGTAACCCTTGCAGGATGGGTGCAAACAGTAAGAAAGTTTGGTGCAATCACTTTTGTAGATTTAAGAGACCGCTACGGCATTACCCAATTATTATTTGGTGAAGAGTTGAACAAAGATTTAGAAGCCAACCCTTTGGGTAGAGAGTTTGTGCTACAAGCCACAGGTACTGTAACCGAACGTAGCAACAAAAACAAAAACATTTCAACAGGCGAAATAGAAATTACTTTATCGTCTTTTAAAATTTTAAATAAAAGCGAAGTACCCCCTTTTAAAATAGAAGATGATACAGATGGTGGCGATGATTTAAGAATGAAATATCGTTTCTTAGACTTACGTCGTAATGCTGTTAAAAAGAATTTAGAATTGCGTTATGCCGTTAGTCGTAGCACTAGAAACTATTTACACGAAAATGGTTTTATGGATATTGAAACTCCCTTCTTAATTAAATCAACTCCAGAAGGTGCTAGAGATTTTGTAGTTCCATCTCGTATGAACCCAGGGCAGTTTTATGCTTTACCACAAAGCCCACAAACCTTTAAACAATTATTGATGGTAAGTGGTTACGATAGATACTATCAAATTGTAAAATGCTTTAGAGATGAAGATTTAAGAGCCGACCGCCAACCAGAATTTACACAAATAGATTGTGAAATGGCTTTTGTAGAGCAAGAAGATATTTTAAATATGTTTGAAGGTTTGGTAAAACGAATTTTTAAAGATGTAAAAGGTATTGACTACAGTGAATTGGTTGAACGCATGACTTGGGAAGAAGCCATGTGGCAATTTGGTAATGATAAACCAGATATTCGTTTTGGTATGCAATTGTGCAATTTTAAATTCCCATCACATGCTTTCCCTGTAAAGCAAGCAAAACTTGCTGGCACACCTTTAGGGGATGGGGGTTTAATTGCTGCCGACTTTGCTGTTTTTAACGAGGCTGAAACCGTTATTGCCATTGCTGTTCCTGGTTGTGCAGAATACACACGCAAACAAACCGATGAATTAACAGAGTGGGTTAAACGTCCACAAATTGGCATGAAAGGTTTGGTGTACATAAAATGCAATGTAGATGGTACTTACAAAAGCAGTGTAGATAAATTTTATAATGAAGAACAACTAAAAGCCATTGCAACTGCTGCAGGTGCAAAAGCTGGTGACTTAGTTTTAATTCTTGCTGGTGCTGAAGAAAAAACAAGAAAAGCAACCAGTGATTTACGTATGGAAATGGGCAAACGTTTAGGCTTGCGTAAAGACGATGATTTTAAATTGCTATGGGTGTTAGATTTCCCGTTGTTTGAATATGCTGAAGAAGACAATCGTTGGGTTGCACGTCATCATCCATTCACTTCTCCAAAGCCAAGTGATATAGATACAATGATTAACAACAATCCAAAAATTGAAAATGCTGCTGAATATTTAAAACATCCTTATGCCAATATTAAAGCCAATGCATATGATATGGTAATGAATGGTAATGAAATTGGTGGTGGTTCTATTCGTATTTTTCAAAAAGAATTGCAACAAAAAATGTTTGAAGCATTGGGTATGAATGAAGAAGAACAACAGCACAAATTTGGTTTCTTATTAGGTGCTTTTGAATATGGTGCACCGCCACATGGTGGTTTGGCTTTTGGTTTTGATAGATTGTGTTCTATACTTGGTGGTAGCGAAAGCATCAGAGATTTTATTGCTTTCCCTAAAAACAATAGTGGACGAGATGTGATGATTGATGCACCAAGCACCATAGATGCCAAGCAGTTTGATGAATTACAGATAAAACTGGATTTGAAATAAAGTTGTACT
The DNA here is from genome assembly GCA_043776595.1 of Chitinophagaceae bacterium. Classification (GTDB taxonomy): domain Bacteria; phylum Bacteroidota; class Bacteroidia; order Chitinophagales; family Chitinophagaceae; genus UBA1930. Next base: position 1,230 of record JAYVRD010000156.1, on the reverse strand, counting down.
TTTAAATACAAATTATTTTATGGTTATAGAAATCCCTAAGGGAACACCTGAAAAAAAAGTGAGAGCATTACTTAACAAAGCAAAAACTAAAAGCAATAACACAGCTATTAAAGCTTTTTTTGGTAAGTTGCCCAACATCGAAGATGGACTTAAAACTCAAAAGCGTTTAAGAAGTGAGTGGAAATAATTATTTGCTAGATACTAATATTTTGCTCTACGCTTTAAAAGGTTTGGCAGATGTAAGGCTTTATTTTGATATTCCGCCCTCAATATCTGTTGTTACGGAAATTGAAATTTTAGGAGTAAAAGAAATGAGTGATGAGGAAATAAAAGTTAGAGAAACGGTTGTTGAATATTGTCAAATTATTCCCATCACAAACTCAATAAAAAGAAAAGCAATTGAATTAAAACGAAAAATAAAATTAGCAGTACCTGATGCTCTCATTGCTGCCACAGCAATTGAAGGGGACTTATCTTTAGTAACTGCTGACAAGGGGTTTAAAAGAATAAAAGAACTCTCACTAATATTAATAGAACTATAGTTTACAATTTACTTTGAAGAAGATTAATCGTATGCAAAACCTCACTTTCTACCGTGTTCTCTCTTACATTTTACTACCTATTGCTGGCTTATTTGGATTGATGGCAGTAATAGCTTTATTACTTTCTTTAGTCAATCCAGCCTTATTGTTAGGCACTTTTATGTTGAGTGCAGTAGTTATTTATGTGTTTACCAGTTTTAGTTTTTATAACAAAGGTGTTATGAGTGCAAAACCATGTAAATCCAAACTAAAAGACTGGATAAAAGTAAATGCCTATGTGGCCATTGTATTTGCTTCATTAAGTTTGTTTCAAGCAGTTGGTTTATTATCCGACCCTACCATACTAAACGAAGCCATCAAACAATCCACACAAATGCAGCAAAAAATGGGAGCCATGACCGTAGCCCCAGAGTTGATGCTAAAAGTAACCAAAGGCATTTTAATTTTTATGATGGTATTTGCTACGCTACTCGTTATTCATATCATCATTACGTTTAGGTTGCTAAAAATGTACAAACATGTTTTTGATGAAAATAAATAATGGTGAGCAAAGCTTAATGCTTATCCAGAGCTAAACATGTGCGACGCAACCGCAGCTAAATAGATAATCAATTGCTGGCTACATTAATTTCTTTTTACCTTGCTTGCATGAATTCATCTTCTCCACTTGCCGAAAGAATGAGACCAC
>JAYVRD010000155.1:0-7143 GCA_043776595.1 Chitinophagaceae bacterium | reverse complement strand
TCCAAGTATTAAAGTCGGCTTTTTGTAGCTTTATTTTATTAATTTTTAATTGCTTGCTGTATATTAATTTATTGCCTTGTTGTTTGTAGGCAATGGTTACATCCATATTAGGGTGTTGTAGTTTTATATTGGCAGGCATGGTGCTTATTTTATATCCTGCCGGGATAGTTAACTCTGTTTCGTGGTTGATGTTCATTTTAAAAGGAAGCATCAAATCGTGTTTGCGTTTGGCAGTGTCTATAGTAAAATTGTCCATGTCTTTTCTAAAATCCATTTCTAGATACACATCGTTGCCAAAAGAAGTGGCTCCGTTTTTATATTGTATATCGTAGTTAATTTTTAATATGCTATCAACACCCAATAAGTCAGAATTTTTGAGGTTGGTAATTTTATAATCTTGATTGGCTTCGCTTAAATAATTGGTGAGTGCTTGGGTAAGGTTATCTTTTTTTACCGATTGAATTTTAGTGAGCAAATCACTTCTGGCTTCGCCACGATAATTGTGTTCGCTACTGCCTTTTAAGTCTGTTCCATCAATGGTTAGTATGCGTTTTTCTTTGTCGGGATTTTGCTCTGACATTACTGCTGGTACATTGGTAAGAATGTAGTTAGCACCATTTTCTACCAATACTTGCCTGCCAGCAATACGCTCTGCATATTCGTTAAAGGCTATGTTGGTTTCTGTACCATCTAGGTAGTAGGTTTTTCCATTGTACACCCAAGCAGCTATCATGTGGTTGTGTACGCTAAGGGCTGGTGTGCTTAAGTCATAGGCAATATGATTGGTACCTATCCAACAGTGGCGTGCATCTAAACCAATGCCACGTACTAGGCCTGTAATTAAGTTGGCCATGCCTTTACAATCGCCATATTTTTTATTGAGTACATCCATAGCTTTGGCTGGTTTAAAACCTGCAATACCATCTTCGTAAGCTATGTAGCGTATGTTGTGTTGTACCCAATTATAAATAGTTTTTACTTTGTTTACATCTCCTATAATACCCTTTGTTATTTCTTGTGCTTTGGTAGCTAAAGCTGTATTATCATCGCCCACTTGCTGTACCAAACCATAGCACCATTTGTATTGATCGGCTATGGTATTAAAGTATGTTATTTTACCGCCATCAGTTGTAGCTTCTTTGCTTAAAATAAGTACATGAGGGTAAATGAATGATGCACCAGGAGCATAAGATTCGGAAGCAAATGGTTTTAAATTGGTGATGGTATATGTGGTTATATCTGCATCTTCTTTGCTATTATAATCGGTAGTTTTAACAATGCTGCTACCTGCAAAGTTGAATTCTTTAATCTCCACTTTCATCCAACGTGGTATAATAAAGGTTACCGTTTTGTTTTCGGTAAAATATTCATCTGTAAAATATTCTGTGGTTAAGTAGCGTGGATCTTTATGTGTTTTGGTCAGCTTCACTTCGGCACTAGCATCTTTTTTTCCCAAGGGCAAACTAAAGTAACATACACGAGCATCGGAGTAAAAAATATCTCTTACAGAATAGTAATCGTACTTAGGAACGATGTACTTGGCTTTTTTATCGTTTACATACACATCTACATCATCTATGGTTTGTTGATCATCGTAGGTATCGCTAAACAAAATAGCATCTCTTACTTCTTTGCAGCGATATTTAATGCTGTATTCTTCTTTTATAGTAACAGGGTTATCGCCTTTGCCTTTTTGAAAACGAAAGGTTTGGACTTTATTTTCTACTACAATGTTTTTATCCTCCTCTTTACGAGCAAGGGCTACAATAGAAAAGAAAAAAAGAAATATGAAAGTGCAGACAAGTTTAAAATAAGAAAAGAATTTTTGCTTCATAAAGGTGTAAATAAGTAATGCTGATAATACCATTAAACCATGAAAATATACGGAAAATGAATAGCTACCAAAAAAGGTATCATCAATAAAAAAGACAACTGCATAGTTGTCTTTTTTATTACAATATAATCAGCATTTTATCTCCAACCATCACCATCTAGCAAATTGCCAATACCGCCTAATACACTGCCTTCTTCCCTCCTACTGGTAGTTGCATATTGCAAAATTCTACCAGCCAAACGGCTTACAGGCAAGCTTTGAATCCAAACTTTACCAGGGCCACGCAATGCAGCATAAAACAAACCCTCGCCACCAAACAACGTATTTTTTATGCCACCTACAAACTGAATATCATAGTCTACCGTTGCCGTAAAACCTACAATACAACCTGTATCAATTTTTAATAGTTCGCCGGGCTGTAGCTCTCTCTCTTTTACAAAACCACTAGCGTGCATAAAAGCCATGCCATCGCCTTCTAGCTTTTCCATAATAAACCCTTCGCCACCAAACAAGCCAGTACCTAATTTTTTTTGAAACTCAATACCAATGCTTACGCCTTTAGCTGCACATAAAAAAGCATCTTTTTGGCATATTACTTTATGACCTAGTTGCTGTAAATCCAAAGGAATAATTTTACCCGGATAAGGCGATGCAAAACTCACTTGCTTTTTACCATTAGATACATTGGTAAAAGCTGTCATAAATAAATTTTCGCCCACTAGCATACGCTTACCAGCATTAAGCAATTTACCTAGCAAGCCTGAGTTTTGTTGGCTACTACCATCGCCAAACATGGTTTGCATTTGTATACCATCGTCCATCATCATAAAAGCCCCAGGCTCCGCAATTGCTGTTTCGTTGGGATCTAATTCTACTTCTACATACTGCATTTCTTCTCCAAAAATGCGATAGTCTATTTCGTGGTTATTTCTCATTTGTTTATTTTTTGCAATGATAAATCGTTAGTGCATGGCAATTTAAAAATATTACAAATAGCAGTATTAAAGATTTTTTTGTAGCCAGCTTTTGAAGTGCTATTTGGCTGCGGTTGCGTCGCACATGTTTGGCTATGGAATTACTATTGGGCTTTGCCTACAATAAACCTCTTTCATAATTCAAAAAAACACTTTTATAACGTCCTTGCGATTTATTTACGCTAAGATAAAGCCCAATAGCACTAGATTGTTTAACATGTGCGACGCAACCGCTGCTCAATTTTTATTCAATTGCTGGCTCCATAAAATTTTTCTTTGTTAGATTATAACATAGAAAAACCCCATCTTTTGAGGATGAGGCTTTCTATTTTTTCACAAGGATTATTATTTTACTTAGTTACTAATAATTTTTCGCTGAATATTTCTCCATCCATTTGTACTTGTACCATGTAGGTTCCTGCTGCGTATTTGCTTAGATCGTTATACATAACAGTGTTGCTACCTTTTTGTATGGTTAAAGTTTGTATGGCTATTACTTTACCACTTAAATCTATCACTCGTATGCTTGCATTGCCATCTTTTACTGCAGTTATTTTTACAGAGAAGAAGCTAGTAGCTGGGTTTGGATTTACTTGTACGCCTGCTTTTTTGCCATTTAATTTAAAAGTAATAATGTTGCTGTATTTGTATGAACCTGGCTTGTCTATCATTTTTAAACGGTAGTACAGTACAGTAGCATTTAAACCGCTGATATTATCTTGTGCTGCATAAGTAGTTTTTAATACTGCACCTCTTGCAGCGGCTGCTGCTACTTTGGTATAAGTAACACCATCTAAACTTCTTTCAACTTCGTAGCGGTCTAAGTTGGCTTCGTTGGTTACTGTCCATTGTAGGTTGGTAACGTTGTTGTACAAGTTTCCTTTAAATTCAATAAGCGTTACAGGAAGTATGGTACATTCTCTCCAATCTCTATCGGAAGATGAACAATCGCCTGGTTGACTTTTTATTAATTGTGATGTGCTACCTGAAGGCGTTGGTCCATCAAAGTTTCCACTAGGTCCCATTTGATTATGCCCTACATTATTTGTAAAGTTGCCAGTTGCCGTTTTGATATTGAAACTATCAAACTGGTCTATCATACCATCACCATCTGTATCGTTATAGTTGGTTACAAAGTTGCCAGTTTGACCACTAGCTTCGTTTACATCTGGTGCACCATCATTATCAGTATCAAGATCTAAATAATCGGGTATGCCATCTGCATCTTTATCATAAGGTGTTATACCACCTGATGATTTTGCACAAGTGTTGTTGGTTAAATCATAAGCGTTATCTACACCATCACCATCAGTATCTAAACCAGTAGGTAATTTAAAAGAACATGTTGGCTGTGCTTCTATGTTATCGGTAATGCCATCATTATCGCTATCAATATCGTAAGCATCTGGTTTACCATCATTGTCGCTGTCTAGCATTTTTACACCTTTACCGCCAAAGCCATTATAATTATCCGCAACAGTTGCTCCATTTGTATAGCCACCACGTAATCCATCTCCATCTGAATCTGTACCATTGGCTAAGCCATCGGTATCGTAAGTTCCAGTTGCTTCTGTAAGATCGGTAATACCATCTCCATCGCTATCGAGGTCTAAGTAGTTTGGTTTGCCATCTCTATCTAAATCTTCTGGTGTTAAACCTGGTCCACCAAACACATTATCATTAGCATCTGCACTACTCATTAAACCATCGCCATCTACATCAACACCATCTACCATACCATCATTATTGTTATCTGTACCTTTTGTATCTCTAGCTTCATCAAAGTCTGGTATACCATCATTATCGCTATCTAAATCTAATGCGTTAATAATACCATCGCCATCAAAATCAAAGAAGTCGTTAATACCATCATTGTTACAATCAGTCCATACTAATCCTGCACAACCTGGTGTAGCATCTTTATAATTTAAAATGCCATCAGCATCACAATCACCAAACGGATCGTATCCACCACTTTCTACTGTATTTAAAATACCATCATTATCTGCATCAATATCATCAATATCACCTACACCATCTCCATCAGTATCTTTTGTACAATAATCAACACCAATTGCTGTAAGGCCAAGTTCATCTCCACCACTTGATGTTTGACCATCTGTAATTTTAAAAGACAAAGAAGTTGCTGATGCAGTAAATGCATATTCAAAACGTTTCCAACCATTCATAGGTGAAGCATTGGTAGTAGAAGCTTCGTCTAAAGTAATGGGGCCTGTTACTTGTGTTCCATTAGGTAATCCAGTAGTGCCACCAGTACGTATTCTTATAATTGGATCTACAGTTTTACCTCCTTCACTAACATTGGTTGCATAAAACCTAAATCTGTAGTCTTGGCCAATTACCAAACCAGTAACTGTTTGTTCCCATATTAAATATTCGCCGCCTAAATCATTTCCATTATGATATAACCATGTATTTGAAGCTGCAATATTATTATTTGCATCGCCAGGGAATGGAGCTTGTAGTGAACTACCACCTCCATTAAAAATACCTGGAGAGTTGATTAATGCAAATGCTCTTTTATCGGATGGTTTAATATTTAAGCCATCAAATTTAGATTGTGCTTTAAAATTGCCATCAGTAAATACATAAGTAATACCCGTGGTTCCGCTATTACCAGAGAATGAATTACCTGAGCCGGGTGTTAAACTTTGATTACTAAAATTTCCGTTTTTAACCAATGTAGTTACTTTATTTACATAGCCAGGACCGCACAAACCAGTGTTATCAGTTACTAGATAAAAGCCTGCATCAATATCAGTTCTGTTTTGACCTGTTGTTAATGCAATACCAGTTACAATACCACCTACAGGATCGCTATCTAATGCGGTGTTACCACCTTGTGCTGCTGGTGAAGCTAACATACCTGCTGGTGTTGTAAATGTTACTTTATAAGTACCTGCAGATAAGTTTGGAAATATATAATATCCATTGGCATCTGTTACTGTTGCTGTAGTTGAGTTATCGGGATATGTTAGGGTAACCGTTGCATTTTGTATTGGAGGCTCAACTGCTTCTTGTATACCGTTTTTGTTTAAGTCGTTCCAAACATAGTTACCAATACTACCAGTACCAGAACCACTATTACGTAAGCCAAAATCTAAGGTATAATTATTAGCTCCAAGGGTTTTATAGTTAGAGCGTACTTCACCACCTACAGTTACTACACCATTATTATCATTATCTATATTATTATCTGGTGTAAAACTTGTACCAATAAGTGTAGAAGCAATTTTGCCTGATGGAAGAACAACACCAACAATATATTTACCAGAAGCAAGGTTGATGAAATTGTAAATACCAGCTGCAGATGTTGTAGTAGTTGCTATTACGGCACCATCAGGAATATTATCTCCATTACTATCTTTATATAAATTTACAGTAACGTTTGCAATACCAGTTTCTGCACCATCAAGTATACCATTACCATTGGCATCTAACCAAACTAAATTACCTAGTTGTAAAATTTCAACACAACAAACAAAGCCTGCATCAATATCGCTACGGCATTGACCTGCATTTAATACTACTGTTACATTTCCACCTATAGGATCACTATCTATTGCACTGTTTCCACCTACATTAGCTGTTGTTGGTGTAGCACCTGTAGGGCTTACAAAATTTACGTTATATGTACCTGCTGGCAAACCAGTAAACTGATAATTACCGCTTGCATTAGTAGTAGTTGTAATAGAAGTACCGTTTGGATAAGTAAGAGTAACTGTTACACCTTCTAAACCAGGTTCACCAATATCTTGCAAACCATTACCGTTATAATCAGCCCAAACAAAATCACCAATACAACCTGTTCCTTTTAGTCCAAAGTCTATATTATTTGATGTTGTAGTAAATGTGAAGCAATTAGTTCTTATTTCAGTTGCAACAACATTAACACCATCGTTTTGTGTATCTAAACCAATATTGGTAGCACCTACATCACTTTTTGTATAGCCTGCAGGTGTTGTAATACCCACTATATAGTTGCCTGCAGGTATGCCTGTAAACAGATAGTTGCCATTAGCATCTGTAACAACTGTTTTATTTAAATAAGTTCCACTACAGTTGTACAATTTTACAGTTACACCAGCAATACCTGGCTCACCAACATTTTGGTTGCCATCATTATTTTGATCGTACCAAATAGTATTACCTAGACTATAAGATGGTATTGGAACATAAATAGTAGTACACATTGTTCCTGCATCGCCACCTACTTTGTTTTGATCACCATCATGTACCATTACTTGAATACGATATGTATGTCCTGGAATTAATCCTAAAGAGTTAACATCCCATTTAATTAATGCACCATAA
>JAYVRD010000154.1:0-7157 GCA_043776595.1 Chitinophagaceae bacterium | reverse complement strand
CAGATGCCAACGCAGCCAAAATGTTTGTAAGTAATGCATCGCCAGATATGGTGAGTGTGCAGGGTACAAACTTGAGTGATGCTTTGCGATTATGCGATGGTTCGTTAGACACCAAAGAAAAAAAATCGAAAGCAGTTGTTTTAATAACCGATGGTGAGGACCAAGATGATAATGCTACCGAAGCAGTACAACAGTTAGCCGAGCATGGCACTACTTTGTATACTATTGGTGTTGGTTCTGTAGAAGGATCGCCTATTATAGAGCCTGGAACTAATGAATATAAGAGGGATGAAAACGGGCAAACGGTTATCAGTAAACTCAACGCTACATTACTTAAAGATTTGGCTACAAAAGGTAAGGGTTCGTATCAGTTGCTTGGTAGTACGGCTACTAATGCTACCAATTTGATAATTGAATTAAATAAGCTGGAAAAGAAACCTATTAGCAAAGCTGGCGGAGAAGTTGAATACCAATCGTACTACCCCATTTTTTTATTAATAGCTGTATTACTTTTATTAGTAGAAATTTTTATACCCGAACGTAAATTAAAAATAGCTTGAGGAAAATAGTAATCATAGTATTGTTGTTTACTTCGTTGTTTTCCTTTTCACAAAAAGTTAATAATGAAATTGTAAAAGGTAATGAAGCCTACAAAAAAGGTAACTACAAAAATGCAGTTACCGCCTACAATAGTGCTTTGGCAATAGATGGCAAAAATGCTACTGCACAATACAATAAAGGTAATGTGCTGTATAAGCAAAAGCAATTGGTTGATGCTACACAAGCCTATAAAACGGCTGGCGAAAATGCTAATAATGCCACTACACAATCGCAAGCTTTTTATAACAAAGGCGTAGCCGAAGCCAACCAAAAACAATGGCAAGAAGCTTTGAATTCGTTTAAGCAATCCTTACGCTTACAGCCCAGCGATAAAGAAGCCAGAGAAAATTTGCAGAAGGTTTTAAATGAACTAAAACAGCAGGATAAACAGCAAGACAAGAATAAGCAAGACGATAAAAAACAAAACAAAAAAGACCAACAAAAGAAAAAAGAACAGCAACCCAAAATGAATAAACAGCAAATGGAAAACGAGTTTAATAAACTAAGTAACGAGGAAAAACGCTTGCAGCAAGATGTACAAAAACAACGTACTAAGCAAGTGGCTGGTGGAAGGGATTGGTAGTTATAAATTTTTGAGCAGTCTTTCAAACACATCTACCACACTGTTATGCCCACGCTTGCTATGTATAAATAAAATATTATTAGCTTTTATATCCCAATCGGTATATTTTTCTTCTTCCGTTTGCAAATAGCTCCATTTTCTTTTGGGCGATGATAAAAATGCTTCGCTGTTTTTTAAAGTGCCTCCGTTATCGGTATAAATATTTATCAGCTTACTCAGTGGGTGTTGATTTAGGTAATTCATAAAAACATCTTGCATACTATATAGTGCATCAAACAATAAGGTGGCTTTTATTGTGTGTGTTGTGTATTGCAATATAAAGCCAATGGCATCGTATGCACCACTATGCCCAGCTACAACAAGTGTGTGCCTTTTTTTTGCCTTTGGCAAAATATTTTCTACTACTAATTTTCTATCAACATCTTGTATAAAAGCATCAAACTGTTCGGGCTGTTCAAATTTTCCTGCATAACTATCAGGGGCAAATTTTGGTCCTTCGGGAAAAACAAAAATGGCGTTATTATGTGCAGCATAAAATTGTTCTATTAGCCTAAAATACTTCAGGGCAGTATCTATACTATTATTCCAGCCATGTATCCAAATAACAAAATGATAAGGCTTTTGGGCATCGAAATAATTGGGAACAAAAACATAAGCACTACTATCGTTGTAATGTTGGGCTGCTTCATAGGATTTGCCTTGATAAATTCTTGGTTTTGCATTTCTTAGGCTATCAGGAAACATTCCATGAGCAGAGGTAATCTTAAATTCCCTACCCATTTTGACATTATTAAGCTGTGCTTTTGTAGGTAAATAACATAAAATAAGTAATAAACAAACTAATCCCTTCATCGTTATTATTTAGATGGCTAAAAGTATTTCTTTTTTAAGCACTTTTGCAAAGCAATTGCACTTTAGCAAACAATCATTTTCACTTTATGCAACAATACTGTAATTCATTAACACAATACAGCCGTTTACAAACCAGAGAAGTAAAAGTGGGCAATCTTTTATTGGGCAATAACCATCCCATTCGTTTGCAAACGATGACTACAACCGATACCATGGATACAATGGCAACGGTAGAGCAAACCATTCGTTGTATAAAAGCTGGTGCAGAGCTGGTACGCATAACAGCACCCAGCAAAAAGGAAGCAGAAAACTTGCAGAACATTAAAGATGAACTTAGAAAACGTGGGTACAATACACCCTTGGTTGCCGATATTCATTTTACACCCAACGCTGCCGAAATTGCTGCAAAAATTGTAGAGAAAGTAAGGGTGAACCCTGGCAATTATGTAGATAAGAAAAAGTTTGAACAAATAGAATATACCGATGCCGAATATGCAGAAGAAATAGAACGCATTCGTGAGCGTTTTACACCCTTGGTACTTATTTGTAAAGAACATGGTACAGCCATGCGTATTGGCACCAACCATGGTAGTTTAAGCGATAGAATTATGAGCCGATATGGAGATACTGCCAATGGTATGGTAGAAAGTGCCATGGAGTTTTTGCGTATTGCCCGTAGTTTAGATTATCACAACATCATCCTAAGTATGAAGAGCAGCAACCCACAAGTGATGGTGCAAGCTTATCGTAGTTTGGTGCAGCAAATGGATGCAGAATTTGGCGAATTATATCCTTTGCACTTAGGTGTAACAGAGGCAGGAGATGGCGAAGATGGACGTGTAAAAAGTGCAGCTGGTATTGGTACTTTGTTAGAAGATGGTATTGGCGATACAGTAAGGGTTTCACTAACAGAAGACCCAGAATTTGAAATACCTGTTTGTAGAGATTTGGTGAAAAGATATGCCCCCAATCCCCTAAAGGGGGCTTTGCAAGAAAGCACATCAAATTATATCCCACCTTTAGGGGATGGAGGCAAAATTCCCTACAACCCTTTTGAATACAGCCGTAGAAAAACATTTGCAGTTGACAATATTGGTGGCAATCATGTGCCTGTGGTTATTGCAGATTTTAGTAAACTACAATCCATTACACCACAAACCTTAGAAAGTATTGGCTACAAATACAATGAAGCTACCGACAAATGGAATATTGGTGATGGTGCTGCAGATTATATTTTTACCGGTGGGGCAGAATTGACTTTTGCATTACCCGGCACATTAAAAGTGATTACTTGGGCAAACCATGCAGTTGTTGCAAGCGATACAACCAAATACCTTCCCATTTACGATGCCAAAGGTTTTGTAGAAGCTAAAAGCACACACGAAAAACTAAACTTTGTAATGCTGGATTGTTTTAACGATGATACAAGTATTAACGATTTTACTTACTTAGATGAGCTTGCCAACAACCCAGCAGTTGTACTTTGCCTTAGTAGCCAAAACCCACAAGCCATGCCTGCTATTCGTAGAATGTTTATGGAGTTGCTCAATAGAAATATTCAAAACCCAGTAGTACTAATTGTAGATAGCAATTGGCTAACTGCTGATGAACACCTCATACATTTCGCTACTGAAGCAGGTGCTTTGTTATTAGATGGTTTTGGCGATGGTGTTTGTTTTGGAATGACAGTAAACAGTTATCAAGTTTCAATAGGTAGCCTTCAGTCTGCTGGCAGAAACTATACCAACAATGCAACGGTAGAGCAATTTATTAATTCAACAGCATTTACCATATTGCAAGCTACACGTACACGTATTTCTAAAACAGAATACATCAGTTGCCCAAGCTGCGGACGAACACTTTTTGACTTACAAGAAACCACAGCCAAAATACGCAATAGAACCAACCATTTAAAAGGGATAAAAATTGCCATTATGGGTTGCATTGTAAATGGTCCTGGAGAAATGGCAGATGCCGACTTTGGCTATGTAGGCAGCGGTGTTGGTAAAATAACTTTGTACAAAGGCAAAGAGGTGGTAAAGCGAAACATAGATAGTGATATAGCCGTAGATGAACTCATTAATTTACTAAAAGAAAATGAAGCATGGATTGAGCCATCGGTTGTATAAGAATTAGGCTGTGGTTGCGTCGCACACTTGTACTGTTATAACTTTATGCAGCATTTTAATACTGCAGGTTTAAAGTTTGTGTTAGCTAGCATACCTCTTTCGTACTAAACTTGCAACTCAAAGCTCAATAGAAATTCATAGCTAAACATGTGCGACGCAACCGCAGCTTCATTGATATTCATTAGCTGGTTAAATAAAAAATATGCAAACAGATTTCTTAGTGATTGGTAGTGGTATAGCTGGTTTAACTTATGCATTAAAAACTGCTAAACATTTTCCTGAAAAAAAAGTATTGGTGATTACCAAAACCAATGAAGATGAAACCAATACCAAGTATGCACAAGGTGGCATTGCTGGTGTGTGGGATGAAGCCAAAGACAGTTTTGAAAAACATATTGAAGACACATTGATTGCTGGCGATGGATTGTGTAATAAAGAAGTGGTAGAAATTGTAGTAACAGAAGGACCTGAAAGAATAAGAGAAATAATAGAGTATGGTGCTGAGTTTGATAAAAATGAAAAAGGAGATTATGCTTTAGGGCGTGAAGGAGGGCATAGTGAGTACCGAATACTGCACCATAAAGATGTAACTGGTAAAGAAATGGAAAGAGCTTTGCTTGCAGAAGTGCATCAAACAAAAAATATAGAAATTGTAAACCACTGTTTTGTGGTAGATATTATTACCCAACATCACTTAGGCTTTTTGGTTACAAAAGCTACCCAAGATATTACTTGCTATGGTGTGTATGTATTGAATTTACATACTAATAAAATTGAAAAAATACTTTCTAATATTACCATGCTTGCAAGTGGCGGTTGTGGGCAAGCCTACCGCACAACAACCAACCCAAAAATTGCTACTGGCGATGGTATTGCAATGGTATACCGTGCAAAGGGCAGAATTGAAAACATGGAGTTCATTCAATTTCATCCTACAGCTTTGTACGAGCCAGGTGTAAGCCCATCTTTTTTAATAACAGAAGCTGTACGTGGCGATGGGGGTATTCTTCACAATAAAAATGGCGAGGCATTTATGGAGAAATATGATGCCCGTAAAGATTTGGCTCCAAGAGATATTGTAGCCAGAGCCATAGATAACGAAATGAAGAAAAATGGTACAGAGCATGTGTACCTTGATTGTAGGCATATGGGCAAAGAAAAATTCATTCACCACTTTCCCAATATTTACAACAAGTGTTTAAGTATAGGTATAGATGTAATGCAGCATTTAATACCTGTAGCACCAGCAGCACACTATAGTTGTGGTGGTATTAAAACAGATGAGTGGGCAAAAACTTCTATTAAAAATTTATATGCCTGTGGCGAATGTGCAAGTACTGGCTTACATGGTGCCAATAGGCTTGCTAGTAATAGCCTTTTAGAAGGTATGGTGTTTGGGCATAGAGCCTTTTTAGATGTGGTGGCAAATTATAATTCATTGGTTACAATATTTGCTACCAAAGAAATTCCTGATTGGAACGCTACTAGTACCAGCGAACCAAAGGAAATGATTCTTATTACCCAAAGCCAAAAAGAATTACAACAAATAATGAGCGATTATGTAGGTATTGTAAGAACAGATGTAAGACTTGGTCGAGCTATGAAACGCTTAGATTTATTATATACTGAAACGGAAGATCTTTATCGCAATACCAAAGTATCTCCTCAATTGTGCGAATTGAGAAACCTAATTACTGTAGGCTATCTTATAGTAAAAGCTGCAGAATTTAGAAAAGAAAGTAGAGGCCTGCATTTTAATACCGATCATCCCAACAAAAGCGAATTACTACAAAACATTATACTTTAGTTTGGAGTTGAAGGAGTTTAGATAGTTTAGTTTTTAGTTTAAAAGTTTAAGTATGTCAACATTCAAATTACTAGAAGATATTTTTGCTTGGCAAAAGGCAAGGGCTTATCACCTAGAAATAAGAACTGAAATCAAAATATTAATCGCTGCTAAAGATTATGAATTAAAAGAACAATTAAAAGCATCAAGTGGTTCTGTAATGGATAATATTGCGGAAGGATTTGGAAGAATGGGTAATGCAGAATTTAAAAATTTCTTGACGATTGCTAATGGCTCTTTACAAGAATCACTTTCACAATTGTATAGAGCTTTTGATTATGATTATATTAGCCAGGAACGTTTGTCATACCTAAAAAATATGATAAATGAAATTTCTAGATTAATTCGCTCATTAATAGAGCATCTTCAAGAATCTGAATTGAAAGGTGTGAAATTTAAATAAACTATTAAACTATCTAAACTCCAAACTCTGCTATGTACTATATTGTTTATGGGTTTTTTTACACTTTATCATTGTTGCCTTGGGGGGTACTTTATTTTATAGGAGATGGTATTTATGCTTTGGTATATTATGTATTTGGTTATAGAAAAGAAGTGGTAATGAAAAACTTGCTCATTGCTTTTCCTGAAAAAACCAAGCAAGAAAGAATACGAATAGCAAAAGATTTTTACCATAATTTTATTGATACGTTCATTGAAACCATTAAGCTGCTTTCTATATCGCCTAAAGCGTTTGATAAACGATGCAGCTACGACTTAGCTGCAATGAATAATCTTTTTGCTACTAAACAAAACGTTCAAATACATTCTGGTCATTTTTTTAATTGGGAGTTTGCCAATCTTGCTTTTAGCAAAGGGTCTCTTTATCCGTTTATTGGTGTTTACCAGCCCTTAGGTAATAAAGCGTTTAATAGGTTAATTGTAAAACTTCGTTCTAAGTTTGGCTCTATATTTATTCCAGTACCAGAGTTTAAAAATAAATTTCATACGCTTTCCAAAAGTCCATATTCGCTTGGTTTAATTGCCGACCAAAACCCTAGCAACCCCAAGAGTGCATATTGGACTCCTTTTTTTGGTAAAATGGCCCCATTTGTAAAAGGACCAGAAAAGGGGGCTAAAAGAATGAACACCGCCATCGTAATGCTCAACTTTTATAAAATAAAAAGAGGGTATTATAAAGTTGAAA
>JAYVRD010000153.1:0-7227 GCA_043776595.1 Chitinophagaceae bacterium | reverse complement strand
CATCGGTATAAGGAAAACGATGACAATCTCCTGGGCGTTGGTCGTAAATGTTGCAGTAATTATCGGCAGCTAAAAATGGGCAAGGCTTGCCCTTGGCTACATAATCTCCATCGTTATCCAAAAACAAATAGGTTTCTATAAAAATGCTTTCCTTCATTTTTAAATACTTACTAATGCGTTTAATATCAGGCGTTTTAAAACGTGGAGAATAATTCTTACAACAAGCCCCACATTCTAAACAATCTATTTTGCTAAAAGCTTCTTCGTGCAAATCGGGTAACTGTTTTAAAACTTTGTTTTTATCTGCACGCTGCAAAAAGTTTTTATACTGCTTTTGATGGTCGGCACTTTGTTGTTGCCAGTTTTCTAAATTTACTTCTGCCATTGGGTAAAATTAAACAGATACTTGGGTAAATACGCAAAACCATTTTCTTTGCATTCATCAACCTACATAATCTTTGTTAATGGAAGCAGTAAAAGAAAATATCCTTCTCCTTTTTTCTACACCGTATTATATCATTATTATAGGTATAGAAATGCTGTTTAGCCATTACCAACACAAAAAGCTATACACTTTAAAAGATACGCTAGATAATTTGTACCTCATGCTGCTCAACTCTGGCATTGACTTACTTTTTAGAATGGTATACGTTGGCATCATCTTTACATTTTGCTACAATCACCGTTTTATCAACTGGCAAATGGGTGTTTGGTATTGGCTAGCTTTGCTACTTGCCGAAGATTTTTTATATTATTGGTTGCACCGCTTTGATCATGAAATTCGCTTTTTTTGGGCTACACATGTTACCCATCACTCTTCTCAAAAAATGAATTTTACAGTAGGGTTTCGTTCCTCTATTTTTCAACCATTGTATCGGTTTATTTATTTTATACCACTGCCCTTGTTAGGTTTTAAACCCTTTGACATTGTTTTTATGTATAGTGCTACACAGATATGGGGCATTTTTGTACATACCGAATTGATTAAAAAAATGGGCTGGTTAGAATACATTATGGTTACACCATCTCACCATAGGGTACATCATGGTAGAAACCCTAAATATTTAGACAAAAACATGGGTATGTTTTTAATTATTTGGGACAAACTGTTTGGCACATTTCAACAAGAGTTAGCTGAAAGCGATTACCAAACTATACAATATGGTTTAACAAAAAACGTAGATAAACTTAATGCCGTAAATATAGTTTTACATGAGTGGAAAGCCATTGCCAACGATGTAAGCCGTAAAGACATTTCTTTTTACCAAAAATTAAAATATGCGTTTGGCAAACCTGGTTATAGCCACGATGGTAGTAGAATGACTAGTGAGGAAATGAGGCAGTATGAACAAAATAAAAATTATCCAAATATTTGAAGCTATAAATACCCCACTGAAAATTTAAGGATATGTGCTGTTTGCCGACACTAAGGACAAAACTGATACGTTTTTGACAATAAAATTTTACAATTTTGGTAGTTTGTTAAGTGCATGTTTAATGGTTGAGGCACTAAAATAGGCAATTGTACATTCACACCCTTTGCACAAAGTAAACAAATGGTTAATTATACTGTTTATGACATGTACATTTGCGGCAATTTAATGGCTGACTAAATGGAAAATATTTTGGAATTGTTGGGCTATGATTAGAACCTTGAAGGGTGCGACGCAACGGAAGTTCAATTCTTATGTTACAGCTGGCTAAAAAAATAAAAACTCAAATTGTTTGTATGAACTTATTTCAAGAACAGAACACAGAATTTCATAAAAGGCATATTGCTACACTAGAAAATGATACCCAAAAAATGCTGGATATAATTGGCGTAAATAGTTTAGAAGAATTAATTGATAAAACCGTGCCTCCTGCTATTCGTTTACAAAACGAATTAAATATTCCTGCGGCTGTAAGTGAGTTTGAATATTTGAATGATTTGAAAAAAGTAGCAGTAAAAAATAAGCTGTACAAAACATATATTGGTCAGGGTTATTACAACACCATTACGCCAAGCGTAATACTGCGTACCATTTTTGAAAACCCAGGATGGTACACACAGTACACACCTTACCAAGCAGAAATTAGCCAAGGGCGTTTAGAAAGTTTACTCAACTACCAAACTATGGTGTGCGATCTTACAGGTTTGGAATTGGCTAATGCATCTTTATTAGATGAAGCGACTGCAGCTGCCGAAGCAATGGCTATGTTGTTTCATCATGGCGATACGAGTAAGAAGAAAAAGTTTTTTATTGATGCTGCTATTTTTCCTCAAACAAAAGATTTGTTGGCAACAAGGGCTACACCAATTGGCATAGATTTAATAATAGGAGATTACAAAACTGCTTTGCTAGATGATGGTTTCTTTGGAGCTATTGTACAATATCCTAATGATAATGGTAGCATAGAAGATTATCGTGACTTTATAGCCAATGTACATGCAATTGGAGGTTATGTAGTAATGGCTTCAGATTTATTGGCACTTACCTTACTTACAAGCCCAGGTGAGTTGGGTGCTGATGTAGCTGTGGGCAACTCTCAACGTTTTGGTGTGCCATTGGGTTATGGTGGTCCACATGCAGCTTTTTTTGCCACCAAAGATGAATTTAAACGCAATATACCAGGCCGTATTATTGGTATAAGTATAGATGCACAAGGCAATAGGGCTTTGCGTATGGCATTACAAACAAGAGAGCAACACATTAAACGTGAGAAAGCTACCAGCAACATTTGTACAGCTCAAGCATTGTTAGCTAATATGGCTGCTATGTATGCTGTATATCATGGGGCAGAAGGTTTAAAAAATATTGCAAAAAGAGTTGCTACACTTACACAAGTATTAAGTGAAGCATTGAGTGATTTAGGTTTTAGAAATACAAACTTAGCATACTTTGATACTTTGAACGTAGAAGCTGATGCAGAGAAAATAAAACCCATTGCTGAAAAACACAGTGTAAACTTTAGGTACTTTAATGCCAAGCATATTGGTATAAGCTTAGATGAGACCACTACACAAAAAGATGTGCTAGACATTGTGTACATTTTTGCAGAAAGTTTAGGTAAAGATGAGGCTGAGATAGAATTTAATAGCGATGATGCTTTAACCTCTGTGCCTGCTTATGCTGCCAGAACTTCTAAATACTTAACGCACCCAGTGTTTAATACCCATCATAGCGAAAGCCAAATGATGCGTTACATTAAACAATTAGAGAATAAAGATTTAAGTTTAAATACCAGTATGATTTCTTTAGGTAGCTGTACCATGAAATTAAATGCAGCTACAGAAATGCTACCAGTAAGTTGGCCAGAGTTTAGTCAACTACATCCATTTGTACCAGCTAACCAAGCATTGGGCTATCAACAAATTATTGATGAATTGGCTGCCTACTTAAATGAAGTTACTGGCTTTGATGCTTGTAGTCTTCAACCTAATAGTGGTGCACAGGGTGAGTATGCAGGTTTGCTTACTATTATGGCTTATCACAAAGCCAATGGCAATGCACACAGAAATGTGGTATTAATTCCAATTTCCGCACATGGCACAAACCCTGCTAGTGCTGTTATGGCTGGTATGAAAGTAGTAGTAACCAAAAGCAATGAAGATGGAACAATAGACATTGATGACTTAAAAACCAAAGCTGAACAATACAAAGACTCATTGGGTGCATTAATGGTTACCTACCCTAGTACTTATGGTGTGTTTGAAGAAGGCATTGTTGACATCATTAACATCGTTCACCAACATGGTGGGCAGGTATACATGGATGGTGCAAATATGAACGCACAAGTTGGCTTAACTTCTCCAGCAAATATTGGTGCAGATGTTTGCCACTTAAACCTACACAAAACATTTGCCATACCACATGGTGGTGGTGGACCAGGCATGGGACCAATTTGTGTAAAGCAACATTTAGCTACCTATTTACCAGGTCATTTTTTTGTGAATAATGATAGTAATGTTGCTTATGGCTCTGTTAGTGCTGCTCCATTTGGGAGTGCTTCTATTTTGCTCATAAGTTATGGGTACATCAAATTATTGGGGTACAATGGTGTAAGAATGAGTACTGAGTATGCCATACTAAATGCCAACTACATGAAGGCAAGATTAGAAAAGCATTATTCCATTTTGTATACAGGAAAAAATGGTTATGCTGCCCACGAGTTTATAGTAGATCTTCGCCCCTTTAAACAAACTGCTGGCGTAGAGGCAGAAGATGTAGCCAAACGTTTAATTGACTATGGTTTCCATGCACCAACGATGAGTTTTCCTGTGGCTGGAACCATTATGATAGAACCAACAGAAAGTGAAGACAAAGCAGAATTAGATCGATTTTGCGATGCCTTAATATCTATACGTGAAGAAATTGCTGCCATTGAAAATGGAACTGCAGATAAGGTTGACAATGCCTTAAAAAATGCACCACATACCCAAGCCGTTATTTGTGCAGATGAATGGAAGCATACATACACTCGAAAAGAAGCTGCGTTTCCGCTATACTACGTTACTTTAAACAAATTTTGGCCAAGCGTAGCTAGGGTAAACAATACCCATGGCGATAGAAATCTTGTTTGTAGCTGCGAGCCTGTGGAGAGTTATATGGAAGCTGAAGAAGTAGTAAGTGATAAGTTTTAAGTCTCAGCCTTGTGGTTGAGACTTTTTTTATTGGGCCAGCTTTTGTATTTCAATTGGGCTGTGGTTGCAAGTTTATCCTGAGCAGAGCCGAAGGGCACATGTTTAGCAATAGAATATCTATTGGTCTTTTCTTACGCACAGTATTAATGTTGGTGAAGACACAAACAAAGTAGCACTACCAAATTTGTGTCTACACCAATTTAAAATAAAGGGGGCTACAGCCTTTGCAAGAAAAGCTAAATTGAAATCCATAGTTTAAAATGTGCGACGCAACAAAAGCTTAATATTTATTCCTCAGCTGGCTCAATAAAAACCTTCTCCTTATCTTGCAAGCCTATGGCAAAAGCAAGTAAAAAAGAGCAACCGATTATTTTAGTAACCAACGATGATAGTATTTCGGCACCTGGTATAAAGGCTTTAGTAGAAGCTGTGCTGCCTTTGGGTAGGGTAGTAGTGGTAGCACCAGATAAGCCACAAAGTGGTATGGGGCATGCTATAACTATTGGGCATCCACTTCGGTTACAAAAAGTACATTTTTTAGATGGGGTAGAAGCCTACACCTGCAATGGCACACCTGTAGATTGTGTAAAATTGGCTGTAGATAAAGTGCTGCATCGCAAGCCCGATATTTGTTTAAGTGGTGTAAATCATGGTGCTAACCACAGCATAAACGTTATTTATAGTGGCACTATGAGTGCTGCTATGGAAGCTGCCATAGAAAGCATACCTAGTGCAGGTTTTAGCTTACTAGATTATAGTGTAGAGGCCGATTTTAGTGCTGCAAAAATATATGCTTATAAAATAGCTAAGCAAATGCTAGCTAAAAGAAAAACCGATAAACATTTGTTGCTAAATGTAAATATTCCTGCGGTGGAAGAGAAACTGATAAAAGGCATAAAAATATGCCGCCAAGCTTATGCTAAGTACGAGGAAGATTTTATAGAACGTAAAGACCCACATGGCAAAACGTATTATTGGCTTACCGGTGAGTTTGTAAATTTTGACAAAGGAAAAGATACCGATGTGTGGGCTTTGCAGCACAATTATGTAAGTGTAGTGCCTATAGAGTTTGACCTTACTAACTACGCCTTAAAAAAGAAAATTGAAGACTGGAAATTTTAAACAACTTTAAAATAATTTTTTATGTTTCGCATATTTAAAAGTGATACCGTAAAGTTTGGGTTGCTACTTGGCTTTCTTGCACCTTTTATAGGTATGTATGGTTTTTACTTGTGGAAATTTTCATCGTGGAAATTTATTGATTTTATAAAAGGCTTAGCCATACAAAAAACCATACTTACCAGCATGGTAAGTTTTAGCTTGCTTGCCAATGCTATACTATTTACCATTTACATAAATGGGCATAGAGACAAAACTGCAAAAGGCATTTTTATACTTACTTGTATTTATGCCATATTTACTTTGGTATTGAAATTTATGTATTAGATGGAGTAGATTTTTATTGAGCCAGCTTTGTAGTGCTATTGGGCTGCGGTTGCGTCGCACATGTTAAGCTTAGGGAGCGTTATTGGGCTTTTACCGTTAATGCTTTTCGTACTAAATATTCTTCCTTTGCCTTTAAGCAATCCATGTATGTCATTTCCGATACTTGTTTTTTATCTACCATTTCACCAATTTCATCTAGGGTGAAGCGTATAGTCTTCTTAGGCATTACAAATTCAATATACTCTTCGTTTATTGCTTTTACTTTTATGATGGGTTCACTCTTGTAAGTATTAGATGAAATGTTCTTTTGATTCGAGTTATTACTGCTATCACTTCTAAACACATATTTACCTTCAGAAAAGGGCTTTGTAAGTTCATTTAAATCTTCACTGCTTATACCTTTAATATTTATTGTATCTAATTTTATTTCTCCAAAGCTCATTTTGGCACCATTAGCAAATTGCATTTCAGGATAGGGTTTGCCGTTTTTAATAACAAATCCCAATGATTTCAATTCAATATTTCCATCTTTTTTCCATGTTCCTACACTATCCCAAGCTATCTCTCTATTTTTTCCTTCTTTATCAAGTAGGTAGTTATTAATACCGTTTAAAATAGATGCAGCAATTTGCTTTTGTTTAGTTTTATTAGTGAGTAAAGCTAAATCTTCTTTATTAGTTATATAGCCACATTCAATTAGTACAGATGCACAGTTATTTTTGTCAATCACATAAACGCCTTTCTCTCTTTTTTTAACAAATGCGGAACTAAAAATAGACCCCAATTCATCTGCCACAGCACTACCTAGTAAAAAACTATTGCTAAAAAATGCATTTAAGGTATCCTTAGGAAAATAAATTTCTACACCACTTTTTGTAGTTGCATTTTTTTCTTCTGCATTCACATGTAAACTCACAAACAAATCTGCATTTACCTTTTTTGCAAAAGCCACTCTATCTAGCAAAGCCACTTTCTTTTCATCGTTTCGGGTTAGTACAATATTAATTTGTTGATTGCTGTTTTGTGCTTTAATAGCGTTAGCCAATTGTAAAACAAGTTCATCTTCTGTTGTACCATCGGTAGCTATAGCACCATCTGCTTTGCCATTGGTATAGCCATGTCCAGCATCTATTACCACGGTATACACTTTGTTTAGC
>JAYVRD010000152.1:0-27160 GCA_043776595.1 Chitinophagaceae bacterium | reverse complement strand
CATTTTGGCAAATTTAATTATGAAAATATCTTTGCAGAATTGGTGGCTCCTCACAATACAAGTTCAGATTTTATCTATCCACGCAAGTATTACAGAATGACACACTTGAGTGTAAACGTAACCAAGTCAATAAACTTAGGCTTGTTTAATGGGGTAATGCTGGGTAGAACAGATAAAATGAGTTACGCCTTATTCAACCCCATCATCTTTGCCAACTTTCAAGATAGTAAAGCACTCGTTGATGACAAATCTTATACTGGGTTTGATTTTAAAGCCAATATTGCTAGAAAGTTTCAAGTTTACGGACAATTGCTAAATGATAATTTTGGAAGTGGTGATAGTTGGAACAATAAGTATGCTTATCAAGTAGGAGCAAAGTACATTGATGTACTTGGGTTTAAAAATGTAGATGTGCAGTTTGAAACAAATAGCGTTCGTCCGTTTACCTACAGTTCAGAAAATACGGTTACAAGCTATACACATTACAACATGCCATTGGCTCATCCATTGGGTAGTAACTTTACCGAGTATATTGCTATTGTAAAAGCACAACCCATAAAACAATTGTATTTAGAACTAAAAGTCATTTATTATAAACAAGGTTTAGATAGTAGTATTGTAGGTGTTAATCAAAACTATGGTAATAATATTTTTTCTTTAAATAGCACACGCCCTTTTGATAATGGCTGGAAAGTTGGTACAGGAGATATGGCTACTTGCACACTCATTAATTTTTTAGCATCTTACGAAATAAGAGAGAACTTATTTTTCGACCTTAACTTTTTAGCCAGAAATTTTAAAAGAAATACTACAGGCAGTATCAATGTAAATGTTATTTCGGCTGGTATAAGATGGAATATGGGACGAAGAGAATTTTTATTTTAGTATAGTTTTCTCTGCTTAATACCTATACAAAGCTAAACATGTGCGACGCCACCACTGCTTAATTTTATTCTACAGCTCGCTACAAAAAAATTAGTTATTACTTGCTAAAAACAAAGAGCCGGCGTAGAAACACCAGCTCGTTTTAATCCGTACCCTATGAAAACTTTTTAAAGATAGAAACAGTTTCTATCTACTTATACTACGTTATGCTTTGTTGTAAAATTTCCCACTAAGAGAAAAATTTCCCAATTTCCAATCTTCACTTTTCCAATCTGCATCTAATTTTATATTGATAGCAGAGTATAAACGCTGCATTGAAGTTTTTTATTTTTTTAATGTATAGATATTTAAAAAATTAAATAGTAGTTATGTAACACAATAAATTTAATACTAACAAAAACTACATTTTCACTCACCACAAAAAAGCATCTTTGCATGTATGATACTAATAGATACTCATAGCCATTTGTATGCAACAGAGTTTGATGATGATATTGAAACCGTATTACAAAGTGCTATTGATGAAGATGTTAAACGTATTTACTTGCCTGCAATTGATAGCACCACACACCAAGCTATGATTGCATTAGAAGAAAAACATTCCAAAACATGCTTTGCTATGATGGGCTTACACCCATGCTATGTAAAAGAAAATTATAAACAAGAATTGCAAATAGTAGAAGATTGGTTAGATAAAAAAAAATTTATAGCCATCGGCGAAATTGGGTTAGA
The DNA here is from genome assembly GCA_043776595.1 of Chitinophagaceae bacterium. Classification (GTDB taxonomy): domain Bacteria; phylum Bacteroidota; class Bacteroidia; order Chitinophagales; family Chitinophagaceae; genus UBA1930. The sequence continues at coordinate 25,543 of JAYVRD010000152.1, read as the reverse complement.
CTTTTTTTGGGATACTACATTCTCTAATCAACAATACGAAGCTTTTGAAATGCAAATGCAATGGGCTTTAAATAGAGAATTACCTATTGTTATTCATACACGTAATGCTACTAAAGAAACGATTGCTGCGGTAGCTCCATTTGCCAAAAAAGGATTAACGGGTATTTTTCATTGCTTTGGTGGCACATACGAAACTGCCCAGCAAATTATAGGTATGAACTTTTATTTGGGTATTGGCGGTGTAATTACTTACAAAAAATCGGGCTTAGACCAGGTTGTTAAACAAATTGATATTAAACATTTGGTGTTAGAAACCGATGCACCCTACCTAACCCCAGTACCATTTAGAGGTAAACGAAACGAAAGCAGTTATTTAAAATACATTGCAGGTAAATTAGCCGAGATAAAAAACATAACTGTAGAGGAAGTAGCTGCTGCCACTACAGCCAATACTCAAAAAATATTCGGTTGCTAATTTTCAAAGATTACTTTTGCTGCCATTTAAAATTGTAAAGAGAGGTGTCCGAGTGGTTGAAGGAGCACGCCTGGAAAGTGTGTAAACGGGAAACCCTTTCGAGGGCTCGAATCCCTTCCTCTCTGCAAAATACAAAACGATGGATTATTTCAATCTATCGTTTTTTTGTATCTACCAATTATTCATTTGTTCTTTCACTATCCTTTCTGGTTCTTTAGCTTTGTTTGTTCTCCAATTCGCATCGTACTTTACAAACCAGCTAAACCATAAACTCCTCGATAAACGCATAAATAAAGGCTGCAACAAAATCATCAACGTTGCATTTATACCTAGCCACCAAAAAATACTATTATCGTTTATAGATATACCAATTAGCACCCACCAAGCTATAAATGTAGCCACCGAAAAGGCAACGGTAAGCCCATAACTCACAAAGCCAGTACCATAATAAAAGCCCACTTCAATTTCTGTACGTTGGCCACATACAGGGCAAAACTCGTTCATTTTTACACTATTCTTTAAGTCGTACGCTTTTGAAGTTTCAAAAATATTGCCTTGCCTACAGCGAGGGCATTTGTTGGTTAGCGTACTTAATAAGTAGCTTGGTTTTCGTTCAGTTTCCATATCGGGTGCAAGGTACTTCATCAAAACAGCAAACTACTTTTTGATTTTTGAAAATTTATTATTGAGGTAACTATTTTGGTAGCAAGCCACAGAATAAGTATTAAGCTGCGGTGGCGTCGCACATGTTAAGCCATGGATAAAAATTTAGCTTTTATTAAAGCGTGGCATTACCCCAAAATCCTTTCCATTTGCATACTTCTAGATCCTTTTACCAGCAAATGTGTATGTTCAAAATGTTGTTGTACATACCAATCCTTAGCCTCCAACGCATTATTAAAATATATAAATGAGTGTACCACATTTTTAAAATCTCCACCCACCAAAACAACGTTACTCCAAGCATGCTGTTCAATCAAAGTAATGATAGCTTTATGTTCTTCAAGGCTGTCTTCACCCATTTCCATCATACCGCCCAACATTAAAACTTTATTGGCGGTATGTAGCCTAGCAAAGTTTTCTATCGCTGCCTTCATACTAGTAGGGTTGGCATTATAGGCATCTAATATAATGTGGTTGCTACCAACACTTACCATTTGGCTTCTGCTATTGCTTGGGGTGTAAGTTTCAATAGCATTTTTTATTTTTTCATCTGGCACATTAAAATATTTACCTACTGCTATGGCACATAAAATATTGGGTAAGTTGTAATCACCCACAAGGTGGGTTTGTAGTGTTTTAAAAGCTACACCTTTTTGTATTGCTACTTCTAAAAAAGGTTCACTTTGTTTGGCTGTACCTACAATATCAGCAGTAGTTGTACCATAGCTATATTGCTTTACAATACCTCTACTCATTGCTTGTAGGTAATCATAATCTTTATAAATAAAAATGCTACCATTATTATTTCTTATAAAATCATAGAGCTCACCTTTTCCTTTTTTTACACCTTCTAAGCCACCAAAACCTTCTAAGTGGGCTTTGCCACAGTTGGTTATAATGCCATGTGTAGGCAAGGTGTAGCTACAATAACTTTCAATTTCTTTTTGATGGTTGGCTCCCATTTCTATTACTGCTATTTGGGCATCGTCTTGTATGCTTAGTATAGTTAGTGGTACTCCAATATGGTTATTAAGATTTCCTTTTGTAGTGTATGTTTTAAAATGAGTTGCAAGTACAGTACTCACCAACTCTTTGGTAGTAGTTTTTCCATTACTACCAGTAATGGCTATAAAAGGTATGGTAAACTGCTGCCGATGGTGTTTTGCCAAAGCCTGCAATGTAGTAAGTGCGTCATCTACTTTTATCAATCTATCATTTGCTTCAGTTGTTTCTTCATCTATAACTGCATAGGCTGCACCTTGTTGTAAAGCTTGCAGGGCAAATAGGTTTCCATTAAAGTTGGGGCCTTTTAGTGCAAAAAAAATATCACCTTCTTGTAATTTTCTGGTATCTGTTTGTATAGATGGGTGCTTAAGAAATAGTTGGTATAAAGCAGGTATTTGCACAGTTTTTTAATTTGGGTTTTATCAATTAAAATTAATGTAAAGGTTGATACATATTTAATTGAAAGAAAAATAGCTGGTTTTATTCTTGCTCATATTTAACCTAAGTTCTAAGCTAAATTTATATTCAAAGCTTAACATGTGCGACGCCACCGCTGCTCAATAGCACTACCAAAGCTGGTTACATACTTCAACTACCCTCCAATCTAATCTTCTAAAATAATAGAAAACTGTACCATACGAGATTGCAACTTATCAAAAATGCTGGAGTATTTTAAAGCAGCATCTCGGGAGTGTACATTGCTAAGACCATTGCTTAGCTTTATTTCGGGAGAGAAGGTTACAAACCGCATATAAAAATTAAAGCCTACGCCTATTTCGTAGCCAAAATCGCTTTTGTTCAGCTTTACTAAATCTTCAGCATTTCGGGCAGATGAATTGCTGGCCAAATCCATATCGTATTTTATGCCACCAAGCATGTACATCCTAAAATTATTAATACGATCGCTATTAAATTTTAATTGAAAAGGAAAACTTACAATAGTACTTGGCAGCGTTTTCTTTTCGGTACGCAAAGGATAATTTACCGAGTAAGTAAAATATTTTGCACCTCCAAGAATGAGTTGTGGGTTGGCCCTCAGCTCGAACCTGCGGTTTAAACGCAAAGTGCCCAATAAGCCCAAAGCCACACCACCACTGCTACCAGGCTCTGCAGATAGTACGCTATCATCGGCTAAAAAACGTTTGTCTTTTGTGGGATGAATGGATGAAACATTGTAACCAATAGACATACCAAAATAGTAGTTCCAGTCGTCATGATCGGCACGGAAAAATTCCTTCCGTTGCGAAAAAGAAGTAATGGTAATACCAATGAATGCAATAATTAAAATGATTTGCTTCCGCAGTAAATAGTACATATTCCTAAGCTCAAAGTTTTCAAATACGATTGTGTAAATCCTGCGTCATTCATTATGTTTAAAAAGTGAAGCCCTTCGGGAAAAGCCTGTATGGAGCCGTTAAGATATTGATAAGCATCTTTATTTTTTGCAAACATTTTGCCAAAACCTGGTGCCACCACATTCATATAGAGTTTATAAAAGCCTTTAAACGCTGCTTGCTTGGGCTTACTAAATTCTAAAACCACCAATTTGCCTCCAGGTTTTAATACACGCAGCATATCTTTCAATCCCTTTTCCAAGTTTTCAAAGTTGCGTACACCAAATGCTACAGTTATTGCATCAAACGTATTATCGGTAAATTGTATTGTTTCACTATCGCCAGTTTGCAATTCTATTATGTTTTGCAAACCCAGTTTTTCAATCTTTTTTCTGCCCAAATCTAGCATGCCTTCACTTATATCTATGCCTATAATCTTGGCAGGGTGTAGTATTTTGTGGGTAAGTAGGGCTACATCGGCAGTGCCGGTAGCTACGTCTAAAATAATTTGTGGTTGTAATTCTTTTAACTGTTTTATAGCTTTTTTACGCCATTGTACGTCAATACCAGCACTTAAAAAGCGGTTTAAAAAATCGTATCGGTGGGCAATGCTATCAAACATTTGTGCCACTTGCTCTTTTTTGCCCAAGCTGCTGCCAGCATTGGGTACAATATTATCGTGTGCAAATTTTGCCATTGGGCTGCGAAGATAAGGTTTGAAGCCACTACCTTATGGAGGTGTTTAATTTTGGTAGCCAGCAGTAGAATATTTATTAAGCAGCGGTGGCGTCGCACATTTTAAACTGTGAAGTGCTATTTAGCTTTTCTCTAAGCGTAGGAAAAATATTCTTTATGTGAAGCTCAAGCATCCCAACAACACCTCAAATAAAACTTTCCTAATTTCTCAAATAGCCATCAAGCTATACGCATCTCCTTTGTACATTCACCACCTCAAAAAAAAGTACATGCAAACAGCAGAAGATATTAAACAACTGAATGAAAAAATTACCCACAACTCTGGTTTTATAGAAAGGTTAAAAGTCGAATTGAGCAAAGTGTTGGTAGGGCAGCAGTACATGGTAGATAGGTTGCTGATTGGACTGCTGAGCAATGGTCACGTTTTGCTAGAAGGTGTGCCTGGCTTGGCTAAAACCTTAACTATAAAATCTTTAGCACAAGCCATACATGCCCAATTTAGCAGAATACAGTTTACGCCAGATTTATTACCTGCCGATGTTGTGGGTACCATGATTTACAACCAGGGCAAAAACGAATTTATGGTACGCAAAGGTCCCATATTTGCCAACTTTATTTTGGCAGACGAAATAAACCGTGCCCCAGCCAAAGTACAAAGTGCATTGCTAGAAGCCATGCAGGAAAGGCAAGTAACCATTGGCGATTCTACCTATAAATTAGATGACCCTTTTTTGGTATTGGCTACTCAAAATCCATTAGAGCAAGAAGGAACTTACCCTTTGCCCGAAGCACAAGTGGATAGATTTATGTTGAAAGTGGTAGTGGGATATCCTGATAAAAAGGAAGAGCAAATGATTATACGCCAGCAAGTGCAAGGCATAACTATACCTACCATAACACAAGTAGTAAGCACCCAAGAAATTGCTGATGCAAAAAATTTGGTGAAGGAGGTGTACATGGACGAAAAAGTTGAACAATACATTATCGATTTGGTTTTTGCTACACGTTATCCTGAGCAATATGGTATGGGTAGAATAAAGGCTTTGCTAAGCTATGGTGGCAGCCCAAGGGCAAGCATTAACTTGGCATTGGCAGCCAAGGCTTATGCATTTATGAATAAGAGAGGTTATGTTATACCAGATGACGTAAAGGCAATTGCTAAAGATGTATTGAGGCATAGAATTGGCCTAACCTACGAAGCAGAAGCTGAAAACATAACAAGCGAAATGGTGGTGGATGATTTGCTGAAAACGATAGTAGTACCATAGTGGTTGGGGGAAGAAGGTTGATGGTTGATAGTTGGCTGTTGATAGAGAAAAAATTAAATGTGCATTATGGCAAATTATAAAACTTTAGATGGTTGGAAATTTTCGATGCAGTTAGTAACCGAGATTTATTCACTAACAAAAAAATATCCAAAAGAAGAACTATTTGCACTCACCTCTCAAACAAAACGTGCAGCTATTTCTATCCCTTCAAATATTGCAGAAGGATTGGGTAGGCAGTACAAAAAAGATTCTTTGCAATTTATGCATATTGCCAGAGGCTCTGCCTATGAGCTGGAAACACACTTACAAATAGCTTTAATAACGGGGTTAATTAATGACGCTGATTTAACTACCATTAATCCCTTATTAGAAACCGTTTTTAAGTTATTAAATGGTCTTATTAATGCTTATGAAACAAGACAAGACTTAAAATAGTATGCCACCAACAGCCAACAACCAACCATCAACATATACTATTGATGCTTTATTGAAAAAAGTTAGGGAGCTTGAAATAAAAAGTAAGAAACTAACCAACCACTTGTTTACAGGTGAGTATCATAGTGCTTTTAAGGGGCGTGGCATGAGTTTTAAAGAAGTAAAAGAGTATAGTGCTGGCGATGATATACGTTTTATAGATTGGAATGTGAGTGCAAGAATGAGTAGTACTTACAGTAAAGTATTTGAAGAGGAACGAGAGCTGAGTGTGTTTTTGTTGGTAGATGCAAGTGCTAGTAGTTTGTTTGGTACTACTACACAAAACAAAAAAGAATTGATGACGGAAATGTGTGCTGTGCTTGCTTTTAGTGCATTGAATAATAACGATAAGGTAGGGCTACTTTTTTTTACTGATAAGGTAGAAAAATATATTCCCAGCAAAAAGGGGCGTGAACATGTGTTATACATGGTGAGAGAATTACTAACGTTTGAAGCAAAAAATGTAAAGACAGATATTGTTCAAGCTTTGCAGTTTTTAAACAATATTACCAAGCATAAAAGTATTGTGTTTGTGCTAAGTGATTTTGCAGATGCTGGCTACCATGATGCATTGAGAGTTGCTGCTAAACGCCATGATGTTATTGGCGTACAAGTGTACGATAAAACAGATGCCCAACTACCCAAAGTAGGTTTACTACAAGTGCAAGATCCAGAAACGGGTGCTAATATTTGGTTAGATACCAATGATGCCATGGTGCAATATGCGTATCAAAACCAGTTTGCTACAATTCAAAATGATGCAGTGGCAACTTTTAAAAATGCTGGTGCCGATTTATTGCAAATAGGAACAGGACAAGATTATGTAAAAGCATTACAGCAATTTTTTATTAAGAGAAGATGAGTAAAAGTTGGCAGTTGATAATGGGCAGATGGCAATGGTGCCTCAAGTTAATGATGATGATTTTCATTGTTCATCTTTGTTGCTTTGCTGCTACTGCACAAAAAATATCGGCTACTGTAGATAGAGAAAAAATATTGCTGGGCGAACAAATAGAACTTCAACTACGAGTAGATGATTTGGATAGAACCAAAACCATTGATAAATGGTTTAGCCTACCCGATAGCCTTAATCATATTGAAGTGGTGCAACGTTTGCCCATTGATACTATAAAAAATGGCAACACCGTTTCTTACGTTCAAAAAATAAAAATTACTTCTTTCGATTCAGGGTATTGGCAAATTCCTGCTTTGGAAATTAGGGTAAACAATCAAAAAAAAGCTACACAAGCTATTGGCATAAATGTATTGCCTGTAGATGTAAGTAATCTAACAGACTATCATAGCATCAAAGATATTTTAGAAGTTGACCTAGAAAACGATTGGCGAATTATTGCAGCATTGGTGGTGTTGGCATTAACTAGCTTTTTTGCTTTGCTTTGGTTTTTGTATAAAAGGAAAGCCGATGTGATAATCAAACCAAAGAAAAATGTAATCGTTAATCCTTATGAGTGGGCTATGCAACAATTACAATTGTTACAGCAAAAGAATTTGCATGCTACCAATCAACACAAACTATTTTATACAGAATTGATGAGTATTTGTAGAAATTTTTCAGATGCACTACTTCATGCCGATACTGGCAATAAAACCACAGATGAATACATGCTTTGGATAAAAGGTAGGGTAGGCAACGAACCTGAACAAGTCAAATATTTTCAACTACTTCGGTTGGGCAATGCAGTAAAATTTGCCAAATACACACCCGCTTTTGAGGAGAATGATGAAGCCTTAGCTACAGCAAAAAATTTCATCAACACTTTACACCAATACCACACCAAACACAATGCTATATAGCTGGCTACAACATATCAGTTTTGCATACCCTTGGCTACTGCCTTTGCTATTGGTAATACCCTATATGGTGTTTTGGTATGTGCGTACAAACAACAAACAAACTGCCAGCTTTGCTATAACCACTACTCATTTTTTGCAACATACTACCAACTGGAAAGTAAGGCTTAGGCACTTACCTTTTGCATTGCGATGCATTGGATTGGCTTTATTGATTATTGCATTGGCTCGTCCACAACATAAATTTACCCAACAGCAAACAGAAGGCGAAGGCATAGATATTTTTTTGTGTTTTGACATAAGTGGCAGTATGACTTTGCCCGACTTTACACCCAACCGTTTAGAAGCTGGTAAAGAAATAGCGAGTGAGTTTGTACACAACCGCAAAGGCGATAGAATTGGTGTAACTATTTTTAGTAGCCAAAGTTTTACCATGTGCCCTATAACCACAGATTACAATACAGTACTGGCACAAATAAAAAATATACAAAGCGGTTATTTGCAAGATGAAGGCACAGCCATTGGCAGTGGCATAGCTACCAGTGTAGATAGATTACGGAGTAGCAAAGCAAAAAGTAAAGTAATTATTTTACTAACCGATGGGGTAGATTTTGGTGGTATCATTCCACCAGATGTAGCTAAAGACATGGCTAAAACCTACGTCATTAAAATTTATACTGTAGGCGTTGGTAGCGATAAAGAAATAGACATACAAGTACAAACGCCCATGGGCAATAGTACACAACGTAAGAAAGGAGAGTTTAACGAAGGCTTATTAAAAACCATAGCTGAAGAAACAGGTGGTCAATATTTTCATGCAACAGATAAGGAGGCATTAAGCAAGATTTATAGCAGCATCAACGAGCTTGAAAAAAGCAAAGTACAAGTAACCAGCTATAACCGATATACCGATGAATACTTTTGGTTTTTATTAGTAGGCTTAGTAGTTATTATAATAGAATTAGTGTTACGATTAATGGTGTTTAGGAAGTTTCCTTAGGTGATGCGTTTTATGTAGCCAGCTGTAGAATATAAATTAAGCTGCGGTTGCGTCGCACATGTTTAGCTATGGATATCTATTAAGCTTTTATCGAAGCATAGTTTAAACGTAAAAGTTGTTTAGACTTTCAAATTTTATACTTTATGAATAGTGTAAAGCTGTCAGCTTGAGCTTGTCGAAAGCGATGAAAACAAGTTTGTTTAAGTTAACCAGTTTCGACAACCTCAACTTGACAAACCAAAGAAAAAAAATATTTCTATCCTACCTTATCTTCGCCACAATGAAGGCACTCGTTTATAAATCTACAGGTAGTTGGTATATTGTAAAAACAGCAGATGGCAAGCAATACAATGCACGTATAAAAGGTGTGCTAAAAATTGATGGCATTACCAGTACCAACCCTATTGCAGTAGGCGATGAAGTACAAATGGAAATGGAAAACGAACTAGAAAGTACCACAACCATTACTGCCATACACAATAGGCGAAATTATGTAGCACGCCAAAGCCCACACAACAAACACCAACACCATATTGTAGCTAGTAATTTAGATCAAAGTTTATTATTTGCCACACTAAAAGATCCCAAAACATCTACAGGGTTTATTGATAGGTTTTTGGTGGCTTGCGAAATGTATTATGTACCCGCCATTATTGTGTTTAACAAAGCCGATATTTATAGAGCAAAAGAAATTGAAAAATTTGCCGAGGTAAAAGCTACATACGAAGCCATTGGCTACAAAGTAGTGCTGGCAAGTTTGGTAAATAATATGGGTGTTGATGAAATAAAAACTGTACTTAAAAATAAAACAACATTGCTTAGTGGTCATAGCGGCGTGGGCAAATCTACTTTTATTAATACCTTATTTCCTGAGCTTGATTTGCGTACACAAGAGGTAAGCGATTGGAGTGGTAAAGGCTTGCACACTACTACGTTTGCCGAAATGTTTGACCTGTCTTTTGGTGGTAGAATTATAGATACACCCGGTATACGGGAATTGGGTTTGGTAGATGTAACCAAGCAAGAGTTGAGTGGTTATTTCCCTGAAATGAAGGAGAGGTTAAACGATTGCCAGTTTAATAATTGCATGCACACCAACGAACAAGATTGTGCTATAAAAAATGCCCTGAATGAGGGCAGTATTGCTATAGACCGTTATGTGAGCTACATGAATATTTTAGATACTATAACTGACAAGAAATATTAGTAAGCCCTCTGTTTTAAAAATGCAGCCAACTTTAGTACAATCTCATTATCTGTTCTACTCTGCGGAAAAATAGAAATTCCATTGTAAATGTTATAGTGCAATGTAAGTGGATGACCTTTGTATTTAAAATGCCAATCGCTGGTTTCGCTATCGTTATCCTTACTTAAAAATTTAATTTTTAATTCACGCATGAGCATATTGGCAATGCTATCAAATTTTTTCATGCCGCAGTTGTCGTCTATTACAGCTTCTACGGCACCCACTGGTGTTGTTAATTGGTAATTCATAAATAGGAATTAAATGTTAGTATTCAAAAACCTACTTAGTAGGTATTTTATTGTACTTAAACTTACCAGCTTTTCTTGCCAACTTTTCAGCTTTAGGGTCACCACTTGCCAACTTTTCGGCACCAATATTTTTACCATTACTTGGGCAGCCGCTTTTAGGCTTGCCACCAAATATGCCTTGAAAAAAACTGCAACTACTTAAGCCAATAACCATCGAGCCAACCACCAAAACCAAACTAATTTTTTTCATACCAAATAGGTTTTTGTAGATAGCTAAGGTACTACTATTGGGTCTTTGTTGCAATCTTTGATTTGTTCTTATATTTTTCTTTCAGTGAAAGAGAATAAAAGAATCAAACTTGTATATATAGTTCTCTTGTCAACAAATATTCTAATAATACTAACGCTTGTTTAATAGCATTTATTTTGTAGGTGGTGCCTCATTATATTGCTCGTACCAACTAGCATATTTAATATAGTTGTTGGCTATTCTATCTATTTCGCCACTAATTAACTCTGTAGAAATATCTTTAATTTTTTTGGCTGGTACACCAGCATAAATGCTTCCTTCTTCTACAATTGTACCTTCTAGCAGCACTGCACCTGCTGCTACAATGCTGTTACTATGGACTACGCATCTGTCCATTACAATGCTACCCATGCCTATTAACACATTATCGTGTATGGTGCAGCCATGTACTAAAGCATTATGCCCAATGCTTACATTATTGCCAATAGTTGTAGAATTTTTTTGGTAAGTACAATGTATTACTGCCCCATCTTGCACATTTACTTTGTTGCCCATTTTTATAAAATGTACATCGCCCCTAATAACTGCATTAAACCATACGCTACATTCATTGCCCATTAATACATCGCCTACTATAGTGGCATTGGGTGCTACAAAACAGTTGCTACCAAGTCGTGGGGTTTTATCTAGAATGGTGAGTATGAGTGCCATGATTTTTTTTGATTTACAGAAACAAACTTAGCAAATACTTTTCCCACTAGGAAAACTGTGCGTACTTTGTACATCTGCGGTTAATTATTTTCTATGGATACTCGTCAACTTTTTCTCAACCATGTTGCCCAAACCTCACCCTCTCCCATTGGAATAGAAATGGTAAAGGCAGAAGGTGTGTATTTGTACGATACAGATGGTAAGCCTTACATTGATGGCATTGCTGGATTTAGTGTGGCTAATATTGGGCATAGCCACCCAAAAGTGGTGGAAGCTGTGCAGCAACAAGCAGCCCAATACATGCACCTGATTGTGTATGGAGAATTTATACAGCAACCACAGGTTACTTATGCTAAACTGCTTGCAGATAATTTGCCACCAACCTTAAACTGTGTATATTTTACCAACAGTGGTACCGAAGCTACCGAAGGTGCTATGAAGCTGGCAAAAAGGGTTACTGGTAGAAGCAAAATCATTTCGTTCAACAAATCTTATCATGGTAGCACGCAAGGTGCATTAAGTGTTATGGGTAGTGAGTATTGGCGAAATAGTTTTCGTCCGTTATTGCCCGATGTGTACCATTTTGATTATGGAAGTGTAGAAGCCATTGATGCCATTGATAGCCAAACAGCTTGTGTAATATTGGAAGTAGTACAAGCCGAAGCTGGCATCATAGCCCCAACAAAAGAATGGCTAAAAGCAGTTAGAGAAAAGTGTAACCAACATTGTGTATTGCTAATAGCCGACGAAATACAAAGTGGTTTCGGGCGTACCGGTACATTATGGGCTTTTGAACAATTTGATGTAGTGCCAGATATTTTATTGCTGGGTAAAGCCCTTGGTGGCGGTATGCCTTTGGGTGCTTTTATTGCTTCGCAAAAGTTGATGAGCACTTTAACCTACGAGCCTGTTTTGGGACACATTACTACTTTTGGTGGGCATCCTGTATGCTGTGCTGCTGGCAAAGTAGCATTAGAAGTATTGCTAGAAAATAAATGGATAGAGGAGGTAAAACAAAAAGAGCAATTTTTATTAGAAAGATTACAACACCCAGCCATCATTTCTATAAAAAGCTTTGGTTTATGGATGGCTCTGGAGTTTGATAGTTTTGAAACCAACCATGCTATTATACAAAAATGTATAGCCAAGGGTTTAATAACCGATTGGTTTTTATTTGCACCCCATTGCTTACGCATTGCACCACCACTTTGTATAAATGAAAAAGAACTGCACAAGCTTTGTGATGCAGTTCTTAAAAGTATTGTTGAAGTAGTACAATAACTATCTTCTTTTTAAGAAATTTTCTGGGTTTAGCATATTAAACTTATCATTCATTACACTAAAGAAAACAATATAACCACCACCATCGGCAGCACCTGTTTTCCCCAACACCGTTCCAGCTTTTACTTGCTGCCCTTTGCTTACATTGGCACTGCTTAAATGACTGTACGATGTGAAGTATTTGCCATGACGTATAAAAATCGTTACGCCTTCGCCAGCTACCATTTCACCTACAGCACTTACCTCTCCATCTGCAACAGATTTTACTGATGCTGCATTATCCATAGAAATTTCAATACCCTTACTATCCCCCATAATTTTTGTATCTGGTATTCTGTAAGAACCAAAAGGTACTGAAACATAACCTCCATCTACTGGCCAAGGCAAACCTTTTCTTTCAAATTTTATAGATTCCTCTCTACCTGCTGTTGTTATTTCAAAAGAACTGTAGGTTCTGTCAGTTTTTTTTGTATTCGCTAACCCTTCTTTTGCCTCAGTTGGTTTAGGCTTTGTGCCACTTACTACAGGATTATTGGTAGCAGGTTTGGTATTGTTTTTTGCATTTGCTGCAGCAATTCTGTTCTTCTCATCTTGCTCTTTCTTTTTTCTATCAGCTTCTGCTGCAGCTATCTCACGTTTTACAATGGCTATCATTGTTTGCTGTAGCTTGGTTCTTTGTCTTTCTCTGGTTTGAATTTGTTTCGCTATATCTTTTTCTTGGACTTTTAATTTGTTTAAGGCATTTATTTTTTCCTTCTTATCCTGCTCTAAACTTTGTAGTTGCTTGCTTTGCTCACTTAATGTAAGGCCACGTTCATTTTTATTTACTCCTAGAGATGCGACTTTTTGTTGTAGTACTTCTTGTGTTTTTATAATGCTACTTGCCTGTGTTTCTCTAAACTGGCGGTAGCTTTTTAAATAGGCTACTCTTTTCAACGCATCATTAAAGTTAGAAGCAGAAAAAAGAAAGTTGAGGTAGTTGTAATTGCTTCTGTTTTTATAAGCAAACACAATGCTTTGTGCATACTGGTTTTTAAGTGTGTCTAATTCTTTTTTTAGTCGATAGATTTCTATCTCATTATAATAAATATCATCATCCAACCGGTGTATATCTTTATTTATGGTACCAATCAATTCCTCACGAGCTCTAATCTTTTTTTGTATCATGTTATTTAATGCCAACACTTTACCCTTATCGTTTTGTATGGAGTTTAGGCTTTTGCTTAAATCTGCAATTTCTTTATTCAGTTGATCCTGTTTTCTTTTTACTTCCTCCTTGGTTTGGGGTTGTTGGCTATAAGCTATTGCACATACAGTAAGTATAGTCAAAAACGTTAACAAAATTTTCTTCATCATGCTGCACGGGTTTGGGCAGTTTAAAAAATAGGTTTCAAAGGCATAACGGTTTTATGCCCTACAAATTATTTAACCTTATAGCTTTTAGGTACGTTAAAAGGAAAAGTTACAGGTTCATTAACAGAATAAGTTTTAAAATCCATATACACATCTAACTTCGATTTTTCTGAAACTGAAATATGCCTATAAGTAGCAAATGGAAAGCCCATTTTATTTTCATACTGACTGTAACTTATATCACAAGTTCTGTTACGCATCGGGTCTGTATCATCTAGCTTTACATGGCTTATAGCGTTATTTTCATTGCTTAAAGTAATAAGTTGCTTAAATAGTTTACTAATCGTTAGTACCGTCAACTCTTTATCAGTGTATTTGTAAGATACTACATTGCTATCTAAAAATATGGGGTTGCCAATTAGCAGGTCTTGTAGTGTTGCAAAGTCAAAAGGTATCTCGGTCGATTCTTTTAAATAATCTATCGTACGGTATTGCACTGTTTTTTTCAATTTATTCATTAGTACCACGCTGTCTTTGCTAATCAACATTCTCATTCCTTCAATACCCAACGGGCCAGTAAGCATTACCCAAATCAAACTATCTTTTTTAATCCTTACGTTGGCTGTTGCTTGATCGCTGCTTTCTGCACCTTCGTACTGTACTTTTATTTTTGCTTGAAAAGTGTTAAAGTCTATTTTATTGCTACCAATTTTTATCAGCGTTTGCTTAGCCATTTTAGCAGAGTCAACCGCTTCTGGCTGTTTGGTTACAATTATAGTTTGTGTGGTGTCTTTCTTTTTAGATACAGCTTGGTCTATTTTCTGTATCTTTTTCATAGGTCTGCAGGCTACAGCAAATAACAATATGGTAAAGCATCCTATAAAATATTTCATAATTATTTTTTATTGTTTTCCAGTATGTCCAAAACCACCAGCACCTCTTTCCGTATCATTTAAAATTTCTACTTGTTGCCAAGTAGCTCGTTCTACTTTTTGTATTACCATTTGTGCTATTCTATCGCCAGCGTTTATGGTTTGTTCTTCATCCGATAAATTAATGAGCACTATTTTAATCTCACCTCTATAATCTGCATCTATCGTACCAGGGCTATTAAGGCAGGTAATGCCTTGCTTTAAAGCCAAGCCACTTCTTGGTCTTACTTGTGCCTCAAAGCCTTGTGGAAGTTCTATAAATAAGCCAGTAGGTACCAATGTTCTTTCCAATGTTTTTAAAACAATGGGTTGCTCAATATTAGCTCTCAAATCCATGCCACTACTGCCTTCTGTTGCATAGGCAGGTAAGGCATTAGTAGATTGATTGATTATACGAATATTTATTTTTTCCACGCTGGCAAATGTAATCATCCCAACGTGCAGGCAGACAGTTAGTTATTCAGTACTGTGTTAAAATAATGTAGTTTATTTTTTGTATACGAACTTTTGGAGTGCTATTTAACTTCGGTTGCGTCGCACATTTTAAGCTGTGAATAGCTATTGAGCAATAACGTTTGAAGTTTAATGTTTATAGTCTAACGTTGGTGATCTTTATACTTTAAACTGCTCAGTAAAATTTCAAATGTAGAAGTGTGCGACGCAACCGCAGATGCCATGAAATACAACTGCTGGCTACAAAATCATACTCCTTGTTTAATATTATTTTTCCAATAAAACCGTGGCGTAAGCTACCAAGCCTTCTTCTCTACCTACAAAACCCAAGGTTTCGGTGGTGGTGGCTTTTATGCTTACATCGGCTATTGTTATTTGTAAAATACTAGCAATGGCTTGTTGCATTTGGGCTACATAAGGTTTTATTTTAGGGGCTTGTAGGCATAGGGTGCTATCTATGTTTACTACTTTGTAGCCTTGTTGCTGTATTAGTTCAAAACTGCGTTGGAGTAAAATTTTGCTATCAATATTTTTAAACTCACCACTAGTATCTGGAAAGTGTACGCCAATATCTCCTAAGCAACAAGCACCTAGCAACGCATCGCAAATGGCATGTAACAACACATCTGCATCGCTGTGGCCTAAAGCACCTTTGGTATGTGGTATTTTTATACCACCAATCCATAAGTCTCTACCTATCACCAATTGATGAAAATCTACACCAGAACCAATACGTAAACCCATATTTAAAATTTTGAGTAATAAAAAAGCGAAGGTAAATTATGCCTCCGCTTTTTTAAATTATTTTACAACCAAAACTTATTTCTGGTCTTGTTTATCTAAATCAAACATCAAGCTAAAACGTAGTGTGTTACTCAATGGATTTTGGTTTACACCAGTGCCACTAGGCACCAAGTAAGAAAAATTTAAACCAAAAACATTGTACTTAACGCCAGCACCTACAGTAAAAAACTTACGGTTGCCCTTTGTTTTGTCTTCGTAAAAATAACCAGCACGTACAAAAAATTGGTCTGCATAGCTGTATTCTGCACCTAAAGAGAAAGTAAATTCTTTCAATTCGCTACCAAAACTTCCTGCATCGCCAAAACTTTTAAACCAACTGCTTACAACGCTTTGTCCACGGTAGTTGGCAAGGTTTGTAGAATCTTGTGTGCCGCCACCGTCAATACTTGTAGGTGGAGTAGGCACCATTAATTTGTTTACGTCTAATCCAAAAGTTAGTTTGTTATCTTGATCAAACACTTTTGTATAAGCAACACCTAAACCTAAGTTGGCAGGTATGTAATCTTTGTTTTTTGCATCGCTAGTGTAGCCAATTTTGCCACCTAAATTGCTAAGGGTTATACCCCAAGTTAAACCTTGACCCTGTTGGTCTATACCATTGTGAAACAATGAAACATCGCCGGCTACAGTGCTACCAGCTTTGTAGTTTACGCCATTAAAAGCACCACTTGCCAAGCTAGAATTAATGTAGCGTAGTGCAACGCCAATACCTAATTTATCATTCAACTTACGGCTATAGCCAAAGTCTACTGCAAATTCTCTTGGACGGTAAGATTGTAAATCGTTTCCAGCAAAATCGGTAAATTGTATGTTGCCTAAACTAAAATAACGCAATGAAGCACTTAGAGCTTGCTCATCATCTAATTTGTAGTAACCACTTAAAGAAGCCAAATAAACATCATTCAAATCTAATTTTTTGAGCCAAGGAGTGTAAGTAACACCAATATTACTTTTGCTTTTAGCAAAAGGAGTTTTAGCCAAATTGTAAAAGCCAGAGTAAGCGTCTGGTGCAGTAGCAATGCCCATATCGCCCATGCCACCTGCACGTGCATCAGGAGAAATCCTTAAAAAAGGTACGGCAGTTGTAACTACATTAATATCATCAGCAGTTTGGGCTTTAGCAGTAATAGCTAGTGAGCCAGTTAGTAGCAAAGCGGCAGCCACCTTCAATGTCGTTTGTTTCATCGAATCAATTGTTTAGTTAAAGAGTTGTAAAAATAGCGGAATATTTCAATCAACCAAATTCAGCAAAAAAAGAAATAAAAGTAAAAATTACGCCATCCAAAAGGTTTAGTTCTTAAAAGTAGATTTATTCCGAAGCAGATTGAATTATACTACTTCAATGCAAGATTAATATAAATATAGACACGTTTTTTTATTTTTTCGCTGCTGCGGGGCAAAAAATGCAATCGTTGCCATAAAAAATAGTGGCAATTACTTGTTTTTTGGATTACTTCATTACTAATATATTATGCTTTTGATAACGGTATAGTTTATATGTTTGGGCTGCGTTCGTTGTTTGATAAAATAATTTATATTCGCAGCCTTAACATTATTAAAACAATATTTTTACAACTATCAGCGTTTTTTCAAAGCTAAAATTCTTCAATGCAAATGCTTACAAACCTCAGAAACTACACATTACTTTTGGTTACCCTTGGTAGCCTAGCTTCTTGTAAGAATGGTGGAATATTTAAAAAGAAACAAGAAAAAAGTGGTGTAACCGGCTGGAATTACAATGACAAAAAAGAAGGTTCTTTTTTTGTAGCCAAACCTAAAGACCTTAAAACTGGTCCTGGGCTTGTGTTTGTACAAGGTGGTACATTTACAATGGGTGCTACGCAAGAAGATGTAATGGGCGATTGGAACAATGTGCCTCGTCGTATTACTGTCAATTCTTTTATGATTGATAAAACCGAAGTTGCCAATGTTCACTATCGTGAGTATATCTATTGGCTAGAAAATGTATTTGGCAATGCTAATATGCAAGATGTGGTAGATAAGGCCAAGCCAGATACTTTGGTTTGGAGAAGTGAGCTAAGTTACAACGAGCCTTATGTAGAATATTATTTTCGTCACCCATCTTACAATTATTATCCTGTGGTAGGTGTAACTTGGAAGCAAGCTTTTGATTTTTGTGTATGGAGAGGCGATCGTGTAAACGAAAAAGAATTGATAACAAAAGGGTATCAAAATAAGAATGTGTTGAAACAAGAGTTAAATGGTGGTGCACAAGAAAACTTCAATACAAAATCTTATTTAATGGGCGAATACCAAGGCATGCCAGGCAAACCTAAAAATAACCCATTGAAGGATGCACAGGGCAGACCAAGAAGCCAAGTGAAGTTTGAAGATGGCTTATTATTACCTGATTATCGTTTGCCTACTGAGGCAGAATGGGAATATGCAGCACTGGCGTTGGTAAACGAAAACCCCCAGCCACGTAAAAATGAGAAAAAGCGTGGAGAGGAATTGGTAGCCCATAAATCTGTATACTCTTGGAAGAACGACAATGGCTACGATAATTTGCGTTCTACACGTCACGGTGCATGGCAAGGTGCTTTTTTAGCTAATTTTAAAAGAGGAAATGGTGACTATATGGGTACTGCAGGAGGATTAAATGACCGTTCAGCTTTCCCAGCTCCTGTAACATCTTTCTTTCCTAATGCTTTTGGATTATATAACATGAGTGGTAATGTAAACGAGTGGGTACAAGATGTATTTAGACCAATGACAAGTTTTGATGGTGATGATATTAACCCTGTTCGTGGTAATACCTTTAAGAAAGTAGATATGGCTGGTGGAAGTGGCAATCTTAGAGATAATATGGGTAGAATAAAAATGAAGCAAGAGGATGATAGCACCCTAAAAACTCGTAGAAACTACCAGCATAGCTATGCTGTAAACTATTTGGATGGAGACTCGTTGAGTGGTGTAGGCTATGGTTATGGGAAAACAACCTTGATATCTGATTCATCAAGAGTATTTAAAGGTGGTAGCTGGAACGATATGCCTTATTGGTTAAGTCCTGGCTCAAGAAGATTTATGGAACAAGACCAAAGTAGCAGCACAATAGGTTTCCGTTGTGCAATGACTCACTTTGGTGCACCTGAAGGAACAACAAGGAAAACCAAGAATGGCAATTTCTTTCCTCCTCGCAGGCAGAAAAAATAAGAAAAGGTTAAGGTAAATACAGCGTAAAGAAGCCATCAGATATTTTTCAGATGGCTTCTTTCTTTATGAGAATTCTCCAGAGAAAGTTTGACCTCTAAAATCCTAATCAAACTTCAAAATATATTTCAATAAAATATTTTCCTCCACCACTCGTCTCCTCTAAGTACAATGGAAACGGCAGTTACCTTAGCGGCGGAAATGGTTAACAATCCCAAACGCAATATTACACAGGTCATAAATGATTACAGCAAAAGGCTGTTTGGTTTCATACGCAGACGTGTAACCAACGATGCCGATGCTGAAGATATTCTGCAAGATGTATTTTATCAATTTGTTGGTAATACCCAACCGATAGAGCAGTTAACAGCTTGGTTGTTTACCGTAGCACGAAATAAAATAACCGATAAAAAACGCAAGCACAAACCCGATTTATTGGAGGATGTTTTTGCTGGCGACGATGGAGAAACCTTAGATTGGGCTGAATTATTTTTTGAAAAAAATAATAACCCCGAAACTGATTACCTGCGTAATCTTTTTTGGGAAGCATTAAACAACGCTTTAGAGGAGCTGCCCGAAGAGCAACGTTCTGTTTTTGTAATGAATGAATTAGAAGATATACCTTTTAAAGAAATTTCTGAAAAAACTGGTGTAGCCATGAACACTTTGCTATCTCGTAAAAGATATGCTGTATTGCATTTAAGAGAACGGTTGCGTGTATTGAAAAATGAATTGATGAATTATTAAATTACTCTATTAATTACTTCTCGTTTGGAGAGTGGTAGGAATGAGGTTAAAACAAAAGACTATGACACATAAAAAATTCTGGATTAAAAAAATAATTGGCTTTACTTTTTGTGGGCTGGCAATTGCAGCTTTAATTGGCTGGGTGGTAATGAGTTTATGGAATTGCATACTAGTGCCTGTGTTGGCTGTAAACATAATCACCTTTTGGCAGGCATTGGGCATACTGCTGCTAAGCAAAATATTGTTTGGCGGTTTCAGTAAAGGCTTTGGTGGCCGCCGCCACGAGTGGAAAGAAAAAATGAAAAATAAATTGGAAGGGATGAACGATGAGGAACGTGAAAAATTTAAACAAGAGTTTAGAAACAAATGCAAAGCTTGGAACTGGAAAAACAGAAACAGTGAAGGTGGTGCTGAATAAATAAGATTGCCCTAAATAAAATGATAAGGTAAACACAGCCACACTAAAGATGCCATGAAAAATTGCATTTGAATGGAGCGTCGCCTCTAAAGACACCATGAAATACAAATGCTGGTAAACAAGATTTTTTTTAAATTACACTTATAATCAAAAAAGCCTCGCAATGTGTGAGGCTTTTTATTGATTTTATTTTTAGTTTTTAACTCACTGTGCTTCCGGCATCAATCGTACAATCAGGGTTTACAAAATAAAGTTTGCCAGCTTTATCTTCTGCCATTAAAATCATGCCGTTGCTTTCTATACCCCTCATTTTACGTGGGGCAAGATTACACACCACAGTTACCTGTTTACCTACAATTTCTTCTGGTTTAAAGTGCATGGCAATACCCGAAACAATGGTTCTTTTTTCAAAACCTAAATCAACTTCTAGTTTTAATAGCTTATCGGCTTTCTCTACTTTTTCAGCAGAAAGAATAGTGCCAATGCGTAAATCAATTTTAGCAAAATCATCAAATACAATTTCTGGTTTTATACTCGTAGTTGTTTCCACTTGGTTGGTGTTTGGTGTTTGGGGTTGGTTGTTATTTTGTTTTGACTGTTGACTTTTAATGTTTAATTTTTCTATTTGAACTTGTATTTCTTCATCTTCAATTTTTCTAAACAGTAGTTGCGGTTCTCTTAAGCTGTAACCCACTTTTAGCAGATTTACCTTACCAGCATTTTCCCAATCCAGCATTTTATCTACCACCTTCATCATGTAGCACATTTTGGTAGCTGTAAATGGTAAAAACGGATTGATTAGTATAGCCAAGTTTGCGGTAAGCTGCAAACACAAATGCAAACAATTGTCAATTATTTTTTGAGCTTCTGGATTTTCTGCTAGCTTTTTAACCACAATCCAAGGTTCTTTTTTTTGCATGTACTGGTTAGCCTTTCTTGCCAAATCAATCACTTCAAATTGTGCTTCTCTAAATTTATAACTTTCTATTAAATTTTCTACTTTGTTTTTTACAGTAGCTATATCTACAATCAACTGTTTATCCAAATCGTCAATCAATTCGTTATGAAATGGCGGCACTTTTCCATTACATAGTTTGTGCATGAGCACAAAACACCTGTTTACATAATTGCCAAAAATGCTACCTAGCTCACTATTATTTGCACTTTGAAAACCCTTCCAAGTAAACTCACTGTCTTTAGTTTCGGGTGCAATGGCTGTTAAATAATATCGCAAAGCATCTGCCATTTGCCCACCACCATTTTCGGGTTTTATCCAGTCATTTATGTAGTCATCCATTTCTATACTCCATCCACGGCTGGTACTCATTTTATCGCCCTCTAAATTCATAAACTCATTGCTTGGTACATTATCAGGCAAAATATTACCATGTAGTTTTAGCATGATGGGAAATATCAATGCATGAAAAACAATATTATCCTTACCAATAAAATGCACCAATTGAGTATCGTTATCGTACCAATATGGTTTCCAATCTTTATTGTTATTGATAGCCCATTGTTTGGTAGCACTTATGTAGCCAATGGGTGCATCAAACCATACATATAATACTTTCGATAAATGTTGCTGGTTGTTAGTTGCTGGTTGGTTGCCATCAACTGCCAACTGCCTAGTATCAATTGGTATTTTCACGCCCCAATCCAAATCTCTTGTTACAGCCCTTGGTTGTAAACCTCCATCTACCCAACTTTTTATGGAGCCAACAACGTTTGGTCGCCAATCATCTTTATGTTTGGTTAGCACCCAATCACGCAAAAAATCTTCGTGTTTGTTCAATGGTAAATACCAATGCTTGGTAGCTTTTTTTATAGGGGCATTGCCACTTAAAGTACTTACAGGGTTTATTAATTCCTCGGGGCTTAGGCTTTTGCCACAACGTTCGCATTGGTCGCCAAATGCATTTTCATAACCACAATTTGGACAAGTGCCTTTTATAAAACGGTCTGCCAAAAATGTACTAGTCGCTTCATCAAAATATTGCTCAGTTTCTTTTATTTCCAAATCCCCTTTGTCATTAAGCACAGTAAAAAATTCCTGTGCCGTTTCATGATGCAATGGCGAAGATGTTCTGTGATAAATATCAAAAGCCACACCCAAGTCTTTAAAATTCTGCTCAATTATGGGGTGATATTTATCAATAATTGCTTGTGCTGTTGTCCCCTCCTTCATAGCTTGTATAGGAATTGCAGTGCCATGTTCATCGCTACCACATACAAAAACCACATCACGTTTTTGTGCCCTTAAATACCTTGCATAAATATCTGCAGGTAAATACGCCCCAGCCAAATGCCCAATATGTTTTAGACCATTGGCATAAGGCAATGCAGCAGTTACTAAATATCTTTTCGGATTGTTCATTCTTCGTTTTTCTTTTTTTGTAGCCAGCTTTTGTGCTACTATCTAGCTTCGGTGGCGTCGCACACTTGTACTGTTGTAATTCTATTCAGCAACATACAGTTGGCAAAAGTAAGGTATCAAGCATTAAGCATTATTAGTGCATCAGCCAATAAAAAACCCCACCCAATGCTGCTATAAACAAAACAATAGCTACAGCATCACCTTTTATCTCATTCCAAGGCGTTTTCTTTATCACTTTTTTCCAAATAATCCAACCAATAAAAGCTATTGCTACAGCAAAAAAACGTAATAATGGATACCAAGTTCTACTTAAATCCCAAGGCATAAAATTTTATTTAAAAAGTTGCTTCATTTTTTCTATTCGTTCTACTTCTTTCTTTTCCTTTTCGCCTTCGGCAAAAAGTTTATCAAAATAAATATAGCCAGCATACAAGGCAGTGGCACTTACTAGTAAATAAAATATTGATTTTGCTTTTTCGCTAATTTCAATCCATTCTTTGTTGTGTATAAACAGTTGCCTAAATATCCAATAGCAATAACAAGCATACACTAGCCCAATAAAAATAAGGCTGAAAGTAAAATTGCTCCACACAAAATTTGGTACTACTGTTTTATTCATTTTTACAAAAATACCCAAAAGGGGGTACAGATAATAGTTGCTAAAGCATTAGTTTTAATGTATAAAGCAACCTTAATGAAGCGTAAAGATTTTTTACAAACCTTATTACCAGCATCTTTAGTAGCATTGGCAGCCCCAAGGGTTTTAGCAGCTCCACCACTACCAGTTGTAGTACCTAGTATACACATACCACGCTTTTTAAAATCAGGCGATTCTGTAGCCTTTACTTGCCCAGCAAGCCCAGTAGAAAATAAAAAATTAGCAGAAGGTTATAGAACTCTACGTCAAATGGGTTTAAATGTATTTTATGGAGATACTGTGGGTAAGCATTGGCAACGTTTTGGTGGTACCGATAAAGAGCGTACAGCCGATTTGCAACACTTACTTGACGATGATAAAATTAATGCTATCATTTTTGCAAGAGGTGGTTATGGCACTATGCGTATGATAGATGGTATAAACTGGGAAAAATTTAAGCAAAACCCAAAATGGTTGGTAGGTTTTAGCGATTTAACTGCAGTGCATTTACACGTTCATGCAAATTTTAGTATACCTACCATACATGGTGCAATGGCATCAAATATTAGTACCAATCCAAACGATATTGCTTCTCAAACTTTACTTAATATTTTATTTGGTAAACGAGTTGAGTACAGCATTGCAGGGCATAAAATGAATAGAGAAGGTTTTACACAAGGCAAATTAGTAGGTGGAAATTTAAGCTTGCAACAGGCCTGTGCTGCTAGTAAAAGTGATATTAAAACCGATGGTAAAATTTTATTTATTGAAGATGTGAGTGAATACAAATACACCATTGATAGGATGATGATGAATTTAAAGCGTAGTGGTAAGTTAGATCATTTGGCAGGGCTTGTAGTAGGGCAGTTTACAGCTACAAAAACCAATGCAGAGGAACCCTTTAGCCAAAGTATTGAAGAGATAATTATGGATAAAGTTGAGGAGTATAAATATCCAGTTTGTTTTAATTTCCCCGCAGGGCATATAAAAAATAACAGAGCTTTAAAATTGGGTGTTGATTACGATTTTAATGTAAGTAACAAATCCGTTTCATTGTTTGAAACTATTAATAAGAACATACCATTACCACAAATGGATAGCCTGCCTAAAACAGATTCTTTTAAAGCAATAAAAGACACACTTCGAAAAAAGTAACAGCTTAGTAGTAATATTGTTGCATGATTACGATACCACCATACTTAAAAAAGGGTGATACCATTGGCATAGTATGCCCAAGTGGTTTTATGCCTACCGAAAATGCTGAAACCTGTATTAAAACATTAGAAAGTTGGGGCTATAAAGTAAAAGTGGGCAGTACGCTTGGCAGCCAGTTTAACTATTTTAGTGGTACCGATAAACAACGCCTACAAGACTTACAAAAAATGCTAAATGACGGTAGCATAAAAGCTATTTTATGTGGGCGTGGTGGATATGGGTTAAGCAGAATAATAGACAATTTAGACTTTCAAAAATTTAAGAAAAACCCTAAATGGATTATTGGCTTTAGCGATATTACGGTACTTCATGCACATATTTTTCAGCACTACCAAATAGCTACTTTACATGCACCAATGGCTGCTGCTTTTAATGGCGATGGGTTTAGAAATGAATATATCGCATCGCTTAAGAATGCTTTAAGTGGCATAACTTCCAGCTATGAATATGCAGGACACACACTTAATAAAAATGGAGCTGGAGAAGGAGATTTGATTGGTGGTAATTTAACCTTGATTGCACATTTAATTGGCTCTCATAGTAGCTATAAAACAAGGCATAAAATTTTATTTTTAGAAGATGTGGGCGAATACTTATACAATATTGATAGGATGATGATACAGCTTGAAAGAGCTGAAATGTTTAAACATTTGCAAGGGTTAATTATTGGTGGGTTTACCGATGTAAAAGATACTACCACACCTTTTGGTATTGATGTGTACAATATCATTCATAGCCATGTAAAGGATTATAAATTCCCGATTTGTTTTGGCTTTCCCGTAAGCCATGATACTGAAAATGTAGCTTTGAAAATAGGAGTGAAACATGAATTGAAAGTAGGGAAGGGGGGAGTGAGTTTAAAAGAAATTTGGTAGACTACGCTTAGATAGCAGCCAAATAAATATTCATAGCTAAACATGTGCGACGCAACCGCAGCCTAATACTTATTCTGCTGCTGGCTACATAAAAAATC
>JAYVRD010000151.1:0-7295 GCA_043776595.1 Chitinophagaceae bacterium | reverse complement strand
GCTAGGCTTTGGGTAGATGGTATAATTGATCCTGCCGATACTAGAAAAGTAATTTCAGAAGGTATTAATGCCGCTAATCACAATGCAGATTTGCCAAGTTTTAGCACAGGTGTTTTTCAAGTTTAACTATTTTGAAATAGTAAATAGTAACATTTTTCTTTGGTTGCTTAAAAAATACTATTTTCACCCCCGACTAATAACCAACTAAACTGACTAATTTAGAAAGAAGTTTATGAGAAAAAATCTACTGTTAAAAGCCATGCTTTGGGTGTGTATACCAACTGCCATGCTTACATCTTGCGTTAAAGACGACTATTTAGTAGCACCGAAACCTGTGCCCAATCAATCTTTTGTTGAAGAGTTTGATACACTCTCTTCTGCACTTTCAAGAGGTTGGAAAATAAAAAACACAAGTGATTCTGCTGGAGGTGGTACATGGTACCAAGGTGGTGGATTACCTGCATGGTTTCCAGCATTTTCTGGCAATACCAGTAATGTAGGTTTTGTAGGTGCAGACTATACATCTACCGCTGCACAAGCCCAAACAATTAGTAACTGGCTTATCTCTCCAAGTTTAACTATGCAAAACGGAGATAAAATAATTTTTTATACCCGTGCCCAGCAATTGTATACTGGAACAGATTCAACCGATTATGCCAATCGCCTTCAAGTAAGAGTCAACACTTCTACAGTTTTTGATGGTTTAAACGCAGGTGTGGGTTTTGACCCAGGAGATTTCACAACCAGTTTATTAGACATCAATCCATTTTATGTACAAAGCAGTTTTTTAACACCAAGACCTACCGCATACCCTACACGTTGGACAAGATTTGAAACGACAGTTTACGGTTTAGATAAACCAGTAAAAGGGCGTTTTGCCTTTAGATACTTTGTAGAAGGTGCGGGCTCTAATGGGCTTGGTAGTGGTGTAGGTATAGATTATGTTACTTATAAAAGCCTTGGGTATTAAAATTAATCTTTCAACTAAACCAGAAAATATTTATTTATGAAAAAAATAAACCTATACTTTACTGTAGCCATATTGTTGCTTACCGCAACAATGGTTACTATTTCTTGTAAAAAAGAGTCAGCTCCTACTGTTGGTACTATTGCACCACCAGTATTTCCTCCTGCTGTTAACCCATCTTTCACCGAAGATTTTAACGATGTGGGCAATTTAACTGCAAGAGGTTGGGTGTTTGTAAACAACAGTTCACCTATTGGCAATAGTGGTTGGAGACAAGGACGCTACGAATCGGCTACGGGTGTACAGTATAAATTTGCAGCACCAGAACCATTTGTTGGTTTTCAAGCCTATAATTCTACAAACTCTCCCAACGATTTTATTAGCTGCGATGTAAGTTGTGTAGGTGGTTTGGTAAATAATTTAAATGGTATAAGTGCATGGTTAATAACACCTCAAATACCTTTGAAAAATGGTGATGTTTTATCGTTTTATACAAGGGCAATAAACGATGCCAACTACTCAGTTTATACCAAAGATAGAATGCAAGTAAGAGCAAATATAATTGATGGTAGTGCCAATTGCAGTGGGGGATCAGATACTGCCAACGTAGGCAATTTTACATTAAGATTATTAGACATTAACCAAGCTTATAAAAATAACGATCCCGCTGGTAACACACCTAATGTTCCAGGTTATCCAAGAGTTTGGACTAAATATACTGTTACAGTTGCTGGCATACCAGGCACTGGTGTTGTGTCTAAAGCTCGTCTTGCATTTAGATATGTAGGTAAAAATGCAAGTATTACTGGTGGTGGTGCTGGCGGTGGTTACCCATCTGTTGTTGGTGTAGATAATGTGGTATTTACAAGTAACTAAACCATACCTATTTTTATAAAAAAAGGTTGCTTAATAGGCAACCTTTTTATTTACAACAACCTTTAGCTAAAGTATGAAGTACATAAAAAAAATAACTTACATAGCTACTTTTATTACAAGTATAATAGCTTGTAACAACACAACCGAACCAAAAAAACCACTAAGTAAAGATGAACAGTTAGTTGCTAATATAAAAAGACTAAAAGATACGGCTGCTGCTGGAGATTTGATTGTAAGATTGAATGACGACTTAATTAGTGAGCAAGTAAAAATGATGAGTGAGCAAGATAAAAGCTACTCTCATGCAGGTATAGTAGTAGAGAAAGATGGAGCTAAATATGTATGCCATATAATGCCAGAAATTGCTGGTGCAGATACCATTCAGTTAACACCGATTGATACCTTTATAAACCCAGCAAAAAATATTAGTTGTGCGTTATACCGCTATAAAATAACTAAGCCTCAAAAAGATAGTTTGCAACAAATTTTATTGAACAATAAAAAAACAATAAAATTTGATAGAGTTTATGACTTAGCAACTGATAGTGTTATGTATTGCTCTGAAATGATAAGCAAAGCATTGGCTACTGCCACACATGGGCAAATACAGTGCAAAACAATTAAAGTACCTACCCCGATGAAGCCTTTATTAAGAAAATATTTTAGCCAATATAAAAATGCTGATAAGATTGTAGATGAAAGAACATTTTTATCTATTGATAACTTATACTTGAGGCCAGATTGTGAACTGCTGATGAAGTTTCCCTTGAAAATTTTTCAAGGGAATTAATGTTAGACATTGCTTTAATAAAAGTTAAATAGTACTACACAGCTAAACATGTGCGACGCCACCGCAGCTAAATTTATATTCTAAAGCTGATTACATAATTTTTAATATCGCAAAAAATATCTTTAAAGTTTAGGGGCATGACTGAAACAACATCTCATCCACTTATTATTTATACAGATGGTGCAAGCCGTGGCAACCCAGGCAAAGGTGGCTATGGTGTAGTGTTGTTGTGGGGCGATAAAAGAAAAGAACTTTCTGCAGGCTATAAACTTACTACCAATAACCGTATGGAGTTGATGGGCGTGATAGCTGCATTGCAAACGCTTACCAAAAAAAATATTCCACTAACCATTTTTACCGATAGTAAATATGTAGTGGACAGTGTTGAAAAACGTTGGTTAGATAATTGGATAAAAACAGATTTTAAAGGTGGAAAAAAGAATAAAGATTTGTGGCTGTTATACCACCATTTGGCTACAAATTTTAAAGTAAAATTTAAGTGGGTAAAAGGTCATGCTAACAATCCACACAATAATAGATGCGATGAATTGGCTACACAAGCTGCAGATGGAGGAAATTTATTGGAAGATGAAGGGTATGATGCCCCAAACCCTTAAAGTAACTTTAGAAACTGAGATTTGTAAAGGGTTGAAAATAAAAAATATACATGAATAGCATGGAGCAACATACAATTACAAAATCTAAAACAATACTATGTAGTTGGAGTGGTGGTAAAGACAGTTGCTTTGCCTTAATGCAAGCCATGCAGCAGGGCTACCAACCAAAAGTGCTGTTGAATGTGCTGAACGAAGAAGGAAAAATTTCGAGAAGCCATGGCATACCTAGTGCTATTTTACAAGCCCAAGCAATTGCTGCTAACCTGCCTATATATTTAATAAGCAGTAGCTGGCAAGCATACGAACAAAATTTTATAGCTGCTTTAAGCCAGCTAAAAGAAACCTACAAAACTCATTATGCAGTTTTTGGTGATATTGATTTGCAACCTCATCGAGATTGGGAAGAAAAAGTATGTGCTGCTGTTGGTTTAACAGCTATGCTACCACTGTGGCAACAAGATAGAAAAGCATTGGTAATACAAATGCTTGAGCGTGGTATAGAAACCATTATTGTAAGCTGTAATGAAGTGATGGGTGAAGCATTTTTGGGTAGAACATTGTCGCTTGCCGTAGTAGAAGAATTAGAAAAATTGGGTGTTGATGTTTGTGGAGAGAATGGAGAGTTTCATACATTGGTAGTAAACTGCCCCTTATTTAATAAACGATTGAATGTTGAAGTAACCCATAAAATAAAATATGAAAGTTTTTGGTTTTGTGGATTGCAACTTGCTGAATAAAGGACAAAGCGTTGAAGGGTGCGACGCAACGAAGACGATAGTACTAATGATGCTGGCTACATAAAAAAAATACGAGACAAAAAGCCGTTCACTTAAACAATGAACGGCTTTGCTTTTATGAATAATTTTTTACTACAGATCTACCATTTTCATTTTAGGTACTAACCAATGCATAATTACCCAACCTATTAAATAAGCTGCCCCACATATAAAAAACATTATGTAGTAGCCCGTTTGTATTTGCCCAATGCTTTCATAATACACAAACATTCTTTTTTGCACCAATAGCGATAATAGAATACCACCTAAACCACCAAACATACCTCCAATACCTGTAACAGAGGCAGTTGCTTTTTTAGGAAACATATCGCTAACGGTAGTAAAAATATTGGCACTCCAAGCTTGGTGTGCAGCTGCTGCAAAACCTATTATAGACACAGCAAACCACATGTTTACCGTTCCAGCCAATTGTGCAAACACAATAGGTATAACACAAAAAGCGTAAATAAGCATACTTGTTTTTCTTGCTTTAAATACTGGCCATCCTTTGTTTATTAACTTCATAGGTAGCCAGCCACCACCAATGCTACCAAAGCTTGCAATAATATATACTACAGCCACAGGCAGCGATACAGCTGTACCTTTTAACCCATATTGATTTTTTAAAAAATCGGGCAGCCAAAAAAGATAGAACCACCAAATGGGATCGGTTAATAATTTACCGATGGCAAATGCCCACGTTTGTTTGTAGCTTAATAATTTCCCCCACGATACTTTTTCATTGTTTAATACAACTTCATCCTTATCGCTATGTATGTATTCAAATTCTGCTTTAGATAAACGCTTTTGGTTGGCTGGCACTTCATAATAAATAAACCAAAGTATAAGCCATATAAACCCTATGGCACCTGTAAGTATAAATGCCCATTGCCAACCCCATTGTTCGGCAATTAAAGGCACAGTTATAGGGGCAATAATGGCACCTATATTACTACCACTGTTAAAAATGCCAGTAGCAAAAGCTCTTTCTTTTTTAGGAAACCATTCAGCAGTGGCTTTAATAGCTGCAGGAAAATTGCCTGCCTCGGTTATACCCAAAAAAATACGTGCTATACCAAAACCCCAAGTACCTGTTGCTAAAGCATGAGCTACTGCAGCAATGCTCCATAAGGCTGTAGCCAAGGCATAACCAATTTTAGTTCCTAGCTTATCTATAATACCTCCAGCAAACAACATCCCTATAGCATAAGCCAGTTTAAAAGCAATTTCTATGTTAGAGTAATTAGCAGTTTCTTGCACTTTATCCCAATGAAAAGCAGTGGCTATATAGGGTTTCAGTAAGCTAATTACGGCTCTATCTAAATAGTTAACTGTTGTTGCAAAAAAAATCAACCCACAAATCGTCCACCGGTATTTTCCTATTTTTTCATTCATCGTTAGATATTTTTTATGAAGCAAGCTGTAGTAGTATTATGTAGCAGCGGTTGCGTCGCACATGTTAAGCTATAGATTATAAATTAAGCAAAATACAATACTACTTAGTTCTTAGTTCTTTTATGGTAGCTAATACTTCTTTAGTCATACGTTCAATAGTTGCATAATCTTTTGCCTCTAATAATGCTTTACTTATTAGTTTGCTACCCATACCCACAGCACAAACACCAGCTTTAAACCAAGCACCAATATTTTCTTTGGTAGTATCTACCCCACCTGTAGGCATAAACAAAAGATTAGCAAACAATTCTTTAATGCCACTCATAAAATCAGGTCCAAGCAAGTTGCCAGGAAACAATTTTACAAATTTTGCTCCCAAGGTTTCTGCAGCAATAATTTCTGTTGGTGTCATACAACCTGGCACCCAAAGCATGTTGTTTTTATCTGCTACAGCAGCAGCAGTAGGCACTAGTCCTGGGCTAATGATATAATCGGCACCAGCATCTATAAAAGCTTGTGCTTGCTCCCCATTTTTTATAGTACCTACACCAAGGTACATACCTTTCAATTCAGCATCACATAGTTTACGCATAGCAGCAAAGTTGCTCAATGCAGCTTCGCCCCTATTGGTATATTCCACTGTTTTTACCCCAGCATTATACAAGGCTCTTAACACTTCAAGCGTTACTTCAGTGTCTTTGTAAAAATAAAGTGGAAGGATACCTTGCTCAGGTATCAGTTTCAAAATGATTTCTTTGTGGCTCATATGGCTTTTTAAAAATGAGAAATGAAAGATACAAAGCAAGGCAATGTAAAGCCATATTCAAAGAAATTAAATTCCGTTTCTACGCAAACGTTTACGTAGTTTCGTTCCATCACGCCTGCTACACTATGTACTTTTGAAATTTCCAGCAAGAAATGAATAGCTGGTTTACTTTCAAATTCTTCAAACTATTTTAATTATTCAAAAAAATCGAGTAACAATTATGTCGAAAAAAGTTGTAACCCTTGGTGAAATCATGTTGCGTTTATCAACGCCCGATTTCAAACGTTTTGTTCAAGCCGATACTTTCGACATCACTTACGGTGGTGGCGAAGCCAATGTATCTGCTGCTCTGTGTAACTATGGTTTAAATGGAACTTTTGTTTCTAAAGTACCCAACAACCCTATTGGTCAAAGTGCCATTAACCACCTACGCCGTTATGGTGTAGATACACAATTTGTAGCTCGTGGTGGCGATAGATTGGGTATTTATTTTTTAGAAACAGGTGCTTCTATGCGTGCCTCTCAAGTAGTGTATGATAGAGCAGGTGCTTCTATTGCTGATGTAGATGCAAGCGAATTTGATTGGGATAAAATTTTTGATGGTGCTGATTGGTTTCATACTACTGGTATTACACCAGCCCTTAGCGATAAAGCTGCTGCACTTACTTTGGCTGCCTTAAAAGCTGCTAAAGCAAAAGGCATTACAACAAGTATAGATTTAAACTTCCGTAAAAAATTATGGACAAAAGAAAAAGCCCGTGAAGTAATGACGGGGCTTTGCGAATTTGTAGATGTATGTATAGGTAACGAAGAAGATGCTGATTTATGCCTAGGCTTTAAAGCTGCCAATACCGATGTTACCAAAGGCGAATTAAATTTAGATGGCTTTAAAGACATTTTTGGACAAATGAAAGCCAAATTTGGTTTCAAATTCATCGCCTCATCATTACGTGAAAGCCATAGTGCCAGCGATAACGGTTGGAGTGCATTGGTATATAACGGTACAGATTTTTACCACACCAAAGAATACAATGTACGCATTGTAGATAGAGTTGGTAGTGGCGATAGCTTTGCTAGTGGCTTAATTTATGGCTTGGTTACTGGTATG
>JAYVRD010000150.1:0-7295 GCA_043776595.1 Chitinophagaceae bacterium | reverse complement strand
GACAAACATACCTGCTGCTACCAACTTTAGTACAAGTGTTACACAGGTAGCAACCACTTTCTATCGTTGTGTGGTTACTTGTACTTCAAGTGGGCTATCTGCTAACTCAACTGTTGTTAATGTAGTAAGTCCTAATTTGCCTGGCGGAACTTATACTATTGACAATAGCTTACCTACAGCATGGAGTGGTGCAAGTGGAAATTTCAACTCGTTTAACGATGCTTATAATGCTATAAAATGTGGTATCACAAGTGCGGTAGTATTTAATGTGCAGCAAGGTTTAACAGGAGTATATAACGAGCAATTAATTATAGACGCACCAGTGCCTAATGCTACCTCTACCAGAACAGTAACTTTTAATGGTAATGGCAAAATAATCTCCTTTGCATCTACTAATGCAGCACAACGTGCAGTAATTAAATTAAAAGGTACAAGATTTATTATTTTCGATAGCCTCATCATAAACGCAGGTGCTGGCACGTATGGTTGGGGTGTTCAATTAACTGCCAATGCCGATTCAAATGTTATAAAAAGATGTACCATCAATACATCTACAACTTCTACTGTAGCCGCTAATTTTGCAGGAATAGTAATTAGTGGTAGCGAAACAGACCCAATAGGTACAGGTACTACAACTGCATTAAGTGATGCTAATACCATTGATAGAAATACCATTAATGGTGGTTATTATGGTATCACACTTACAGCAACATTTGCAGGTGGTGCTAATGGCAATAACAAAATCACTAACAATAAAGTACAAGATTTTTATTATTACGGTATCTATGTAAATGGTAGCTATAACACTACTATTTCAGGAAATAGCATAAGCCGCCCTTCTCGTACTGCTGTGGGAGAGTTTCATGGTATCTATCTTACCACTCAAAGCAATACAGCAAGCATTACTAAGAATAAAATCTTTAACCCATTTGGGGGCAATAATGGAAGCACAAATGCATTTTATGGTATTAATTTAAACAATGCCTCTGCCTCTGCTTCCAACGAAAATAATGTAACCAATAATCTTATTTATGGCGTTAATGGTAGTGGCTTGGCTTATGGTATTAATAATACAGGTACAAGCAATATTTACTTCTTACACAATACTATTTCTTTAGATAGTGCTGGTGCAAGTACATCTTCTGCTACAAGAGGTTATAACCAAACGGGTGCTGCTAATGCTGTATTCTTTTACAATAACCTCATCTCAATTACAAGAGGTGGTACAGGTATTAAACATTGTACTTATAATACTACGGCATTTACTTTTGCAGATAATAATGACTACTACATCAACGCAGCAGCTGGTAGCAACTATGTTGGTTTTTATACTACCAATCGTGCTACCTTATACGATTGGAAAACGGCTATGTTGCCATTCTCTGTTGACCAATTAGCTATCTCTAGTGTGCCAGTATTTGCCGATCCTTCTTATGCTGTTGCAGATTATCATCCCAACAATGCAGCCATAGATAACAAAGGTTTATACATTGGTGTAGTTGATGACATCATCAACGTAGTAAGAAGTACAACAACACCCGATATTGGTGCTTATGAATTTTTTGCTGGTGGTTGTACCTTACCATTGGTTACTGGTACTACTGTAATCAATCCATTATCATTATGTCAAAACACACCATTGGTTTTAGGTTTAAATATTGGAGCTTATGGTTCTAACCAAACCTTCCAATGGCAAACCTCTACAAGTGCTACTGGACCTTGGACTTTAATAGGTACGCCAATGCCTGTACCAGATACTACGATTTTAAATCCTAGTGCTACTTTATATTATCAATGTGTAATCAAATGTGGGGTTTCAGCTTCAGTTTCAAATCCTGTACAAGTTAATGTTACCCCTGCCTTACCTACAGGTACTTATACCATTAATAGTTCCAACCCAACCAACTATCCTGCAAGTGGTACTAATTTTAATACATTTGCGGATGCTAAAGCTGCCATGAGTTGTGGTGTGTTTGGTGTAGGTAATGTAATATTTGATGTGAAGCCAGGCTTAACTGGTACCTACAATGAGCAATTAATATTAGATAGCATTGCTGGTGTAAATGTGAATCGCCAAATTATTTTTAAAGGCAATGGTAATACCCTAGCCTTTAGTTCTGGCAATAGTAACGAAAGAGCTGTAATTAAATTACGCCGTGCAGATTTCATCAACTTCGATAGTTTAAAAATTGACGCTACCGGGCCAAATGGATTTGGCTATGGTGTACAATTAATAAACAATGCCGATTCTAATAGTTTCCGCAAATGTATTATTACTGCAGATGTTACTACATCATCTACCAACTATGCTGGTATAGTAATAAACGCTGCTGAAGCAGGTTCTACAACAACTGGTAATACATTTTGTGACGGAAATATTTTTGATAAAAACACAATTACTGGTGGTTATTATGGTATTACTTCTGTTGGAGGTACTACCTTATCTAACTACATATTTTATAATCAGTTTACAAATAACATAATACAAGACTTCTATATTTATGGTATTTACTCAGCTGGTACATTTGGCTCATTAATAGAAGGTAATACAATCTCTCGTCCTACACGTGCAGTTGTAGCTGCTGGTTATGGTATTTATTTAACGGCATCACCTACTGTAAGATGTTCTATCAATAAAAACCGTATCACTAAAATGTTTGGTGGTGTACCTACTAGTACTGCTGGTGTGTATGGTATTTACAGTAATAACGTAGATGCCACTGCTGGTAATGAGGTAATAGTAACGAATAATGCTATTTATGGTTTAGATGGAGCAGGTGTTGCATATGGTATTTATAACCTAGGTTCAGATAACCATTTTTACTACCACAATACCATTTCTTTAGAAAATGGTAATATAGCAGCAGTAGGTACTACGGTTGGTTTTTATCAAAGTACCGATGTTATTGGTGTACAATTTTTAAATAACATCGTTACCATTGGTAGAACAACAACAGGTATAAGACAATGTATTTATTTGGGTTCAACCACTACAGATGTTACTGCCAATTACAATGATTATTTAATAACTGGTGGTACAAGTGCTATTAACTATATTGGTTATAGAGCAGGTACTAACTACGCAACTTTAAGTGCTTGGCAAATTGCTACTAATAAAGATTTGAATTCACTTAATTTAAATCCACTATACACAGATACCGCCAATGGAAACTACAAACCACAAATGTTCCCTTTGAACAATAAGGGTACACCACTAAATATTCTTCAAGATATAGTGAATGTAACTCGTAGTATACCCTTCCCAGATATGGGTGCTTGGGAGTTTGCACCAATTGCTTGTGTTACACCTCCGGTGGCTGGCGTTGCTTCTGTAACTCCTAACTCAGGCATTTGCTTAGAGTCTCCAATTCGCCTTTCGCTTACTGGCAACTCACCATTAGGATCGCTTACCTTCCAATGGCAAGCTTCTACTAGTGCTACAGGCCCATGGGTAAATTTTGGTCCATTATCTTACTCACCAACATTTGATTCTTTATCATCCACAACCAACTATTATCGTTGTTTAGTTACTTGTAATGGCAATACCACTATTTCTACAGTTACAAGTATTACACTCAACTCTATATTGTTGGCTGGTACATATACAATAGATGCCAATAGCCCACAAACATGGCCTGGTCCTCCAGGAAGTAACTTCCAAACTTTTCAAAGTGCGGTTGATGCTATTAAGTGTGGTATTACTGGTTCGGTAATCTTTAATGTAAAACCAGGTTTAGCTGCTAATAGTGCTAAATATCCAGAGCAAATAAGGATACCGTATATACCAGGCACATCACCTACACGTACAGTTACTTTCCAAGCAAATACGGGTGTACCAAATTCTGCAGAACTTACTTTTGCATCTCCAACTGCAGCAGCTAACTATACTCTTAAATTCGATAGCTGTAGATACGTTACTTTCCGTAAAATGACTATTAGTTCTACCGACCCTACCAATGGTCGTGCAGTTGAATTTGCTGGTATCTCTGCTAATGATAGTTTAAGCCGTTGTGTAATCAATGCACCAGTTACTACAACCATCACCAATTCAATGGCTGCGGTATATGCCAATGCATTTAAGGGTACAAATATTTATGTAAAAGGAAACACTGTTAATAATGGTTCTGTTGGTATCTACTTCAATGGTACTTCTGCAGCTGTATTAACCCAAGACCAATTAATAGATAGTAACACTGTAAATGGAGCTTACTCACAAGGTATTTATGCTGGCTTTATGCAGCGAGCTAATGTAAGAAGAAATACAGTAAACATCCCTACAATATCTGCAACATCTGTATATGGTATTTATGGTAGTGATTGCGATTCCGCTTATGTATTTGCAAATAATAAAATCAACATTAGCAATAGTGCCAATACGGCTTATGGTTTATTCCTTACACTCAGCGATGCCTCTGCAACTAATGCAGGTAAAGTTGCTGGTAACGATGTAACTGCTGTTACAGGCAACACAGGTATTTTATATGGTTTATGGGTTAATGCTTCTCCTTATGTAGATGTAGTAAATAACGTTATTGCTATTAATACTACAGCAGCCAATTCATACGGTATTTATCATAACAATTCTAATAATGCAAACTACTATAACAATACAGTAAACAGTACAGCTTCATCAACTGTAAACAATGTAGCTGCATACTTCTTAAATTCATCTTCTACCAATTTGGTAGCCAAAAACAATATCTTCTCTCATAAAGGTGGTGGTAGAGCCATGTTTGTAACCAACTCAGCACTAATCACCAGCGATTACAATATGCTCTACACCACTGGTGCTACTTTGATACAACGTGGTAGCCCAGCAGCCAACTATCCTTCTTTATTAGCATGGAATACTGCTACCAATGTAGATTTATTCTCTATTGGTTACAACCCAGCATTTATTAGCGATTCAGATTTAAGACCTGATGTTACAAGCCCAGATGCTTGGGCAATACATGGACGTGGTGTACAAATTGCTAGCAATACTTTTGACCACGAAAATGTACCACGCCCAACAACTTTAACTACAGGTGTACCCGATTTAGGAGCTTATGAATTTAATCCACCTTCTGTATTGCCTACTGTACTTACTGCTACACCAGCAGCACCAGCAGCCAATACCGAGCAAACATTTAGTTATGGTACCGATACGGTAATGAGAATTAAATGGGGTGCTGTGTTTCCTCCAAGTGTAGAGGTACGCCGTTATTCTGGCGTAGTACCTGCTGGTGTTACTGCACAAAACTTAGACTCTATGTACTTCTACACCAAAGTAGATATACCTGGTGGCGGTAACTATGATTATGATGCAAAATTAACTTACATCGATCCATGGTTGGGTTCTATTGGAGGTTTAACTAGTGGTATTTACCAATTAGGTTTGGGTAAAACAACACAAGGTAATGCTTGGGTAGTGGGCTTTACCAGTAGAAACGATGTGATTAAAAGAGTCATTTCTCAAACAAGTGTAAACTTCTTAGATAAATTTACTGGTTTAATAAACCCTTATGCACCACCAGTATTGCCTGATAAAGACAGTAGTAACCGTGGACGCAGATTCTGGGTGGCTTATGCTGTAAACCAATTGGCTGGTGGTCAAGACATGGTATTGTACCTAAGTGCCTTAGACAACGCCAACGTACAAGTAAAAATTAACGGAACTACTTTTGTACGCAACTACTTTGTAGCTGCCAATACGGTAACTGTAAGTGATATTTTACCAAAAGCAGGTGCTCAAAATGCCTTTTTAAATTCAGCAGGCTTATTCGATCAAGGCATCAGTATAACTAGCGATGTACCAATAGTTGCTTATGCACACACTTATGGCAGTGCATCATCTGGGGCAGTAATGCTATTACCAGTAGGCGTTTGGGGTTATGAATATAAAACCTTAGGTATTACCCAAAACTATGGTGCCAACTCGTTCTCGTATTTTTATGTAATTGCGGATAATGACAATACCAAAGTAGAAATAACACCAACAGTTCCAGTACAAAATGCTGGTATGACGCCAGGTGTTACAACTACAGTTGTATTAAACAAAGGGCAGGTTTTCCAAGTAATTGCTTCATCGCAAACTACAGAGCTTACAGGTAGTACTGTAAAAGCAGTACCAAATAGTATAGGCAAATGTTACCCCATAGCTACATTTAGTGGTAGTTCTCGTACGGGTATAAGCATACCATGCGGTGGTGGTGGAGATTTTATTATGCAACAAAACTTCCCATCTACAGCATGGGGTAAACGCTACCTTACTGCACCTACATCTAGCAGTACAGGTGTTGGTATTTTCCAAGGTAACTTATATAGAGTTGCAGTAAAAGACCCAACCACTATTGTTTCTAGAAATGGTATTGTAATACCAATAGGCACTTTAATTGGTGGTCAATACTATCAATTCCAAAGTAATACTGCCGATTATATTACGTCAGATAAACCAATCATGGTAGCTCAATATTTCTCTGGTGCATGTGCAGGTGTAGGCGACCCTGAAATGATTTATATCAGTCCAATAGAACAAGGTGTAAACAAAGTTGCTTTTTATAGAAACACGGTACAAAGCATACAAACCAATCACTTTACCATGATTATACCAGACAATGGTATAGCCTCTTTAAGTATAATAGATGGTACCACCACTGTAGCACCAGACCTCATCTATACGCACCCTAACATACCTGGTTATAAGGTAGTAGCTAAACTTTGGCCATCTGCTCAAAAGCAAGTAAGAGTAAGTAGCGATAGCAATTTTACAGGCATTACTTATGGCTTAGGTAGTGTGGAAAGTTATGGCTACAATATGGGTACATTGGTTAAAAATCTACAAGCTTTAGGTACAATACGCCCAGATTCGCTACCAACAGGTAACGCAACCCCAGAATATACATGTGCTAAAACACCATTCCAGTTTACCATGTTATTACCCGTAGTACCTACAAGCATCACTTGGAAATTAAGTCAAGTGCCTTCTTTAACCGTGTATTCAACTGGTGTGCCTGCAACTGATGTTGTGGTACCACAACCCATAACACCATCGTCTACAGTATTTATAAATGGTACATTGTATTATAAGTTTACTCTGCCATTGAGTTATTCGTTTACGCAACCAGGTTTATACCCAATACAAGTAACATACACACACCCAACAATTGAAAGTTGCGATAATACCCAAACAGATATTATTTATGTGCAAGTAATACCTACTCCAGAAATTGGTTTCAACATCAGTTTTGCAGGTTGCCAAGGCAATACTGCCACATTTACCGCAGGTACTACAACTCCTGCTGGTATTAATGCAA
>JAYVRD010000149.1:0-7305 GCA_043776595.1 Chitinophagaceae bacterium | reverse complement strand
TTGAAACGTGGTATTGACAAAGCAGTTTCTATAGTTGTTGCAAATTTGAAAGAGCAATCTCAAACTGTTGGCAACGATAGCAAAAAGATTCAGCAAGTAGCTACCATTTCTGCAAATAATGATGAAACCATTGGTAAGTTGATTGCTGAGGCTTTTATTAAAGTGGGTAAAGAAGGTGTAATAACTGTAGAAGAAGCCAAAGGTACAGATACAACTGTTGATATAGTTGAAGGTATGCAGTTTGACAGAGGTTATATCTCTCCATACTTTGTAACCAACAGCGAAAAAATGCAAGCTGAGTTGCAAAATCCTTACATCTTAATATATGATAAGAAGATTTCTGCAATGAAGGATATCTTATCTATTTTAGAAAAGGTAGCACAAAGTGGTCGTCCATTAGTAATTATTGCTGAAGATTTAGAAGGCGAAGCATTGGCTACATTGGTAGTAAATAAATTGCGTGGCACTATTAAAGTAGCTGCTGTAAAAGCTCCAGGTTTTGGCGATAGAAGAAAAGAAATGCTGACTGATATTGCTATTCTTACTGCTGGTACAGTTATTAGCGAAGAGTTGGGTCATAAATTAGAAACTGCTGATTTAACTTTCTTAGGTCAAGCTGCAAGTATAACTATTGATAAAGACAACACAACCATCGTTGGTGGCAAAGGCAAAAAAGTAGATATTACTGGTCGTGTAAATCAAATAAAAGCTCAGGTTGAAAACACAACATCTGACTACGATAAAGAAAAACTACAAGAGCGTTTGGCTAAATTGGCTGGCGGTGTAGCTGTATTATACGTAGGTGCTGCTACAGAAGTAGAAATGAAAGAAAAGAAAGACCGTGTTGACGATGCTTTACATGCAACACGTGCTGCTGTAGAAGAAGGCATTGTACCTGGTGGTGGTGTAGCTTACATACGTGCTATTGAGGCTTTAGAACCTAAAGTAAAAGGTCAAATTGCAGATGAGCAAACAGGTATGGCTATTGTACGCAGGGCTTTAGAAGCACCAATTAGAACTTTAACCGAAAACGCTGGAATCGATGGTTCTATCGTTGTTCAAAGAATAAAAGAAGGCACTAAAGATTTTGGTTTTAATGCACGTACTGAGGTATACGAAAACTTATTTAAAGCTGGCGTTATAGATCCCACTAAAGTAAGCCGTGTAGCTTTGGAAAATGCAGCATCAATTGCAGGTATGTTGCTTACAACAGAATGTGTAATTGCTGACAAACCTAAAGAAGAAGCAGCCCACAGCCATGGTGCACCTGATATGGGTGGCATGGGTGGATACTAAAAGAAAGTCGAATGTCAACAGTTGGCAGTCGAAAATAACATACAAAAAATCCCGTTTCAATTTATTTGGAACGGGATTTTTTAATAGCATGATTCACTAACTATTAAAATTACCATCATGAAAAAGAAAATTAAACTTTGGTATGATTATTTAAAAAAACTTATGGGTTTAGATAAAGATGATGATTGGTTTTATAATCCATTAAGGTCTATTTTATTACTATTTTTTGATACCAGCTTTTGGATAAATATTAAGCTTCGGTTGCGTCGCACATGTCATCTTTAGAATAAGTATTAAGCTTTAATTGATGCGTAGATGATTGATTTAAAATTATTGGCATTATTTGTTGTAGCTTAACAGATTCATCAAATAAAAATAAAATACCATGAGCGAAGAAATTAAAAAAGAAGAAGAAAGTTTACTCGACAAATTAAAGCATGCAGCCTCCGATTTAAAAGACAAAGCTGCCGAAGTTTGGGAAAAAGTAGAAGATAAAGCCGAAGATGCTTGGGATGCCACCAAAGAAAAAGCAGCCGAACTAAAAGACAAAGCTGAGAATGCATGGGATGCTACTAAAGATAAAATTAATGGTGAGGAAGAAAAGAAATAGTTGGGTTTTACCCTAAACAAAACAGCCAATTACTTCATATAGTAATTGGCTGTTTTGTTTTATTCAAACGTTTTATTTTGTTGCTATTTTTTTCTACATCTTTATAAATGGAGAGTACTCCTCCTGTTTTCATTAGTATAGAGAAGCCCAATGTTTATTCTATTGTCTTACATGTGCGACGCAACTGCAGCTACATTGAAATACAAATGCTGGCTTCCTAAAAACTACTGTGTTGGCTCCAACTCTATAGCATGTTTAAAATATCCTTCTAACATTTTTTTTACAGCAATAGTATCCATAGGCTTTACTTTTTTATAAATAAAGAGTCGGTAGCGTATCGTATCAATTACTTTGGCACTATCCATATTTACTTTATCGCTTTTATCAAATGTATTTAATTTTTCAAAAGCGTAATCTCTGTACTTGGTTCTAAAAAAGTACATCTTATAACGTACTGTATCAATTACTGTTTGAACTGTATTCGTATTAGCAGGCGATTGTATTTTTTCTACGCTATCTACTTTATTGGTTACAGCTACAACTGCTTTGCTTTTATCATTGCCTTGCATAAAATTAAAAGCAGCCCAAATAATGGCTACGATTACTGCAAGCACTGCAATAGCGGCTAAGCCTATTACTAAGCCACGCTTTTTATTTTGCTTTTTACCCGATGATTGATACTCACTTTCTTTATTAGCCAAAGCAGTTACTATAGTAGAAATTTTTTCTGCTTTACTAACACCCGATGTAAATTCTATAACACCAGTTTGTACTTTGGTTATTGTGCCAACACCTTCAATAGTATAAGCTCTACCAATATTTAACCAGTTGTTTATTTGTAAAATATATTCTTCTAAATCAGAAACAATTAGTGTAACGGGTTTAGCAATTTTGCTCTTTAGGTAAACTTTAAATTCGTCAGTAATCTCTTCTTTCTTGTTGTAGATGAAATTGATGCCATCGGCTGGGTAAAAAATATTTTTTTCAGCATCGGGAGGTAATTGAAAGTTATCATCTAATCGCACTTCACCAATTCCCTGCAAGGGCAAATATTTATATTCATACAAAAAAGCGGCAAAGTGTTTGTCGAATTTCATGATTGGGGGTTAAAGATGCAATTTAGTGATTTGCCTAAGAATTCATCCCATTGTTTGTGATTGCACCTTTAAGTTATATTTGCCTCATGCTATCTAAACCAGAATTAGATTTTATAGCTTACTGGCAAAAAAACAGAGAAAGGCAACAAAGTGTAAAGTATCAACTGTTATTTGGGCTGCCATTGGGTTTGGCTATTAGTGCTGGTATTGTGTTTATGATACAAAGTGGCTGGTACGAAAGAGCAAATATGGTTGCTAATGGTAAGAGTACACCAATAGTATTGATTGTAGCCATTATCAGTATTACTATTTTTTGTGGTTTTTTTTATAAGAAATTTCAATGGGAGCAAAAAGAGCAGCAATACCTTGAACTTTTGGCAAAACAAAAGAAACATGCAGCAGAAACGAATAAAATAAAGTCATAACTATAAATATCCAACAACACAAGGAATGAAAAAAATAGTACTTACCTTTTTAGTGGCAATCATTTTAGCTGCAGGCTGTAAATCTAAAGGCTGCGATCCCGTTTCTCCTGCTACAGAAGAACCAACCATTATAGCCTATACTGCTACAGCAGGTGGTACTTGGGTAAAGCATAGCTCTGGCATTTATTATCAAATAATAGCTACAGGTTCTGGCACCGCCCCTAACGATAATTCATTTGTATGGGTAAATTATACAGGTAAATACTTGAACGGTACTGTATTCGATTCTAATACAAACCCTACCACACCCTACAAATCTAAATTAGGAGCCTTAGTAGATGGATGGCGTATCATGTTGCCATTGATTAAGATTGGTGGTAAAATACGTATGGTTATTCCATCTGCCTTGGCTTATGGCTGCAGCAGCAGTAGCATACCAGCCAATAGTGTACTTTATTTTGATATTGACCTCATCAATGTTCAATAGCCTTAATAATCAATGGTTTTAGCCACACTTTTAGGTGTGGTTTTTTCTATGAGGATAATATTCTCATTCCCCTATCTTTGCCCACTTAAAAAAATTTGTAAACCCTTATTAGTATGCAACTGAAAGGCTTAGTGAAGATTTTTGCAGTTCTTCTTATTGCAATTTGTATTTATCAATTATCATTTACATGGTTTGTTCATAGTCACGAAAGTGATATGAGTGCTAAAGCCGATAAATGGATAGCAGCTAACTATCAATCTGCCAAAACAAAGTATCCAAACAATGCTGCCACACAAGCATTGTACGAAGACACTTTGAAAGATTTAAAAGAAACAAGATTAAGACGCTTGCTCGACAGTACTAAAGGCTCTAAAATTGGACCATTTGGTTTAATGACGTACCGAAGTGCAAAAGACAAAGAGTTAATGCTTGGTTTGGATTTGCAAGGTGGCATGAGTGTAACCATGGAAGTGGGATTGAACGATTTAATAAAATCGCTTTCTAACTTTAGTAAAGATGTTGCTTTTAATAAAGCATTAGATAGTGCTGTAGCACGCAAAGCCAATAGTGGTGCCGATTTAATCTCTTTATTTGCCG
Source organism: Chitinophagaceae bacterium (assembly GCA_043776595.1). Classification (GTDB taxonomy): domain Bacteria; phylum Bacteroidota; class Bacteroidia; order Chitinophagales; family Chitinophagaceae; genus UBA1930. The sequence goes on along the minus strand of JAYVRD010000149.1, from coordinate 2,793 downwards.
ATGAGGTAAAGAAAAGTAATGGAGCAGTAAAGCTGGCTACATTATTTGCTAATAGAAGTGGTGGTACTATTAAAGTAAATGATAGCGATCAAAAAGTATTGGATTATTTAAGAGCTCAATCGGATGTTGCATTCAAGAACACAGTTAAAATTCTTACCAAACGTATTGATGGTTTTGGATTAGCGTCTCCTAGTATTAACCCCAACCCAACTAAGGGAATTATTAATATTGAATTAGCTGGTATAAAAGATCCAGAAAGAGCTCGTCAATATTTACAAACTACAGCCAACCTGCAATTTTTTGAGGTATATACTTTGGCTGATAACCAATTTGGCGAAAGCATTTTAAAAGCCGATAAAACATTACAAGATTATTTGAATGGGGTAAAAGCTACTGATACTGCCAAAAAAGTATTAGATACTGCTACTAAAGTTGCTACCCAAGTAAAACCTGATAGCAGCTCAACTGCAAAAATTTCAACTCTTGCCGATAGTAATAATAAATTGGGTGGCAAAAAAGATAGCACTGTGTATAAAGCAAACGAAAACCCAATTCGTAGGCTAATACAGTTTACACCACCAACCCAAGATAAAGCTGGCAAAACATTTACACCACCTACTATTGGTTATGTAGCCTTAAAAGATACTGGTACATTGAACGCCTATTTAAACATGGAGTTGGTAAAAAACTTATTACCAGCCGATAGTAAAATGATGTATGGCAAAATTGATGAAGAAGGTAATGAAGCATCTAAAAATGTTTTAACGCTTTATGCCATTAAAACATTAGAAAATGGTCAAGCTAAATTAGAAGGTGACAAAGTAAGCGATTCAAGAGCTGATGTTGATGAAAAAGGTCGTCCATGTATTAAAATGAACATGACCAACGAAGGCACAAGGTTATGGGCAGAATTAACCACAAAAAATGCTGGCAAGCCAGTAGCTATTGTGTTAGATAATATTGTGTACTCTGCACCTAATGTAAATGAGCCAATCACTACTGGTACTTCACAAATTTCTGGTAGTTTTAGTAATAAAGAAGCCAGTGAGTTAGCTGAAATTTTACAAAGTGGTAAACTACCTGCACCTGCACGTATTGTAGCTGAGCAATTGGTTGGACCAACTTTAGGAGCTGAGGCTGTTAAAGGTGGTTCTTTGGCATTCATTATTTCTTTTGTTATCATATTTATTTTAATGTTGGTATATTATAACACAGCTGGTTGGGTGGCCAACATTGCTTTAATACTAAACATTTTATTTACTGTAGGTGTGTTAGCAGCCTTAGGTTTTACACTTACCTCAGCAGGTATTGCAGGTTTGGTACTTACCATTGGTATGGCAGTAGATACCAACGTAATTATTTTTGAGCGTATAAAAGAAGAGCTAAACAAAGGCAAAGGCTACAGCATAGCTGTAAACGATGGCTACAAACGTTCCCTTGCTCCTATTTTAGATGCCCACGTTACCTCTTTCTTAACTGCCTTTATATTGTTTGTATTTGGGTTAGGACCTGTGTTAGGTTTTGCAACCACACAAATGATTGGTATTATATTAAGCTTATTCTGTGGTATTTTGGTAAGCAGATTAATAACAGATATTTATGCCAGCAAAAAAGGCAGACACTTTGAATATTTCACAGTTATTTCTCGTAAAATTTTCAAACACGCTTCTTTTAAATTTATTGAATATAGAAAAGTAGCTTATGGTATTTCAGTAGTTGTTTTATTGCTGGGCGTAGGTTCTTTCTTCAATGGTTTTGATGAAGGTGTAGAGTTTGCAGGTGGTAGAAGCTATACTTTAAGTTTTGCCAAGCCTGTAAATCCTGATGCTATAAGAGACGATTTAAAAGCATCGTTTGAAGGTGAAACACCCGTTATTAAAACGGTTGATAAAAACAATACCGTAAACATTACCACGTCTTACAAAATACACGAGAGTGGTAAAAATGCCGATAGCTTAGTGCGTGCAAAACTGTACGAAGGTTTGCATAAAAAAATGCCAGAGTTAACCACTATTGATTTCCAAAAAATTGTAGAGCAAGGTAAATCAGAAACAGTTTTACCTTCTATCTCCGATGATTTAAAATCAGGAGCCATTAAAGCTGCCATTTTTGCCATGTTCTTTATTTGCTTGTACATCTTTATTCGTTTTAGAGATTGGCGTTATAGCTTAGGTACAATTGTGGCTTTATTGCACGACGTTTTTGTAACCTTAGCTGTATTCTCATTTGCAAGAAAACTGGTTCCATTCCCATTAGAAATAGATCAACATTTTATTGCAGCCGTACTTACCGTTATTGGTTTCTCAATGAACGATACCGTAATTGTATACGATAGAATACGTGAAGACAGCAAGTTATTCCCAAGTATGAGTAAAGAGCAAGTTATCAATACAGCCATCAACCAAACGCTAAGTCGTACTATTATGACATCGCTTACTGTATTCTTAACCATCCTTATCCTATTCATCTTTGGTGGCGAGGTAACAAGAGGTTTTGCATTCGCCATGTTGGTGGGTGTTATTACGGGTACTTACTCATCAATATTTGTAGCAGCACCAATATTGGTAGACTTTGCAAGAAAAAGACCTTTAGGCAAAGCAGAAGAAAAGAAATAAACAAATGCTTTATACACAAAACCCTCGTTAAAATACTAACGAGGGTTTTTTATTTAAGAGAAGTTTCTATTGAGCAAACTGTATACTAGCATGCTTTAATAATTCCGATTGTGTATATTTGTATAAATTTTACAAATGTCCTATCAGATTATTCTCAGTAAAATAGATTTAGACATAA
>JAYVRD010000148.1:0-7312 GCA_043776595.1 Chitinophagaceae bacterium | reverse complement strand
CAGATTTAGCAACAACGCATACGGTAAAATTTGGTGATGTAGCAGATGCTAGTTATGGCACTTGGCTTGGTTTAGATGATGCAAACCAAAGATTAATTGCTTCTGCAAACTTAGTTATTACAGGATTAGATGCTTCAGCAACTAACAGCTATATTCCTATTTACATAAATGGAAGTTTATATTATATACCAATATATCAATAATTTTTAAAACTTTAAATACAAACAAACATGAAAAAGTACATTTTAGTATTAGTAGCAATGATTGCTGCAACAACAGTAATTTACGCCCAACCAAAAGACAGTAGTGTTTATGTTAGGCAAATTAAACCAATAGTGGTAGGTATGGACACTTTAAACACCATAGTTATCTACGCCAACTACAATGTAGATATGGCAAAGAAAGTAATGAGAGTGAATTACATCTTAACCAATGCTACGCAGTGGGAGCAAGTGAAAGGCGGTGGCGGAGGTTTACGCAATAAAGCAGATTTACCATTACAAAATTCGTTCCCAACAAAAGAGGGGTTGATAAGTAATTTGATTAGTAAACTGCCTAACATTAAGTTGTTGTGACAGCGTTTATATTAGCTGTGTTTGCATTAACAATGCTGAATGCTTACTTCGATAGCTGGCAGTTCAGCAAATGGAAAACGGTTAATCACTTTTCAGAGTTTGCTATATACTTTGCCTTATCTGTAGCATTATGTGTGGTGATTGATTGGGATAAAAAATATAGCGTTGCATGGCTTTTTTGGTGCATTGTTACCACACTCCTTACAAGAGCTGCTATTTATGATTTTGCATTGAACATTTTTAGAGGGCTATCGGTTTTTTACATAAGTGCAAATGCATTAGATGGATATAGCGGCACTAATGAGAGCTGGTGGGATAGTAAAGTGAAGAAGCATGCTAATTGGGTAAGGTTGGGAAGCCTTGTGGCATATTTAATTTGGATTATTTACAGTTTAAAATAAAAGAAAATATGGACGAGCTAAGATTTCTTATAGACAGGATAGATAAAATGGATAGCAAGTACGATGACAAACTAGATAAGATTTTGTATCAAACTACAAAAACCAACGGCAGAGTAACTAACATAGAAAATAAGCTTGTTCCTATTGAAAAATCAATAGATGATTTGGAAACAACTAGAAATACAAATAGCGGAAGAGATAAAACTCTTTGGATAATTATCTTGGCTGGAGGTGCTTTGATATTAGCAATTTTTCAACAGTTCATATCTAAAAAATAAAATAATGACAACCACAACTGTAAGCCTTAGCAACAGTAGCAAGCCAGCCCCTAAATGGTTTAGAAAACTAAAAAAAGCAATAAGTGTGTTAACACTAGCTGCCAACGTAATGGTACAAAGCTGGGGACTGCCAGACCCGTTTTTAGTAGCTAAAATACAATTGTGGTGTACAGTTGGAATTGGTGCTGTTTTAGAATCATTAGAAACGATTTTGGCTAATGGCGAAGATTATGTAAGCAATGAAAAATAATGATTATGAAAAATAAAATAAACCACAACATTTTATCTCTGCTTGGCTACTTTTTTGCAGCCCTGCTATTTGTAGGAATACTGCTTTGTTTAATAGGCTTACTTAGTGCATGCAATACTACCAAACATAGCCGTAAGGTGGATAGACAAAGGCATGATAGCACAGGCACATTTGCCATAGATACTAGCAGGCTTATAAAACAAACTACTACTACTGAGATAAAACAAGATAGTAGTGGCAACAGTAATAAAGTTGAAGAAAATACCAGCGGTTGGAATTTTGTTTTTGATAGCACTGGTACTGGCAATACTACCATTGAAAGTGATGGTGTAAAAATAATTACCAATAAAGCATTGAAAGCTGCGACGCAACAGCATAAAGAAAAATCTGCGACGCATCAGGAAAGCCAAACTTTGAAAGCTGCGACGCAACAAAAAAGCGAAACCGATAGTAGCCACGGTGCGACGCAACAAAAAAGCGAAACACATACTAACGATAAGTTAGTGGAGAATAATAAAGAGAAAGCTAAGTTTCCCTTTGCCATTGTTATTGGTGCTGTTGCGGTGCTCTGCTTTGCCGTTTTTTTATTGATAAACAAAAAGAAAAAGTAAATAAGTAATGGCAACCTTAGCTAATATATCAAGCAAGTACCAGGATCTGTTTAACAGCATGGTAATAAAGCCATCTGTAAAAGCTAGGGCTATAACTGCAGCCCAGAAAATTATAACTGGAAAAAAGCAGTATAATAATATCTCAACCAAATTAAATCCTAAAATCCCTTGGTATTTTATCGGCATCATCCACATGATGGAAGCTGATTGCAGCTTTAGTAAGCATCTTCATAATGGGGATAGCCTTAAAAAAAGAACTTGGCAAGTACCTTCAGGAAGACCAATTGCTGAACCTTGGAATGGTTTCCCGACTGGCTACACCTTTATTGAAAGTGCGATGGATGCACTCACTATGAAAGGCTATCATATACAAATGAGTTGGACCTTAGAGTTGATGCTTTACCGTTTAGAAAAGTACAATGGCTTTGGTTATGTAAGGCGTGGTATTGCTACTCCTTATTTGTGGGCAGGGACCAACCATTATACCAAAGGCAAATTTTTGAGCGATGGAGAATTTAGCAAAAATGCGGTAAGCGATCAAATAGGTACAGCTATTTTGATAAGATATTTAACAGATAAAACTTTAGGAATTGTATAAACGAGCTGGTTCTCCAACCAGTATTTTTTCATACGCAGTTAGTTTTGATTAGCCCCTAAGTTTCTACTTGGGGGCTTTTTACTTAAATTGCCTTAAAAATAAAACAAGATGTGTTTTTATAAAGGCGTTAGAGTAACGAGAGCCCAGCTGATAGATTTATTGAATAAGGAAAAGCTGTTTAAGGCTCTTGAATTAAAACTTATTGCTGGGTACGATTACAGCGAATGGCCAATAATAAAGCCTGATGGCATTGATTGGGATATTGTACAAATGCAATGGGGATTCGCTCCACCATTTGTTACGAGTGCTGAAGCTTTAAAGGATGCAAGGTTAAAGTATGCAACATACAATGCTCGTAATGATAAACTCCTTTCTTCACCAATTTGGAGGGATGCAGCATTGAATAGACGTTGTTTGGTGCCTGTAAGTTATTTCTTTGAGTTTAGGCATGTGCCCAAATTTGGAAAAAACGGACAACTGTTAAAAGCCACAGACAAATATCCCTATTGCATAACAGCATCTACCGAGCATGAAGAACCTTTGTTTTTTATGGCAGGAATTTGGCAACCGTTTACTGATAAACTTACTGGAGAAACTTTCAATACCTATGCTGTGGTTACAACAGAGGCAAACGAATTAATGAGGGTGGTTAATAATAGTAAGGATAGAATGCCTACTATTTTACCTAAAAAGCAAGCAGAGCAGTGGATTAGTTCCGATTTAACTAGCAATGAAATTGAACAGTTAGCAAGCTATCAGATTGATAGTGATTACTTATTTGCTCGCCCAGTGGCAAAGGATTTCAAAATAGCAGATGATCCAACAATCGAAGTAGATTATCCAGAACTCGAACCTTTGGATATTTAGCCATAATTTTGCATTACTAACTAACCCCATCACTCAAAAAATTAATTGATGGGACGATTTAACAGAAGGCCACAAATGGTAATGCCTTGGCAACTCAAAGGGTTGCTTTGGAATCCACTAAGCCGCTTTTATGAGATTACTGAACATGGCATAACCTACCAAATGGATTTAGAAGCTACTAGAGTTTTGAGGCATTATTTTAGATACTTCCCTAGTGGTTACGAAAAACAGGCAAGTGTTCACAGGTGGTTCAGAGATCTTCCAAACGAAATGAAGAAAAAAGTAAATCGGCTAGGAGATCTTCCGAAGCCGATAGACGATTTTTATCCAGACGTTGAATATCCTGATTAAAAAACATTTTTCAGTTTCTCAGCTTCTGTTTTAAGCTTGCTTTCTTTTAAATGCAGGTAGGTATCAATAACTGTTTCTTTTTTCACACCTAGCATCGACATGGCAGCTTTCTTTTCAATATTAGCATCTACCAAAAAACTACCCATCGTATGCCTACCTACATGGGAAGTAATATGTGGCAAGCTTGCCATAGCTGAAAGTATATTTAGGTGATCATTAAAAGTAGTTCTGAATGATTTAGCTTCCTGCTGAGGTAAAGGAAGTGCAAGTGTGCGACGCAAATAATTTAGCTGTCTTTCGCTGCTTATGGGTATCTGAGCCTTGTTGCCATGTCTTCTAGTTTTATAAGGGGTAAATTCTAAATCTCCTGCATCATTAAACAAGGCTTCATTTAACAGCATAGCATCACTTATACGAAGTCCCGTAACGCACATGGCTAAGAACCTCCATCCTATCTTTAAAGTCAACTCTTGCAGCCTATGACTTTCATTTAGCAGCAATTGTTCAAGTTTGTCAATTTGCTGCCTATCTAGGTACTTTATTTTAGACATATCGGTTACGCTTGAGCCCACTTTAAACTTTTTGAATGGATTACTATCGGCAATTATTACTTCTTCTTTAACAGCTTCATTATACACCATACGTACAAAGCTTAGAGCTTTCCAAATGCTATTATGCTCCAATCGTTTTTTGTCCTTTTTTAAATATCCTGTCTGCAGCCACACTTTATATTCTTCTAAAAATTTTACAGTTAGGTCCTTAAACAATAACACTTTTCTAAACTGTTGCATCCTTATAATTTCATCATTGTATCTTCTTTTGCTATCAACAGAGTATGGGTATCCATCTTTTAGCTTTTTGTTTTCTAATAGCCAAGAAGCAAAAGAATAGAAGCTTTCCAATGTGCCATTTTGAAGGTATTGTTTTATGAGTTCTAAAGTGATGGGTTGCCCAAAAGCTTGCCTCTTTAAAAAATAGTTTCTGTGATGCTGTAACCTTCCTTCTATAATTGAGTTGATGTACTCAAAAGATATATCAGTTTTTTTTATTCTTTTTATTTGAACATCCCAATCTTGTAGCTTAACAATAATGTTTAGGCGTTCGTTGCCAGCTCTGTTACCAGCATAGTCAAATCTGATAGAAAGATTAGCAGTACCAGCTTTGTTTTTTTTCCAAGAGTCCAACTCTGGATAAATTTTAATTGCTTCCATTTTTTACATTTTAGGTTGACGAAATGATGCTTAAAAAGTTGACGAGAAAACGGGTTAAAAACAACAGCTTTTACCACATATTGCCACTTTTTAAGAGGGGAAGCGTTTCCCTAAAATGCAAGCGGGACGCTGAAAGTAGCGTCCCACAAGGGTTTTGAAGATTAAATCTGTGCGGACCGGACGGGACTCGAACCCGCGACCTCCGCCGTGACAGGGCGGCATTCTAACCAACTGAACTACCGATCCGTTCCATTGTTGGGGTGCAAATATAAGGGCAACCCTTTTTCTAACACAAATCTTTTTTAGGAAATTTTAAAAGCCTTTTAAAAAAATTTTCAAGCTATAGTAGTCACTATCCATGGAAATAGTTTTTTTGCTACCAGTTAGCAATAATTTTTGTTCAGTTTCTGCAAGAATATTTTCTCCTAAAACATCAATGATTATAGGATTAAACTTCACGGGATGTGCTGTTTCCAATACCATTCCTTTTGAAGATGGATATTTTTCTAACTCTCTTTGCAAAGCTAGATAACCAACTGCACCATGAGGATCTAAGAGGTAATTGTATTGATGATAAACTTGCTTGATGGTTTGTTTAGTTTCTTCATCGGTGATACTATAACTGCTAAGTACATTTTTGAGAGAGCCAAATTGTTGATCGAATAATTCGAGGATGCGTACAAAATTGCTGGGATTGCCTACATCCATAGCATTGGAGATAGTAGCAATGGCTGGCTTAGGTTGATAGCTTTCGGTAAGCAAATAATTAGGTACTACTTTGTTGGCGTTGCAGGCAGCTACAAAATGCTTTATTGGTAAGCCAGATTGATGTGCTAATATTCCTGCACAAATATTTCCAAAATTGCCACTGGGCACAGAAATGATAGGTCCCCCATCCCCTGAAGGGGAGTTAATAATCCATTGCTTGTAGGCAAAAAAATAATAGAACTGTTGTGGCAGCCAACGAGCAACATTTATAGAGTTAGCAGAAGTTAAAAACAATTGACTGTTTAATTCAGCATCATTAAAAGCTTGCTTTACCATTTGCTGGCAATCGTCAAAGGTTCCATCAACCTCTATGGCATGAATATTCTTGCCCAATGTTGTTATTTGTGCTTCCTGCACAGCACTTACTTTTTTGCTGGGATATAAAACCACAACGTCTACCCCAGGCACATCATAAAAACCATTGGCTACTGCACCACCTGTATCTCCAGATGTTGCTACTAAAACGGTCACTTTCTCATGAATATCTTTTAAAAAATAACCCAAACAACGGCTCATAAACCTTGCACCTACATCCTTAAATGCCAAGGTTGGTCCGTGAAATAATTCTAAGGATGAAATACTGCTGCTAATGGGCACTAATGGAATTGGAAAGTTTATCGTTTCGGCTACGATGCGATTTAATTCATCTTCGGAAATACAATTTCCAACATAAGGCTGAATAACTTTATAAGCAATTTCTTCGTTGGAGTATTGTTCGATATTATTAAAAAATTCTTGTTCAATTTGAGGAATAGATTCGGGAAAGTATAAGCCTTTGTCTGGGGCTTGCCCTGCAATGGTAGCTTGCTTAAAGGTTACGTTGGGTGATTGTTTGTTTAGGCTATAGTAGAGCATGATAAGAAGTAAGATGATGAATGACAAATGATAGACTAGCGATTTTTAAATTAATGTTTGGATTGTGGGGTTATTTGTTTGGTAGTTTTTAATTGTTGCGGTGGGCTTGTTCATCATTGTTCCGAACGATGAAGTGTGCGACGCAACAGGCGATGCTATGAAATACTACTGCTGGCTACATAATTTTTACCCCACCACTATTAATTGTAGTAACATAAGTTTTATAATCAATTCCTAATTTTTGGTAAATGTTTTTCATAATTGTTTCTACACTTTTTGCTGTTGCTTCTTCTTTACTGAGCATGAAAATACTTGGTCCGCTGCCGCTGATACCACCACCTAAAGCCCCTGCTTGTTTGCACTGATTTTTTACATCGTGAAAGCCTGGTATGAGGATGCTGCGAACTGGCTCGATAATAACATCTTCTAAACTACGACTAATGAGTTCATAATTATTTTGTAGAAACCCTACCGTAAGTGCTGCAATATTACCCCATTGTTTGATGGCATCTTTTAGCTGCACTTCTTTACGCAAAATTTGGCGTGC
>JAYVRD010000147.1:0-7331 GCA_043776595.1 Chitinophagaceae bacterium | reverse complement strand
TTCTGCTGCTTCCTCATGAGACTTAGTTTGGTTCATTGCAGTTTCTGCTGCTTCCTCATGAGACTTAGTTTGATTCATCGCAGTTTCGGCAGCATCTTCATGTTGCTTGGCCTGATTCATGGAGCTTTCGGCAGCATCTTCATGTTGCTTAGCTTGATTCATGGAGCTTTCGGCAGCATCTTCATGTTGCTTAGCTTGCGTCATAGATGCCTCAGCCATATTCTCATGATTTTTGGCTTGGTTCATTGATGCTTCGGCAGTATCCTCATGTTGCTTAGCTTGCGTCATAGATGCCTCAGCCATATTCTCATGATTTTTGGCTTGGTTCATTGATGCTTCAGCCGTATCCTCATGTTGTTTAGCCTGCGTCATAGAAGCCTCAGCCATATTCTCATGATTTTTAGACTGCGTCATAGACGCCTCAGCCATACTCTCATGATTTTTGGTTTGTGTCATAGCCATTTCTGCGGCATTCTCATGATTTTTCGATTGGTTCATCATTGCCTCAGCAGCATTTTCATGTGCTTGAGATTGTTGCAATGCTTGCCTTGCCAAACCTTCGGCGGAATTGATACGAGCCATCTGGGTTTCCATTTCGGCAATAACTGCTCTGGAGCGTATTACCAATTCTTCTAACTCCGATTCGTAAGCTGCTACATTTATTGCCATAACATTAAAGTTTTGGTTGTGCTTAATTTTGACATATTCTCTTGCATCACAATTTCAAAAAAATTAGATAATAATTTATACGTTATTGCATTCAGCCAATTGCTCTTCATTAAATATTGGATTGCATTTCTAATTTACACGTCACAAATACAGAGAGTAAACTTGTATATAAAAGATTATTTTTTGCCATTCCCCTTTCCTGTATCTGGAGTTAGCAGCTTTTTAGTAGTAATTTTTTTTGCTATGGAATCGTTTTTAATAATTGAGTCAGCTTTTACTGGTGCTGTAATTAGCCCACCAGACTTATGTGTTACTACTACTTTATCTATAGGTTTTTTGTAGTAATTAAAATAATAATAAGCACCGCCACCAAGAAGTGCAGCAAGCAGCAAAAAAACAATCCACAAAAAAGATGATTTTGTTTTTTTTGCTACCCCTTGCACATTAAGCAGGTACATAGAGTAATTATCTTTTGTTTTACCATCACACAGTGTATTGATGTGATTGCCATAATCAAAATCGGGTTTAAAATCTCCTAATAGAAGTGGAAATTGTTCTTCGGTAAACTGTTCTAATAATCCATCAGTACATTGTAAAACCCAATCTCCCTCTTCAAGTCCATCAATAACTTGCGTAGTAATATCTGTAGGTTTAGTATTGGCACTTAAGCTACGAGTAATAATATTTCTTTGGGGGTGGTTTAATGCTTCTTGCTCATTAATAATACCCTGTGTTACCATTTCTTGTACTAAAGAATGGTCTTTGCTTTTAAAAAAAATTTTACCCTTTCTAAGTAAATAAATTCTACTATCGCCACACCAAGCCACATATAATTTGTTGTTGTATAGCACACAAAGTGTAAGTGTGGTACTGGTATCTTTTGCAGTTGGTTTATTAGTAATATACTCGTGTACTCTCTTTTTAAAAAGCAAAAGAGCTTCCTCAACTATTTTTGAAAAATTAGTAGCTACTTCGTCTAATTTTTGGGTGAACACGTTGTAAAAAGAATCACTGGCTAATTCAGATGCTACTTCTCCAGAATTGCTACCCCCTACTCCATCGCACACAATAAATACCAAAGGACTTCTTTCAGAGAAAACGACAGGCATAATGGTATCTTCTATATTACTCCTGCCACCTATTTTATTTAGTTTAAAAGCTTTTACAATCACTTTACATTATTTTAAAAGTTGAGCAAATTGTTTATTGATCTGCCGCAAGCCTAAAGCCAATATTATTGCTTTGAGCATTAGGGTCTTCTACACTTCTAGCTTTTGTGCTTACAAGGTAGGGGAAATCTTTATCTCCCTGTTTCGGCTGAAAGTCACCACCTCTTAAAACTCTACCATCTAATCCTTCAGGCTTCTCACCAGTTAAATACTTTGCAAACCAATCTTCACACCATTCACAAAGGTTTCCTAACATGTCATACAAACCAAGGTTGTCTGGAGTTTTTGTTTTTACTGCATGAATTGTATTGTTAGAATTATTTCCATTCCAACTTATGTCATTCTTCCAAGTACTTTTTGTTTTGTCTAAACTTTTTGTACCAGTAACCGCTGCAAATTCCCATTCAGTTTCGGTGGGCAATCGATAATTAATTTTACTTAGTAAATTCAATTTCTTAATAAAAATTTTTGCATCATTCCAAGATACATTATTCGCAGGAAAATCTAAAGTTGTGGTATCTGTATATTTATTATCACCCATAATATCATTCCACATTCTTCTAGTTACCTCAGTACTTAGCAATTGATAAGCATTCACTTTTACACTATGTTCAGGTTTTTCATAAATACCAAAATCAGAGGAGCTAGAACCCATAATAAAATCTCCACTGGCAATTTTTACCATTGATGCCTCTATTATTTTAGCCATATTATCGGCAGCATCTTTTGCAGAAGCAGTATTAGTTTCCGCAGTAGTTTTTTTAGTAGCAAAATAATAGATAGTACCACCCAATGCCGTTACTAATACAACAATGGCTAGCCACTTCATTATTTTTTTTGAAGATTTTGAAGCAGTTTCTCCATCGTCGAGTTCATTTAAATTTAAAACTTCTGTACTACCTACATCTACTTTTTGTGTAGAAGCATAAGAAGAATTACTGTAACTATTTGATGAAAAATTACTGGGTGCATCAATAGCTTGTGTTTCGTTTGATGGTGTTTGATGTGTCCTATTAGCTGCCTTTTTTCTATTTTCTTTTGGTACATCAATCACTTGCGTTTCACCATCTGTATTTGGGGTAAAAGATTTATTTGACTTTACATTTTCTATTACTTGTGTTTCACCACCTGTAGGCAATATTGGCTCAACTGGGTAGGCAACAGTGGGTATAATGGGTGTAGGAGTTGGGGCTATCACTGGCTTACCAAAATTTCTCAGTATGCTTAGTAATTCATCTACATCACTAGTACGTTCTTTAGCATCGGTTACTATACATTTAGATAGTAGTGAACGGTAGGGTTCGTCTAAACTAGATAGCCTAGCATCTAAGCCTTCTACATTTACAATTTTATTGATTAGTTGTGCAGCCGATGTATCGCCAGACCTTGTACCAAACATTAAATCTCCAGTAATAAGGTAATAAGCTGTTACGCCAAATGCCCATATATCTACGTTATAGGTAACTTTTTTATTAATGCCATAGCGTTCAGGATTAAACTGTTCGGGTGCCATATATTCTATTGTACCCAATAAAACTGAAGCACTTGCTTGATTAGAATCTGCACTTTTACTTATCCCAAAATCTGCAATTTTAGCAATTAGTTTGGCGTGTTTATCTCTGCCCAACAAAATGTTTTGTGGCTTAATATCTCGGTGTATAATCCCTTCGTTATGTAAATATTTTAATCCTTCTAGCACATCAATAAGCAGTTTGTTAAGCTCTGGCTTGTTTAATGGATGGGCAGTCATATATGTTTTTAACTGACCCTCTTGAACAAATTCCATGATGCCAATTTGTACTTCTTCGTCTTGCCCATGATAGTTTCTGTTTACCAAGGTATCTACACCATAATACTTTACAATGTTGGGATGAGATAATACAATAGCCCTCTTTATTTCGTTAATAATAGTATATTTATTACCTTGATCTTGTGGGTGAAAAAATTTAAGTGCAACAGGCATTTCAAGTACCTTATCAAAAGCTTTATAAACTGTTGCAAAACCCCCTCTTCCTAGTAGATCTGTTTGAGGGTCATAAATATACTTACCAAGAATTTCCATGTATGTATAGGGTTGTTAAAGGTTATTATTCAAACTTATGTATTAAATTTAATACAGACGTGATGGGAAGATAAATAACTTTATCTAATCTGAAAAAAAATTATATTCTTACATTAGAAAATTAAAATAATGTACTTTACCATCATCTTTATTTCATTGTAAAGAAATAGATGAGTAATGCTAATTTCATCAACCCAAATACCTTAAAACTACTATGTGGAAATTTTCACTACATGTTAATGGCAATTTTGTAAAAGAAACCACTTTTACAGATGGAAACGAACCATTTATTATAGGCAGAGAAGCAGATTCAGTTGCTGGATTTAGGCTCGAAGAATCGAGTAAGGCATCGAGAATACATTGTAAAATTTTTTCAGAAAATAACAGGTTATACCTAGTAGATTTAAATAGCACTAATGGAACCTATATTAATGGTAGAAGACTATCACCACAATTACCAGAAATAGTTGATGGTGGATGTACTATAGACATTGGAGGCAAAAACATTACTGTTAAAATATCTACTATAACCAAACAACCTAAAAGTAGTGTAAAGAACAACAATCCAGGTAGTTTAGACTATGCACTACAAACACTTCAAACAGAAAAAAGAATTGTAATTGGTAGAGGTAGTGAGTGCGATTTTGTCATCAATCAACCCAACGTTTCAAGAAAGCATGCTTATTTACATTTAGAAGGCAATAGTTATTTTATTGAAGACCTTAACTCAACAAACGGGGTTTATGTTAATCAACAAAAAATTAGTGGAAGAGAACAGATAAATGCTTCTGACGCCATTACTATTGGTGGCTTTACGTTTGGCATTTCGGCTGGTGTGCAAGATGAAACTGGCGTATTAGCCATACAGGCTATTGGTATAGAAAAACGTTTTGGCAAAACAAAAATTGGCTTGCACGAACTTACTTTAAACGTAGAGCAGGGCAAACTACTGGGCATTATGGGTCCATCGGGTTGTGGTAAATCTACATTACTAAAAGCGTTAAATGGAGAAGCCCCCATAACTAAAGGAAAAGTTTTAATTAAGGGTTGGGATTTAATAAAGAACTATAACCTTGTAAAAACATACATTGGCTATGTACCGCAAGATGATATACTGCACAAAGATTTAACGGTAGAGGAAAGCTTATACTATACCGCAAAACTTAGACTTGCCGACCCTACAGAAGAGTATATTGATGAACGCATCAACTCTGTTTTACAAAGATTGATGATTGATAAAGTAAGAAAAAGTAAAATCAGCGATTTATCGGGTGGGCAAAGAAAAAGAGTTTGTATTGCGTCAGAATTATTAACCAGCCCAGCCATACTTTTTTTAGATGAACCCACTTCTCCATTAGATCCACAAACGATAGAAGAGTTTTTAAAAATTTTAAAAGATTTATCGAATGATGGCACTACTGTTTTGATGGTTACCCACAAGCCAGAAGATTTGGAATACCTTGATAAAGTTGTTTTTTTAACCACCGGTGGCCACATGGTTTACTATGATAAAGTGAAAGAAATAAACAACTATTTCAATGTAAAAAAGATAACCAATATTTATTCTAAAATTGATAATCCAGCATCGGAAGAAACAAAATCTTGGATACAGAAATATAAAAAAATAAGCAACGCCACCCCCAGCGATGCCAAAGAATACAAAGCCGATTTAGAACAAGGTAATTACCCTTTTTTGTTACAAATTTATTGGTTAGTAAAAAGAAACATCAACATAAAATGGAATGATAAAGTGCAACTCGGTGTGCCTATTTTAGGCCCACCACTTATTACGTTTGTGTTTTGTTTATTGTTCAACCATATTACTTTACAAGTATTGTTTTTGGTTGCAGTAACATCAATTTTCTTCGGCATTTTTTCATCTTGTGGAGAGATTGTAAAGGAGCAACAAATTTACCTCCGAGAGCGGATGTTTAACTTACGCATACTGCCCTACCTATTGTCTAAAGTTATTTTTTCTGCATTGCTTTCTTCGGTGCAAGCTGGCTTAATGACTTTGGTAATATTTCTTAAATACAAAAACTCCGACATTGAACTACATCTCAATAACCCAATGCTCATTTTTGGTTGGTTGTTCGCTACATACATGTGTGCATCAATGATTGGTTTGCTTATAAGTGCAGTATGCAAAAAAATGGAACAGGTAAATATGTGGGTGCCTTATGTAGTATTGCTACAAATTATTTTTAGTGGTGTAATGACAAAGTTAAAAGACAAAAACAATGTAGGGCATACTGTTAGTACCCTCATGATTTCAAGGTGGTCAACAGAAGGTTTGTGTAGAATACAAGACACTATTTCTTACGATGCTACACCAGCCAGTTTTTTAAAACCAACTATGCCCAAAGTTGCAATGCCAGCAAATAGTAAACAGCAAAAACCAATGGCAGATAGTGGTAAGTTGAAACCTATTGCTACAGATACATTTGCGACCCAAGTAGATTCTACGGCAAAAAAAATTAAAGATACTGCTGCTTCAAAAAAAGAAGCAGCTACAAGTACTAAAACCGAAGACAGTGCCAATGCTAACATTAAAAAAATAAGTGCAAGGGACTTATTTTTAGAAAACTTTCCATCAAATTATAAAGATAAAAAAATTACGCTTCTGGGTTCTTGGGCAAATACAGCCAAACTGAATATGCTTTTTATCGGATCATTATTTGCCATATTTTTTGGACTTACTTTTTATTATTTAAAAAAGAAGGATACGCTTTAATTTATGAACACATGTTTCGTGCAACAGAACTTTCAGCTAAATCCAGCTATCCTAAAAATTAAATGAAAGATTTGCTATCTTGAAAGCGATAATACTCTACTTTGAATTATGGCATAAGGAAACAAAAATTAGAAATAAAGAAACCCAGAGAATCTACCTTTTAGGATTTTATATTGTTCTTAAAAACTATTTTTCAGTACATTACCACAAAGAAATTATAGTTTGACGTTCAGCAGCACATCAACCGGTGGAGAAAATTTAGGTACTACAGATACCACTTGGAATTTTGAAAACGAGGAAACAATTAAAGCTTTAACAAGCCTAATAAACGATTTAAAAAACTAAAAAAATATCTACATTAAAGCCAGATAGTGGTATTTATAATGCCTCTAAAAGACATGCAGTTGATCAAAATAAACATGATTGAAAATGAATAGATACAGGTAGCGACGAATCTTTACCAATTGATAGGATTAAACTATTTTCTCCCCAAATGATTAGTGGAAGTGAAAACATTGAAGACCGCTGGGGCTAGAACACATCTACACCATCAGATTTATAATTATTGATTGATGCAGGCATTTTTGATTATGGCCATAGATATAATTTACTTAGTCGACCCTTAAAACCCATTTTCATTTTTTTATTAATTAATTGTAGACATAGTAATGTGTAAAGCTGATAAAAGATATGTTGC
>JAYVRD010000146.1:0-7360 GCA_043776595.1 Chitinophagaceae bacterium | reverse complement strand
GTAATAAACCAACCTTTGCAGCTAATGGCAGTAAGCAATTTTGATAATGGCACAAACTTTTTATGGACACCCACTACAGGATTAAGCAACCCTAATATTGCTAACCCAATTACAGTTTTAAACGTAAGTACCGACTCCATAAAATATAAAGTACGTGCTACTATACCACAAGGTTGTTTTGCAGAAGATGATATAGTGGTGAAGCTTTTTAAAACCGCACCAGATATTTTTGTACCCACAGCCTTTACACCCAACGGAGATTTTAAAAATGATATTGTAAAACCCATACCTGTAGGTATAAAACGTTTTGAATATTTTAGAATCTACAATCGTTGGGGGCAATTAATTTTTGAAACCAGTGAGGTGGGCAAAGGTTGGGATGGAACTATTAATAGCCAAACCCAGCAAAGTGGCACTTATGTTTTTATGACGCAGGGGGTTGATTATTTAGACAATATAATTTTTAGAAAAGGAACCGTGGTGTTGATAAGGTAACATAACCCATCATCATTTTATTTCGGTATTTCTAATCCAATTAGCAAAGCAGCGAACTATTTTAAAAATCCCTCTTACAGCTATATGTTGAAATGCCGTTAAAAGATGCCTTGTTAAATGTTGCTAAAAGATGCTTTCGTACATTCACCAATTAAATAAAGTTTTGCATTAACAAACTGAAGAGATTGATTGCATGAAAAAGATTGTTCTATTTTTTATATTAATAGGTTTTGCATTGCCAAGTTTTGCAGCACACCTCAAAGGAGGATGGATTCAGTATGAATATTTAGGTAGCGGCAATACTGCAAATACAACTAAATATAAAATCACTGTTCATCAATATTTGTTATGCACATCAACCGCAGCACAAATAGACCAAAGTGTTTATCTAGGTATTTTCGATGGTGCTACCAATACAACCTATCAAACAGTAACAATCCCTTTAAGTTCAACTGATAACCTTAATAATAATTCTTCAAATAGTTGTATCACCGGAGATAATAACGTTTGTTATAGAGTTGATAATTATGTAACAACGATAGATTTACCTGAAAATACAGGAGGATATATTTTAGCAGTACAACGTTGTTGTAGAGTTGCGGGTATTATTAATATTCAAAACTCTAGCAATGCTGGTATAACTTATTTTAATGCGATACCTGGTGTAATAAATGGCATATCTTATAGAAATAATAGTAGCCCAGTATTTATACCAGGAGATAGTGCAATTGTATGTTTTAATGGAAGTTTTAATTTGAATTTTGGGGCAACAGATGCAGATGGAGACAGCTTGGTATATTCATTTTGTGATGGATTTATTGGAGGTGATTCAAGCCCAACTGGTTCTCGGCCAAATCCCCCTTCAAATCCCCCATATTCTACAGTAACGTACTCATCTGGTTATAGTGGAAGCCAGCCAATGGGTTCTACAGTCAACATTAATTCTACAACTGGTTTAATTTCAGGAACTGCTCCTGGAACTGTTGGAGATTATGTAGTAGCAGTTTGTGTAACGGAATACAGAAATGGTGTGATAATTAACGTAGCTAAAAAAGAAATACATGTCAAAGTTGCGAACTGTCAGGCGGCAAAACCCGACCCTGGACCAGACGATAAAACATGTAATGGATTTACATTCTCTTTCTCTAATAATACCACAGCTGCATTTACTGCTTATACTTGGAGTTTTGGCGATGGTACAACTTCCAATCAACCCACACCAACACATACATACACAGATACTGGTGTTTACAAAGTTCAATTGAAAGGGGCAACAGCTGGTGGCTGTCAAGACTCAGCATTTAAACTTGTGTATGTTTTCCCTGGTTTCGTACCTAACTTCAATGTACTCGATAATTGTTTTCAAAGCCCTATTCGTTTTCAAGATGCTACCACTACAGCTTATGGTGTGGTTAATAGTTGGAGTTGGGATTTTGGTGACCTTACTACACAAGCAGATACATCGCATTTAAAAAATCCCTCTTACTTATATCCTGCTGCAAATACTTATACCATACAGTTAATTGCTACTAACAGTAAAGGCTGTATTGACACCATCGTAAAACCTTGGAATGTTTTGGACAAACCCAATATCACACTTCCCTTTCACGATACTTTGATTTGTAGCATCGATACTTTACAATTAATAGCCAATACTACTGGTAGCATTAATTGGACACCTAATTACAACATCATTAATCCCACATCTGCTAATCCTTTGGTATATCCAAAGTTTACTACTACTTATACCATTACAGTAAACAATAGCGGTTGCATAAATAGAGATTCTATAAAAGTAAACGTACTCAATTTTATTACGGTAGATGCTGGACGTGATACAACTATATGCCTAACCGATACTTTACGCTTACAGCCCATCAGCCAAGCATTAAGTTTTCTGTGGTCATCTTCTACTGGCGAAATGGTACAGCCTACTAAATTTCCTTTAGTAAAACCATTAGTACAAACAATATATAAGGTTACTGCCAACTTAGGTAAATGTCAAGATAAAGATTCTGTCATTATAAAAGTAGCTCCTTATCCTTTAGCTAATGCTGGTGCAGATAAAACCATTTGCTTTGGCGATAATGTGCAACTAAATGGTTCTTATCAAGGTGCATTTTTTACTTGGAGTCCTACTACTTTTTTAGCCAATGGCAATACACTTACACCTACAGCATCGCCACGTAGTACGATCAATTATATACTTACTGCAAACGATACTGTTGGTTGCCCCAAGCCAGTAAGAGATACAGTACAAGTAGTAGTCATTCCTAAAGTAAAAGCTTTTGCTGGTAGAGATACTACCATTGTAGCCAATCAACCCTTACAGTTAAATGCAAGTGGTGCTGCTAATTATGCTTGGAGCCCCATAACAGGTTTAAACAACCCTAGCATTGCCAACCCAATTGCTATCTTAGGCACTAGTGTAGATTCTATTAGATACATAGTTACAGTAAGCACACCTGAAGGGTGTAATGCTATAGATGATATAGTAGTAAAGGTTTTTAAAACAGGGCCTGAAATTTTTGTACCTAGTGGCTTTACACCCAATGGCGATTTTAAAAACGATATTTTAAAGCCTATACTCGTAGGTATGAAGGCGTTAAATTACTTTAGAGTGTACAATCGTTGGGGGCAATTGCTTTTTCAAACATCAGAAATTGGTAAGGGTTGGGATGGTACTATAAGTGGTACACCTCAACAAAGTGGCACTTTTGTGTACATGGCAGAAGCTGTAGATTATTTAGGTAATACTGTGTTTAGAAAAGGAACAGTGGTATTGATTAGATAAAACCTACTAGTCTTGCACTCTTAAAAAATCGTTGTAGTTAAGTTTATACAATTCAATTTTATTATTTCAACAGCACTATGTTTAGCTCAAATAATCACAACCAACATCCTCCTTTTAATATAAAACATCATACATCTAGTATCAAGTAAATAGAATGAACAAAACTATACTCATCACAGGTGCCACATCTGGCTTTGGCAAAGCCACAGCCTTAATTTTTGCAGCAGCCAAATGGAACTGTATTATTACAGGACGAAGAACTGAACGCTTAACAATCCTAGCACAAGAACTACAAGAAAATTATGGTGTACAAGTGTTGCCCTTAACTTTTGATGTACAAGATAAAGAACAAGTATTTGACCAACTACAAAACCTACCCACACAATGGCAAAGCATTGATGTATTGTTTAACAATGCAGGTGGTGCATTTGGTAGAGATAGTTTTGAAGACACCAATTTAGATGATATTGATAACATGCTACACACCAACGTGAATGGTTTATTATATGTAACCAAAGCCGTTTTACCATATATGATTGCCAATAAAAAAGGACATATCATCAACATGGGTTCGGTAGCTGCAAAAGATATGTACCAGTATGGCAATGTGTATTGTGCAGCCAAAGCAGCTGTAGATGTACTCACCAAAACCATGCGTATAGATTTATTGCCTCACCATATAAAAGTTACTGCCATACATCCTGGTGCTGCCGAAACAGAATTTGCATTGGTACGTTTTAAAGGCGATGCTGAAAAAGCTGCCAATACTTACAAAGGCTATACACCATTAGCTGCTCAAGATGTTGCCAATATTGTGTACTACTGTGCTACACTTCCAGCACATGTTTGCATAAACGATTTGGTAGTTACTTGCACTGCCCAAGCAAATGGAGTTTATTTTCATAAACAATAAAATACAAAATAATTTTCTTTGTTTACAAGCAGTAGAATATCTATTAAGCTCCTGTTGCGTCGCACACTTGTACTATTCAATCTTTATTCAGCAAAACATTGTCGCCAATACATTGCAATAAAAAGCCGTTCATTTTTAAGTGAACGGCTTTTGTTATTAATACAATTAGTTTAGTTTATGCTAAAACGGGGGTTACTGCTTTGTTGCCCTTTACAATGGTGTTGTAAGCAATAATAATGCTTGGTAAGAATACTATAGTAGCCAATAACGCATTTTTATAAAAAGGTAAACCTTGCGTATAGCAGTTAATTAAACCTTGGATATCTGGCGTGTATACTACTTTAGAAAAATACCAAACACTAAGGTTAGACAACAAGAAAAATAAAGTGGGAGAGGCAATAGCTGCACCAGCAATGCTTGTATAATTTTTACCTTTAAATACCCAACCTAATAAAGTACAACCTAAAAGCAAGCAGTAATTTAACCATTGGTTTTTGTAAAAGCCTGCAAAGCCAAACCAATCCATTTTATATAAAATTTCTATTATTACATCGCTAGCAAATACTGCAACCAATGGTAGCAAAAAACTCATACTTTTATCTTTAAACATCATGCCACTAAATACTGCAATGGCTATTATAGGAGAAAAGCCTGACATGCTGAGGTTATTAGCAAACAAAAGTTTACAAGCTACCGTAGCTATAATTAATACCAACGTAAATACCAATATTCTACTGTTCAATTTCATCTGTTAGAGTTTTAGCAAAAATAGGTGTAAAAGCGATTGTTACAAGTCTCAATTTATAAGGGTGTGGAAAATCGTTAAAATTAAACTGGCACAAACGCCCTATACAAAACCGTTTTGCCCGATGCGGTAATTGCATATTCCTTTCCTGCAAAAATAGCTAATGCTTCGCCACGTTTTAGTAGCAAAGTAGCATCATCGCCTGCTATGCAAGCACCTTCGGTTACCAATACTATTTCAAGAGATGTAGTAAGTGCAGTAAAAACTTCTCCTTCTTTTAGGTCTATACGGCTAATGCCAAAATCTGGCACAGGGCAAGGGTAAAAGGTTTCGGTTTTAGTATTGTTTGGTTTAATTATTTGGGGCGTTATGGCTTCAAACAAAGTGTGTTTTAAAAGCTCTGGCACATCTACATGTTTTGGGGTAAGCCCACCACGTAGCACATTATCGCTATTAGCCATAAGCTCTACATTTTGCCCTTCCAAATAAGCATGTGGTATACCAGCCGCCTGAAAAATAGCTTCACCAATTTTTAGTTCTACTATATTAAATAAGTAAATAGAAAAAATGCCTTTGTCTAAATCTTTCAAATCTGTTTGTTGCTCATATAATTTAGCCACCCACCATCCTGGTTGGTTTTTGGTTAGTTCGCCTGCCTTTTTTCTGCGTAATTCTCTTTCTATTAAGGGTTTTAATAAGCTATCAACTTCTGTTTGGTGTAGTTCCATCAACAATTGATACAAGCCTTTGTAACCCTCTTTTCTAAACAAAAATAAAAATCTTGTTAGCTCATATACTTCTTCTAATGTTTGCTCAAGAAGATCTTCATTTTTAAAACCATGTAGCAACCAAAAATCACTTAAAGCTACCATTACTTCTGGCTTATGGTTTTTATCTTTATAATTTCTGTTAGGTGCAGTTATAGGTATGCCAGCAGCTTCTTCAGCTTCAAAACCTTTTATAGCTTCTGCCTTAGTTGGGTGTACTTGTATGCTTAGCATGTCTTGTACATCTAACACTTTAAATAAGTAGGGTAGCTCACCAAATGTATCAACTACAGTTTGGCCAATTACTTGTATTGGATTTTCTTGAATGGCTTGATTTAAAACAACAATATTATTGCCATCTATTAATTCAGATGATGCAGACGGATGAGCACCCATCCAATATTCAGCAAAGGGTTTATGCTCTGCATTACTTATATGCAGTAGTTTAGGTATAAAATCAAACCCACCCCAAGCATAGTGATGCACCTTTCCTTTTAGTTTAAATAGTTTGTTTGTTGTGTTCATTTTTTATTTCTTTGGTAGCCAGCAATAGAATATCTATTTGGCTGCGGTTGCGTCGCACATTTCATCATTATATCTTTATTCGTCTTTGCGAAGAATGAAGTAATCTTAATTTTATAAACAATGAACGACTGGAACAAAAATACAGGAAACAAAGGCGAAGACATTGCCGAAAAATGGTTAGCAGAAAAAGGTTACACCATCTTACAACGTAATTGGCGTTTTAAGCATTGGGAAGTGGACATAATAGCTAGCCTTGGCAAGAAATTACATTTTGTAGAAGTAAAAACAAGAAACAGTTACCGCTTTGGTAAGCCAGAAGAAAGCATCACTAAAGACAAAATGAGCAACCTAAAAAATGCTGCCGAAGAATACCTATTCCAAAACCCCGAATGGAAATATATTCAGTTTGATGTAATGGCTATTACTTTAAAAAATGAAGAAGTGATGGAAGTATTTTTAATAGAAGATGTGTATTTTTAGTTAAATAGATATTCCCTAGCTATACATGTGCGACGCAACCGCAGCCTAATTGAAATACTATTGCTTGTTCCCAAAAAAAGATATGCTGTTTGTATAAACATGAATTGCCATGTATGCACTTCAGAAGAATTAAAACAGTAAGCCTACACTGTCTCTTATTAAATTGCAACTCTAATAATAATCTCAATTTTTTATAATGAAATATTGCTTTAAACAAACCATGCGTTGGTTTGGACCAAATGACCCAGTAAGTTTAAGTGATATAAAACAAGCTGGATGTACTGGTGTAGTTACTGCCTTACACCATATACCCAATGGCACTGTGTGGCGTAAAGAGGAAATAAACAAACGCATGGACGAAGTACATGCTGCTGGCCTTGAATGGTTGGTGACAGAAAGCATACCCGTACATGAAAGTATAAAAACACAAGCCATTGGGTTTGAGCAATACATAGAAAACTACAAACAAAGCATACAAAATGCTGCAGCTTGTGGCATACAAGTAATTACGTACAACTTTATGCCAGTGCTAGATTGGACAAGAACAGATTTAGCATATACACTTGAAGATGGTAGTAAAGCCTTGCGTTTTGAGAAAGCGGCTTTTATAGCATTTGATTTATTTATTTTAAAAAGAAAAG
>JAYVRD010000145.1:0-7505 GCA_043776595.1 Chitinophagaceae bacterium | reverse complement strand
AAGATGCCGTAAATGGAAGGTCTTGGATGGAAGACTCTACAGTTTATTTCTCCAAACTATCTATATGGGATTCAACGATAATATATTATTGGTCTCCTGAAAATTTTAGAAACAATAGCCCAGTATATTTTAGAAATAATGTAATGGAGTCAGTTCAATTAACTGACTCTGCTGGACAATATATCACAGTACCTTTTGATGAATCGTTTAAAACTGTTTTTGGTAAAAATGTGCGTAAACCTTCCTTTACTAAAAACTATCGGTTTGATCAAGCAAGCTATAATGGTGCTGTTATACAGGCAGCATTTAACGAAGTTTATATGAAGCCCACTGAAACTATTGACGGTATGCTTCTAAGTAGGGTATATAATATTTCTATTAAGGAGTATGCAAGAGCTTGTACTTATGTAATGCTTGATGTGATTAAAAATAAAACAACTTTTTTGCAACAGACTAATTTATACAAAACCAAAGCTATTGCTGGTAAGTTAGGTGATGGTATAGACTTTTGCTACAAGGCTAGTACTGTAATTTTGGGCAAAGATTATGATACAAAAAAAGCGAATGCTTTAGTAAAAGCGAATATTGAGGGCTATAGTGATAGGATTGTAGGCATGATGATGCGTAGGAAATTGGATGGATCGCTACCTGTAGTGATGAACTGCATAAAAACAGTATTGAAAGATTATGATACTGAGTTTTATGAAACAGTGAAAACGAAATTTGTATTATAATGATACGCTTAGGTAAAAATAGAAGTATATAGCTTAAAATGTGCCTTTCGGCTTTGCTCAAGATAAACTTGCAACCGCTGCTACATTGAAATACTACTGCTGGTTATCAAAATAAAAAACCTCCTATAAAAGGGAGGTTTAATTTTTTAGAGATATAAATCGCCTTTGCTTCTTCTAACTTCTGCTACATATTCTTTTATCTCTTGCTCTTTTTCTTTCTTGCAAATAAGTAAGGCATCTTTGGTATCTACAATTATAAAATCATCAAGCCCTTGTAGCACCAATAATTTTTCTGGTGCTGCACTTACCATACATTTTGTAGAATCGATGATAACTACATTTTCTCCAGCTACGGCATTACCTAAATAATCTTTATCAAGATTTTCGTAAGCACTATTCCAAGTACCTAAATCGCTCCAACCAAAAGATGATGGAATAACATATACATTATCTGCCTTTTCCATAATGGCAATGTCTATAGAAACGTTGGTGCATAACGGATAGATGCGGTCAATACTTTCTTTTTCTTGTGGTGTATTAAAGTTTTCTTTTTCGGTATCAAACAGTTCAAACATTTCGGGCTGGTATTGTTCAAAAGCTTTTACCACATTTTTTACTTGCCAAACAAAAATGCCTGCATTCCATAAAAAATCTCCACTAGAAATAAATGTTTTAGCAAGTTCTAAATCGGGCTTTTCGGTAAAGGTTTTTACTTTATAAATATCGTCGGCTACGCTCAAAGTATCGTGTTGTATGTACCCATAACCAGTATTTGGGTAAGATGGTGTAATGCCTAAAGTGATGAATGCTTTGATGTGGTTTACAAAGTGGAGTGCTTTTAAAGTGATGTTTTTAAAAGTTTCGCCATCGAGAATAATATGATCGCTGGGTGCAACTATTAATGATGCTTCGGGATCTTTTTGAAGCAACTTAAAAGAAATATAAGCTACACACGGAGCTGTGTTTTTTCTGCTGGGTTCGCACAAAATATTTTCTGTAGGCATTTGTGGTAACTGTTCTTTTACAATACCAGCATAATTATCAGATGTTACCACAAAAATGTTTTCTTCAGGTATAAAAGCTGCATAGCGTTCGTACGTCCACTGAATTAAAGTTTTGCCTGTATTTAAAATATCTAAAAATTGTTTAGGGTAAGAGGTTCTGCTTTTTGGCCAAAATCTACTGCCTATTCCTCCAGCCATAATGGCTACATAATGATGTTGGTTCATGTAAAAAATCTATCGTTGTATTAGAGAATCGAAAACAAAACCCAATAGTGAATCATGTTTTTTAAGTATCCAAAGATAATGGAACATTATAGATTGTTTTTTTTCTTATACAATTCCTTCTCTCACCAAATCGTGTATATGAATAATGCCCAAGTAATGGTTATTTTGGGCTACAATCAATTGGCTTATATTGAATTTGCGAAAAATTTCTAATGCCTCAATAGCCAGTACATCTGCTTCAATTGTCTTAGCTTGAGGTGAGTAAATATCTTTTGCAGTGATGTTACTAATGTCTGTGCTTTTTTCAAGCATTCGTCTCAAATCTCCATCGGTTATAATGCCCTCAATCTCATTACGCTGGTTGATAACTACGGCAACACCCAATCTTTTTTCTGTAATTTCTACAATTACCTCTTTTAGTGTAGATGTTAGTAGCACTTTGGGCTGTGCATTGTGTACATATAAATCCTGCACACGCAAATACATACGTTTACCTAAATTACCTCCAGGGTGGTATTTAGCAAAATCTTTTCCTGTAAAGCCATTCAATTCCATTAACGCTACAGCCAAAGCATCTCCCATTACCATTTGTGCAGTAGTACTACTGGTAGGTGCTAAATTATTAGGGCAGGCTTCTTGACTTACTGTAGTGTTTAAAACCATGGTACATTGTTTTGCCAAAAAGCTATCCACATTGCCTACCATACCAATTAAGGTGTTGCCAAAGTTTTTTATCAAAGGCACCAACACTTTTATTTCAGGGCTTTCGCCACTTTTACTTATTAGCATTACTACATCATCTTGCTGCACCATACCTAAATCTCCATGTATGGCATCGGCGGCGTGCATAAATAATGATGGGGTGCCAGTGCTGTTTAATGTTGCCACAATTTTTTGGGCTATAATGGCACTTTTGCCAATGCCACTAATTATAAACCTGCCTTTAGCTTGATGCACTGCAGTAACGGCTAGTTCAAAATTTTCATCAATATAGTGTTGCAACCCTTCTATTGATTGGGCTTCTAGCTGTATGGTTTTTAGTGCTGCGTTTATAACAGTTGTTTTCATTATTTGCAAATGTAAACTTTAACAAGTTACCCTTGCCATTCCCCTTGCTCATCATTAACTTCGCCCTCCTAAAAAAAGATACTTCATAGGTAGTGTGTTGCAATAGTAATACCCAAGACCTAAAACTTTATAAACAAAACTGCCAATCAAAAAAAAATTGGTGCTTGTTTTAGGTAAAAGCAGTATCTTATGTTTTTGTTTTAGAAGAATTCCGCCAAAGGCGTGAAAGAAATAGTTTATACATCATGGCTACAAGCACAACGAAAACCCAAAAAAAAGCAGCACCCAAAAAAGCTGCTAAGAAAGCAGCACCTAAAGCTTCTACTGTACCACAGGTAAAAAAAATAACAACGCAAAACGTTGATATACATGATGGCTTACAAAGATATTTTGGCTTTAAAGAGTTTAAAGGCACACAAGAAAAATCCATTAACAGCTTACTAGCTGGCATTGATACATTTGTAATTATGCCCACAGGTGGTGGCAAAAGTTTATGTTACCAGCTGCCAGCATTAATACTACCAGGTTGTGCTATTGTGGTGTCTCCATTAATTGCATTGATGAAGAACCAAGTAGATTTAGTAAGAGGTTATAGTGAGCAGGACGATGTGGCCCACTTTTTAAACTCATCTTTAAACAAAGGGCAGATAACTGCTGTAAAGGCAGATTTGATGGATGGGAAAACTAAACTATTATATGTAGCCCCCGAAACCTTAACCAAAGAGGAGAACCTTGAGTTTTTTAGTGGGTTAGAAATTTCTTTTTTTGCAGTAGATGAAGCACACTGTATAAGTGAGTGGGGGCATGATTTTAGACCTGAGTACAGAAGGCTGCGTGAAATGATGGATATTATTAACCCAGAGATACCAGTAATAGCTTTAACAGCAACTGCAACACCCAAAGTACAAAGTGATATTGTAAAAAACTTGGGCTTACGAGAACCCAATATTTACATATCATCATTTAACCGTGATAATTTGTATTATGAAATACAACCTAAGTTAAAGAAAGACCAAACGGTTAAGCACATTGTAAAATTTATATCTACACACAAAGGTAAGAGTGGCATTATTTATACCCTTAACCGAAGAACCACAGAAGAACTTGCAGATGTATTGATGGCTAATGGCATTAAAGCTGTTGCCTATCATGCAGGGTTAGATCAAAAATTAAGAGCCGATAGGCAAGACCAATTTTTAAATGAAGATGTACAAGTTATTGTTGCCACCATAGCTTTTGGTATGGGTATAGATAAGCCAGATATCAGGTTTGTTATCCATTTTAATATACCTAAGTCTATAGAAAATTACTACCAAGAAACTGGGCGTGCCGGGCGTGATGGATTAGAAGGTCTTTGTGTGCTTTATTATTCTCATAAAGATGTACACAAGCTAGAACACTTAATGAGAGATAAACCATTAAGTGAACGAGAAGTAGGTGCACAGCTAATAAATGAAACAGTTTCATTTGCTGAAAGCAGTGTATGCCGACGTAAAATTTTACTACATTATTTTGGAGAAGAATGGGGCGATAGAAATTGTGGCAATTGCGACAATTGCAAGCATCCCAAAGAAAAAATAGAAGCCAAGGAGGATGCCATTAAAGTAATGAAAGTAGTAAAAGCGTTAGACGAACGCTTTACCATAGAGTATGCCATCAACGTTATTATAGGCAGGCTTACACCACAAATTACCATGTTTCGCCACGAAGGCTTGGCAGAGTTTGGTATTGGAAAAGAAAACTCTGATAACCACTATTGGAATAGCTTAATACGCCAAATGTTATTGGAGAATTTAATTAAAAAAGACATTGAAGAATATGGCCTATTAAAATACACTGAGAAGGGTAAATTATGGCTTAAAAAACCACAATCTTTTAAAATTGTCATCAACAATACATTTAGTAATAACGAAGACGATGAGGATGAGGATGAAAACGATAATGCTGGAGACACAATTGCAGCATCAGACGATAAATTGTTTGCAATGCTAATGGAGCTACGCCAGCAACAAGCAAAAAAAGTAGGCTTACCACCTTTTGTATTATTTTTAGAAAACAGTATTCAAGACATGAGCACCCATTATCCAACCACACTAGCTGAGCTGGAAAAGTGCCAAGGTGTAAGCAAGGGTAAGGCTTTAAAATATGGTAAACCATTTGTAGAACTAATAGGCAAGTATGTAGAGGAAAACGAAATTATACGACCCGATGATTTTGTAATGAAGAGTGTGGCCAATACTGCTAGCAACAAAATTTTTATTATACAAAATGTAGATAAAAAAATGAGCCTCGAAACCATTGCACGCAACAAAGGTTTAAAACTAGAGGAGCTGTTGGAAGAAATGGAAACCATTGCAGCAAGTGGTACAAAACTAAATTTAGATTATGCCATAAACGATTGGCTAGACGAAGAAGACCAAGAAGAAATTATAGAATACTTTAAAGGTTGCGAAACATCCAGCCTGCAAGTAGCACAGCAAGAACTAGCCGAGTACGACTATACTTGGGAGCAATTAAAAATAATGCGTATCAAATTTTTGAGTGTGTATGGTAATTAGTGATTTTTACACTTGAATATATCTGTTTGTTTAATCTTCTTAGTTACACACATAAAACTAAATTTGCAATTAGGAAAATAGTAAATGCTAAAGTTTTAAGTGGGATCATTTATTTATAACATGAAAAAAATTATTCTACTCCTTATAGTATTGCTTTTATGTAAGGGAGGCTTCTGCCAAGATACTTTACAAAGTTGTAAAAAATTTACTACTGGAGTTTTTCACTATTATCCTAAGAATAGTTTAGACTATGTTACAATAGTAAGAACGAATAACGATGAATATTACATTGACAATAAAACAAAAGATACAAGCCATTGGGAGATTAGTTGGATAAATGATTGTACGTATAAATTGAAATATGATTTTAATAATAAAGGCGATACAAAAAAAACGAGAGATTTTTTAAAGAAACATACTTATGTACAACACATAAGTTCAATAGGCGACGAGTATTATATTTTCGATGCTTACTTTGATAAAGTAGCTTTAAAGCCAATAATTACAGACACATTTTGGTTTTCTGAAAAAATAAAACCTACCAATCATTTTCTATTTGAAGAAGTTACTAATAACCCAACAATATTAAATACGCCTTTGAGCGATACATGTAAATATGCACTGCTCTATATCTATCGACCTGGACACGTAACCTTATCTTTATCTAACTTGCCTGTTTATTTAAATTATTCTAAAGTGTGTAGTGCAAGAAATAACACGGGTTATGTATTTAAAGTTTTATCCCCAGGTCCAGTTGAGATTATTACAAAACAATACAATGATACTGCAAATACGACTATCAATGTAAAATTCGGAAATGCTTACTATGTAAAAACCAGCATGAACTGGACGATAACGAGTAAGTTAAATAACTATAGACTGAAAGTTGAAAATATAGATGCAATAACAGGTAAAAATGAATTTGATAAGGTTAAACTTAATTCTAAAACAAAAGAGTAATAACTTCCTTGACCCCCAGCCTAGGACTATACTTGGGAGCAATTAAAAATAATGCGTATCAAATTTTTGAGTGTGTATGGTAATTAGTGGGTAGGTATTTTGTAGCCAGCTGCATTACTACTATTTAGCTTTGGTTGCGTCGCACCCTTCAACGTTTTTATCGCTACTCAACAAAGTGCATTGTTTCCACAAAAGGTATTATTCCTTTTTTTAGAATACTTAAAAAAGCTTCTGCAATTGCAGAGGCTTTTTCATTTATTACGCAATCAAAAAATGAGAACTTATACGCTATGCTGACTTATTTTTTCTTTCTACTTTCATCATCCCAATAAATCCAATAACAATGAAAAAACCCCCAACAAACAGTGGCTTCATGCTACAAGTAAGCAGGCTGGTACAAATGCTGCTATCCAAATTCGATTCGCCACAGCGAAAAGAATTTAAACGATGGAAAAATTTTATAGCCAGCTAAGCTTAACTAACCTTTGAAAAACACCACACTAACAACGTGGTGTTTTTATTTATGGAAATATTTTGCCACAGCATCTCTACATAAACTTACACTTATGGCAGAGATACAACAAAGCACTATAAAGCATAAACGTGGTGGCTTACGTAGCAAAAAGTTATCTACCAAGGTAGATTTAACTCCCATGGTAGATTTGGGTTTCTTACTCATTACCTTTTTTATTTTTACTACTACTTTAAGTCAGGCTCATGCCATAAGCTTGGTAATGCCAACCGACGAGCCTACAACAAACCCTAGCCAAGTATCGCAGGATAAAACGCTACAAATAGTATTGGGTGCCAATAACCAAGTGGCTTATTATTATGGAGATGATATTGGTAGCGGTGATATATACTAACATGCTTTAATAATTCCGATTGTGTATATTTGTATAAATTTTACAAATGTCCTATCAGATTATTCTCAGTAAAATAGATTTAGACATAAT
>JAYVRD010000144.1:0-7548 GCA_043776595.1 Chitinophagaceae bacterium | reverse complement strand
AACTAATGCTGGCAGGGTGCTACGCATTGCAGGCTTGGTGGTAGATGCACAACATCGTGTTACAAAAACGGGTAGAAATTTTGGTATTTTGAGCATTGGCGATTTTAGCGGCAAAACCGAAATTGCTTTGTGGAGTGATGATTATGTAAAATATACCAACTACTTAGACAAGGGTAAAAATTTACTAATCCATGGCTTTTATAAACAAAGCTGGAAGGGTGATAACTACGAATTTAAAGTAACAAGCATCAATATGCTGGAAACTGCCAAAGAATCTCTTACAAAAAGTATAGACTTAAACATGCACGCAGCTTCTATAAGCAAAGAGTTGGTATTTTTTCTCGAAAAAAATATTAAAAACAATCCCGGTAAATCATCACTCAAGTTTAATATTTTAGAACCCATAGAAAACTTAAAAGTAAGTTTATATAGTAAAGAAAAAGGGTTTACCATGAACGAAGAAATGGCAGACTTTTTATTAGGCAACCCTGATGTAGAAGTGAATGTGGGTTTGGTAAGCTAATGCTTTCAAAATTCTAGGTAAAGTGAGTGATTGATAATTGGTTTTTTATTCCGTAGCCTATTTTGAAAGGCTATTACACATTTGTAAATTTTACTGAGTAAGCTTTCTTCTCATGAAAGTTAAATAGATGTATAAAAGCTACACATGTGCGACGCAACCACTGCTTAATTATTTAATCCACAGCTCGTCCACAAAAAATTACCCATAAAAAAAATTCCCTAACCTTTGCTGCAATCAAAACACTCTTATATTTGCAATAGTTGCATAAACAACCATTTTATATTATGAAAATATTAGTCTGTGTAAGTAAAACGCCTGATACGACTGCTAAAATTGCTTTTAAAAACGGCAATACCCAGTTTGAAGATGCCGGTGTGCAGTGGATTATTAACCCTTACGACGAGTGGTATGCTTTGGTGCGTGCCATTGAGTTAAAGGAAAAAGATGCCAATACAGTTATTCATTTAGTTACCGTGGGTGGTGCTGATAGTGAGCCCATCATTCGCAAAGCATTAGCATTGGGTGGCGATGAAGCTATACGTATCAACGCCGACAATAGTGACAGTTACTACATAGCTGCACAAATAGCTGAGGTAGCTAAACAAGGTGCATACGATATTGTGTTTACTGGTAAAGAAACTATTGATTACAATGGCTCATCAATTGGTGGTATGTTGGCAGAATTAATTGATGCCCCTTACCTATCGCTTGCTACAAAATTTGAACTAAACGGCAGTACTGCAACTATTGATAGAGAAATTGAAGGTGGAGAAGAAGTAGCAGAAGTAAGCTTGCCAGTAGTAGTAAGTTGCCAAAAGGGTGTAGCCGAACAACGAATACCCAACATGCGTGGTATAATGGCTGCACGTACCAAACCATTAAAAGTGGTAGAACCCGCTGCTATAGAAGCTTTAACCAATGTAGTGAGTTATGAATTACCACCAGCAAAAGCTGGTGTAAAATTGGTAGCTGCCGATAATGTACCAGAGTTGATTAGACTGCTACACGAAGAAGCGAAAGCATTTTAGTTGGTAGTTCTTAGTGAATGAAGTTGAGAATAATAGTGAAAGAAATTGGAGAAAGGTTTTGCCCTCTCCTTTGGAGAGGGTTGGGTGAGGTTTTTTTAGCCAGCTTTTGAATTACTATTCAACTTCGGTTGCGTCGCACACTGCAACATTTGGAACTATATTGAACAAACACGAAGTTTAAACTAAACAACTTTAAACTCCTAAACATAAAACTTTAAATTTTTTATACGATGGTACTCATATTTGTAGACCAAGCCGAAGGGCACATTAAAAAATCTTCTTTAGAAGCACTAACTTATGGTGTAGATATAGCCAAACAAACTGACACTACTGCCGAAGCTTTAGTATTAGGCACAGTGAGTGATGACTTGACTACTTTGGGTAAATATGGTATAACCAAAGTACACCAAGTAGCCAACGATACCCTAAACCATGTAGATGCACAAGTATATGCCAAAGTAATTGCTGAAGCTGTAACTACAAGTGGTGCAAATGTGGTGGTGTTTAGCCACAACCAAACTGGTAAAGCTGTAGCTGCAGGTGTAGCTGCACGTTTACAAGCTGGCGTAGTTACAGGTGCTTGTGCCTTGCCCGATACCAGCAATGGTTTTGTAGTAAAGAAAACAGTATTTAGCGGTAAAGCTTATGCCAATGTAAGCATCACCTCTGCTATTAAAGTAATTTCTTTAAACCCCAATAGCTACCATACAACTGCTAGTGAAGGTATAGCTGAAGTAGTTGCTGTAAACGTAACAGTAGATGCAGCTAAAGTAAGAGTAACTGCCATCAACAAAGTGAGTGGCGAAGTACCATTAACAGAAGCAGATATTGTAGTAAGCGGTGGACGTGGATTGAAAGGACCTGAAAACTGGGGCATTATTTTAGACCTTGCCAAAGTATTAGGTGCTGCAACAGCTTGTAGCCGCCCAGTAGGTGATGCACATTGGAGACCACATCATGAACACGTAGGACAAACTGGTGTACAAATAGCTCCTAACTTATACATTGCTGTGGGCATAAGTGGTGCCATACAACATTTAGCTGGCGTAAACCGAAGCAAAATAATTGTAGTAATAAATAAAGACCCCGAAGCTCCTTTTTTCAAAGCTGCCGATTATGGTATTGTAGGTGATGCTTTTGAAATACTACCACAAATGACAGCAGAAATTAAAAAGATAAAAGGGATAGCATAGAAAAATTAGAGCAATATTTGTAAATCCCATTTACGTAAAAGTGAATGGGATTTTTTATTTATCGAAAATAAAATTATTGTTCGCCCATAACAATTATTTGAAAACTATTGGGTAACATTTTACCTCTTTTACCTACTTCTGTAGGGGTTTCAAAATTGGCAGTAGGCAAATAAATACGATGATTGTTTTGGTTTACACACAAAGTTCTAGCACCTTTTTTACTAGGTACATTGCCTAATAACTCATACTCGCCTTTTGTGTTGGCACCTAAAATAGTTACGGTGGCATCTTGACCATTGGCAGCATATACATAACTTAATGTTTCATCAATTGCTACACCATCGCAGCCAGCACCAATAGTAAATTGCTTAATTATTTTACCCGATATAGCGTCTACTTCTATTAATAATTTATTACCACAACCAGCAAATAATTTATTGTGTTGTACATCTATTGCAAGCCCAGCAGGCTCATCTCCAGGAGCAATGCTCCAATGGTTAGTGATTGCATTTGTGGTAGCATCAATCACTACTATTTCATTTTTATCTTCTACGTTTACAAATATTTTACCTGCTGCATTGGTTACAATAGCTTCTGGCTTACCACCAATAGGTATAGTTGCTAT
The DNA here is from genome assembly GCA_043776595.1 of Chitinophagaceae bacterium. GTDB lineage: Bacteria > Bacteroidota > Bacteroidia > Chitinophagales > Chitinophagaceae > UBA1930. The sequence goes on along the minus strand of JAYVRD010000144.1, from coordinate 4,179 downwards.
TACAGCGTTAGATTTTGCATCTAATACTGTAATGTCTTTGCTTTTGCCATTGCCTATAAATACGTGCCTAGAAAAATGATCATACACTAAAGCATCGGGATTTTCACCAGTTTTTACTTCGGCAATTGTTTTCCTAGTCTCAATATTAAAAATGGTACAAGTATTCAACTTGCCATTGCTAGTAAAGCCTTTGTGGTATTTAGGGCTAAAAGTAATGCCGTGCACACCAGTAGTACCAGCAATTATGCCAACAGAGTCGCCATTTTTTGCGTTTAAAATATTCACTTGCCCACCATGGGAAATATATAGCAAATCGTTTTCGCAAGTAACATAATCCCAACCCCCGTTGCTTTTAATATGAAAAGTGTCTATTACTTTCAATGTGCCTTCACCCCTTTGTGCATGGGTGGCTTGGGTAAGTAACAAAGCTGTAATGATAAGTGTAAATAACTTTTTCATGTTTTCGTTTTGAATGAAACACAAATATCTACTTATTATTTTCCCTGTACATTAAGAAGTTATTAATAAAAATTAGTAGTAAATAAAACTCAATACCGCATCTACTTTGGCTTTACTATTCATATCTTCTATCAATAGCCTTGCTATTCCTTTATTAAAGCCTGCTGGCAATATAAATTGCTGTTTAATATTTTCAAGTTGTTGTTTAGTTAATCCTTTTGCTTCGTTGATAAACAAAGTTTTCGTTTGCATAATGTTGAAGCTCTGATCGTATACAATAAATTTTGTTTTAAGATAAACCTTGCCATTTTTTTCTACAAACTTGCCCAACTCTTTTATGCTTAGTTTAATGGTATCAATATTTTCAGTAGTTTCTTTTTTGGCGTAAGATTTTGTCATATTAAAACCATCCACTGTGCAGTAGGCATACATACCTGTAGCACCATAAGTAGATGAGAAACTACCCCAGCCATTTAATTTTTGCCCTTTGCCTTTGGCTACTACTTTGCAAGGCAGGGTTACCAACAAACTGTCATCGTTTTTTGTATCGTAAAATTTTGCTAGAATAATAAGCGAATCACCAGCTTTCATTTTATCATCAAGCGTTATGCTAAGGCTTAGTGCGTTTAAATAATTTTGTTCTACGCCTTCGTTCTTATCTCCATAAATATTTTTTACATAAGCTATTACTGCACCCTTTGTGCTTTTTATGGCAAACCCAACGCCAGGGTACACTTTACCAGAAGCATCACTAACAAAACTCCAAGGTTTGGTTATTCTAATTTTTAGTTCTTCGCCAATTGGTATATCTGGTGTAAGGAGTAAGTCGTCTTTTACTTTTATTTCCAATTTGTCGTATTTAATACCATCTTCAATAATTTTAGCACCAGTAAACGGTTGTATAGATTTTGTTTGTGCATTAGCTATTGCAATAAAAAAAAGTATTGATAATAGGGTAAGTGTCTTTTTCATGCAGAAGATTTAAAAACAAAGCTAGCAGTAACAATTAACTAATAATATACCCACCTGTACTGATTTGTAAAATACCATTGATTGGGTATTACAAATTGCATTAGCTACAATTATGTTTACTAAAATATCATAGAATGAAAACTAAATTTTTTGTTTTACTAATAACAATATTTACTACAACAACTTGTGTCGCACAAAAGAAAACTTATGCAGACTCTATAGGCAAAGCTCTGAATACAATTATTGCCACCCTACCCGATAGTTGTAAAAGTTTATGGGGAGAACGTAGAGCTACTTCCTATGTATCGTATGAAAGTAAAATAGCTTTACCAAGAAGCATCACTAGTGTCCCGTTAAGTTATCAAAGAGAACAATCTGTTTGCTAATCTCTTTAGTTTTTTGTTTTGTAAACAGTTCTCTTATATTACATTTATCAAAAAGGCTAACACTTAATACTTGCATTATTTGACTAAGTGATACATCAATTTTTAATTTTTTTTGAGGATAGCAATTTGTAAGTAATTACAAACTGCTATCCATATTTGTGTCTTCACTGCATTTTCACTGTTACCATAAAACCGCTTAATTCTCAGGTTTTGTTTTATCCATTTAAAGAACAGCTCAACCTTCCACCTTTCTTTATACAATCCTGCTATTACTACTGCATCTAACTGTAAATTATTGGTAATAAATGTGAGCTGCATGCCTGTCATTTTATCTATGTACTCTATTCTTCTTATTGCTGCCGGATACCATCTTTTGGTATGCCATCTTCGCATTTTTACCAATTCATCTTTTAATACAGCTTGTTCTTTATTTATATCCCTGCTTTGTTCTATGGTATAAGACACATTTTCTTTAGCCCGTGTTACAAAAAATGCTTTACTCCTTTCTATCCTATATAATCTTTCATAGTCCACATACGCTTTGTCTACAACATAATAGCAGCCTGCATGGTAGGTTAAGCAATCCATCATCAACATATCCTGCCTATTGGCTGTTGTGATATGCACAAACTCGGGTATGTAACCATCTGTGTTCATCAGTACATGTACCTTAACTGCCTTTCTTTTGCTACCGTAAGTAGCCTAAGGAAAAAGGCTCAAGCATAGGCTGATGGTGGTACTGTCAAAAGCATAAACAGAGCTTTGTAATTCATTAGACAATTTATTCTCTCCCTTGTACAATGGCATTGCCACTTTAATAAGCAACTGTGCCATGCCTGCATATATCTCCCAGCTCCGCTGCTCGTTTGCCTTAGCAAGAGTACTTCGTGCAACCTCGCTTTTAATACCACAGTGGTACAACTTTTTCTGTACACTTGATAGGCAGCACTCAATATCTCTTAGGCTTTCCCTAAAAGATAACTGTGCAAAACTCATTACCAAAAAATGCTCCCAGCAACTAAACTTTTTAACCCTGTAATTGCCATTATGCTTTGACACTAAATTATCAAACTCATACCTACTGACAATGTCAAACAACTGTGCAAAAACATATTTCCCTTGATTCATTTGCTAAGCTAAATAGCAAAAAATCAGATTTTATTCAAATCGATAAATAATAAAATACTCTAAAACGCTTACCTAATAACTACTACTACATAAATACAGTTTAGTTAACGGGACACTAGTGAAGAAGCATAGAAAATCGTTTTGATGTTAATACAACTATTGGTTATAAATTTCCTGTTGTGTTTATGAGTTATGTACCAGCCGATAATAATAGGATTAAAGCTATTGCTCGACAAAAAATAATAGATAAAGCCATACGGGCAACTGTTATTACTTACAACAACAAGAAGTATAAAATTGAGTTTCTTACAAAAGAATCTAAGATGAAAGACAATCCTGACTTCCAGTACAAAATAAAGAATGCACCCAAAGAATTAGCTAATGCAAAAATTTATATACGATTAGATGGCTCTATGAACAGTGGGACTATTTACCAATACACTATGGGCGTGTATATGAAAAGTAAATAGTTATGTTCAACCCTTTGACTTGAAAAACAGTCTAAGTTAGACACTGCAACCATGTGACAGATTAATTTGTAAAAAGTCTACTGATAAAATAAAATTGTTAGCTCATTCTATTATATTTACATAATTCGTTTAGGCGTTTCATAATTTTAAAATCAATTACATTATGTTAAAAAAATTTACAACAACTGATAAATTACTATTTATCTCAGCCTTCCTTTCACTTATATTTTCCGAAATATTATATTTTAAGGGTGAAGCAACCGCAGCAATATTTCTTGGTATCTGGGTACCATCTATTCTAGCTTTTGGAATTTATTTAAAACTGATAAACCAAAATAAAAATGACTGAAATAATACCATATTTCGCAGGCCTGATTACATTATTATTTGCAACTGGTTTTTTATTAGCTTTAAGAGAAATGAGAAAACAAAAACCATAAATACTCAAATGTTTGTGGTAATTATTTAATCAGGATCAGTAAAAAAAAGATGACTGCTTCAGTTTATTAGAATAGTCACAAAACCGACAAAAAGTGTGTTGTCATAACAGAGTTTACAACAATGGTGGGAAACGTGAGACGTATCAACTTTTTTTAATTTGGCTTTCTATCCATCTTCAAATTATATAATTCAGCTAAGTACATTTCATCAACTTTTACTTATAAGTTTATTTTATAATAAACCGCTATCAATTATACTAATATTAATAAATGTTGTATCTTAGATTTCTAAAATCTATGCTATGCGTTCATTAGAAGTATTTG
>JAYVRD010000143.1:0-7579 GCA_043776595.1 Chitinophagaceae bacterium | reverse complement strand
GATAAAAATCCTTTTGATAATTTGATTACATCATCCTTTTTCAAGTGATAGTTTAATAAAGCATCTGTTAAGGTATTCTCTACATCATCGAGGCTATTGAATATTATGTTATGAAAATATTTTCTTCTGATTTCTCTCCAAAGTAGTTCTACAGGGTTTTGTTCTGGGGAATAAGGGTTTAGGTGCATCAGTTTGATGTTTTCTGCCATCTGTAATGTTTGGCTTGTATGCCATCCAGCTTTATCTAAGATTACTACTATTCTATAATTGCAATATTGGTTGGCTAGCTGCTTTAAAAATTCATTTATAGCATCTGTATTACAAAATGGGCTTATCATAGAAAAACAATCGCCAGTTTGTGGTGATAGAGCTGAGTATGCATAAATGTATTCTCTAATCATTTGCTTGGCAACTGAGGGGATCATATCAGACCTTACCCAACATGCCATCTCTCTACTTATCCTTCCAAACCTAGCTTCATCTTCAAAGAAAACAACTACTGGCAATTGCTGTAACTCTTGTGCGAAGCTTATTGAAGCGGACTCCAGCTTTTTGGGAAGTTTTTTTTAAAGTCTTCCTGTTCTTCCAAGCTTCTTTTTGGATGATGTGGTCTTGGCATTTTCTTCTTCCATCCGTTTCTATGCAATAAGTCCCACAAATAATCATCGGAAACGGCTTTGCCCACTTTTTCTTCTATCACTTTTCTAATATCGTTGGCAGTTTTAATTAGACCTTTTGATGCAAGGTTTTCTAGAGAAATAAACATAGATTTTTCTTCCTCAATTGATAATAAGAACCTACGCCTTCCTCCTTTTGCTTTATAAACTAATGCAGACGCTCCCTCAATATTGTAACGCTCTACAATTTTGTAAATACTATGAACAGATAAATTTACTAAGGGGGCTATTAGCTCTGCCGAATGCATATTGCCAACCTGAATCAAATAAATAATTTGCCAGCGGTTATGGCTTGGAGTATTTCTCGTTTCTGACAACTTGCTTTGAATTGCTGCATTAGTAAGATGAGCAAATACTTCTAATGAACGCATAGCATAGATTTTAGAAATCTAAGATACAACATTTATTAATATTAGTATAATTGATAGCGGTTTATTATAACTACCAAAAAGGAAATTTTTTTGAACGGAAGTAAAGTAAATAGTGAGGCGTTTAAACAGAAGACCGAAAACTTTGAACTGATGACTGACAATGCCAACCAAAGCTCAGAACCTTGAAGTGTGCGACGCCTAGAACGATGCTACATCTACAAAAGCTGGTCTCAAAAAAACCCTTCTCCTCAATCTCTATACTCTGATAGGATAACCCTATTTTTGCCCCACCAAAAAAACAACTATGGCAGTATTAGTAAATAAAGACTCAAAAATTCTTGTTCAAGGGTTTACCGGTACCGAAGGCACTTTTCATGCCACCCAAATGATTGAATATGGTACGCAAGTAGTAGGTGGCGTTACTCCTAATAAAGGTGGCACAACCCATTTAGATAAGCCCGTGTTTAACACAGTAGCCGATGCTGTAAAAAATACAGGTGCCAACGTAAGCATCATATTTGTACCACCAGCTTTTGCTGCAGATGCTATTATGGAAGCTGCCGATGCAGGTATAGCATTAGTAGTGTGTATTACCGAAGGTATACCAGTACAAGACATGGTAAAAGTGAAGAACTATTTGCAGGGCAAAACTACCCGTTTAATTGGACCAAATTGTCCAGGCGTTATTACTGCCGAAGAAGCCAAAGTTGGTATTATGCCTGGCTTTATTTTTAAGAAAGGACGTATTGGTATTGTATCTAAAAGTGGTACACTTACTTACGAAGCAGCCGACCAAGCTGTAAAAGCTGGCTTAGGCATTAGCACAGCCATAGGCATTGGTGGAGATCCCATAATAGGCACACCAACAGTAGAAGCTGTAAAATTATTAATGGACGACCCCGATACAGATGGTATAATAATGATTGGCGAAATTGGTGGTAGCATGGAAGCCGATGCTGCACGCTGGATAAAAGACAACAAAACAAAACCTGTGGTAGGTTTTATTGCTGGTCAAACAGCACCTCCTGGTCGTAGAATGGGTCATGCAGGTGCAATTGTAGGTGGTGCAGATGATACTGCTGCAGCTAAAATGAAAATTATGGCAGAGTGTGGTATTACAGTTGTAGCAAGCCCAGCAGATATTGGCAAAACAATGGCTGCCGAATTAGCAAAACAATAAGTTGCATTGAATTAGTTATAAGTTGCCAGCTCTCCGTTGGCAACTTTTTTTATGAGTATCCTTTGTTATTTTAACGGTAGAAGAAATCTTCCCAATAGTTTTTTTTTGTAACCAGCTAAAGAATATCAATTAAGCTGCGGTTGCGTCGCACATGTAAAACAATAGAATAGGCATTGGGCTTTTCTTAGTAAGGGTTTTACCATTAGTATGACGCAGTCATAAGGCACAACCTCAATGTACACGCACTTTTAGCCATGCTAGATTTAAAGGGCTGGCAGTACACCTATAGATACAGTTGTTTACCATTTTGAAGAAATCGTGTATTGAGTAAATATTGTAAAGAAAGCACAGCAGAAAGTTAGTGTTACGTTCATTTAAATACCATCTTTTTCTCTATGCATTCTTTTTTTAATAATAAATTATTTATATTTTGATATTAAAAAAATGTTTAGTAATGTTGTTATTCTAATTTACGATACACACCAAGGGTTTTAGTATCTTTTGTAAGAGCCAACAATTGCAAAGTGTCGCTATAATTGCTCTATCAAGAATTTTTTCCAATATTTTTTAAGTCAATATTAATCAATTATTATTGAACACCATTGTTCAAGAGTAATTGTCTTTTATAGCTGAATAGCCAAAAGTTAAATTATAAATGCTTAAACAAAAGCTGCAAATTTTTATGGTAAATGCAACCTAACCACTTGCTTCACAGTCGTGATAGTTGTTATTTAAAATAATTTAAGTAGTAGAATAATATTAATTAAAAGAGTAGTAAAATAAATTTCGTCAATCAAAACTAAACACTCATGAAACCGCAACAAAAAGCCATTCGGTTTTTATTGTATCCTTTCTTAGCTATTTGCTTTTTGCTTTTTGCAAAAGAAGTATCAACTACACACTTTTTTTGGGTGTGCATTTAAAATCGTAACAAACAGGCGGTAACACCTTCCACTTTTCTTATCTAAATAATTTAAATATGAAAGCGTTGGAGGATTGCACTCTAATTTTATAAAAAGCTAAAATCAATCAATTTAAACCCAAGCGTAATGCACATGAAAAAAATATTTTTCCTCCTAATTCTGGCTATTTCTCAGCTTTATGCTACTTCAGGCTTAGCTCAAAATGCTGCAAACTACTCTTTCAGAACAACCACTGGCGTAGCTTTAGAAAACATATCAGTAGGATCTACTAGCCTGTTTGGACCAGGTGTAGACGATGCTGCAAGTGCAGCCATTGCTTTGCCATTTAATTTTATTTTTTCTGGTACTACCTATAGTCAATTTGCTGCTAGTAGTAATGGCTTAATAGGATTTGGGTCTTTGACGAGTCAGTTTAGTAATTTAATAACTGGGGCTGGAACATACCCAATCTTGATGCCATTTTGGGATGACCTTTATACTGGTACCAATGGTGGTGTACGTTATAAAATATTGGGTAGCGTAGGCTCAAGAAAGTTGGTAGTTGAGTGGACTGTAACATTGTGTTGTAGTTCTATTCCTTATGACAGAACTTTCCAGGCATGGCTTTTTGAAGGTTCCAATGCTATTCAATACGTTTATGGTACTGGTATCAATAATAGCAGTTCAAGTATAGGAATTGCAAGAAATGCTACCGATTATTTAAGTATAACTGTTAGCAACTCAACTGCTAGTTCTACAACTCCAAATGATAATAATACTCAATGGCCGGGTAGTGGGGTTTCATACATTATAGAACCTGCTGCTGGAGCACTCAATTTTGGTGGTGATGATGATTATGTTTCTATCAACAATACATTGGGCAATTTTGGAACGGGTGACTTTACTGTTGAAATGAATGTTAGAACAGCTCTTGCAGGTACATACTTTCTTTCAAAAAGAAATGTTTGTAACAATGACAATATGATTAGCATGCAAACTGCTAACGGCAAGTTTGCCATTGAAGTTAGTGATGGTGGGGCTGGTTATGCAAGCATTACAAGTGCAGCCAATATAAATGATAACCAGTGGCATCACATTGCACTTACAAGAAAGTCTGGAAGCTTAACTGCTTATATTGATGGTGCCTCAATTGGTACATCTTTTAGCAACGCAAATATCAGTAATAGCTATTTACTTACATTGGGTAAGAGCATTTGCAATGGTCAAAATACCTCTGTTATTTATAATGGGGATATGGACGAATTGCGTATTTGGAATAGGTCTTTATGTCAGGGTGAATTGCAACAGTATAGAGGGAAAGAATTGCCATATACATCGGGAAATGGCTTGCAGGCTTATTATAAGTTTAATCAGGGAAGTATAAATACAAACAACTCAACAGTCACAACTTTAATTGATGCTACCGGAAATAACAATGGAACATTATACAAATCAGGTGCTGCAGGTTTTGCTTTAACAGGTCTTACATCTAACTGGGTGGGAGGATTTGCAAGTGGAACGGCAACATTGTTTTCTGCCTCAGCATCTATAACAGCTAGTGGACCTACTACTTTCTGTCCTAATAATAGTGTAGTGCTTACAGCTAGCAGTGGTGCTTCATATCTATGGAGTAACGGTGCTACTACTCAATCTATTACTGTTAACCAAAGTGGTAATTATTCAGTAACTGTAACAAACGCAAGTGGTTGTTCAGCTACATCTGCAACAACAAATGTTACTGTAAACACTGTGCCATCAATATCGGCTAATAGTAATAGCCCTGTAAATGCAGGAAATGCTATCAATTTAAGTGCAACTTCAGGATTTAGCACTTATAGCTGGACAGGCCCTAATAGCTTTACATCTACTTCACAGAGCCCAGTTATAAGCAATGCATCTTATTTGAATGCGGGTAATTATTCAGTAACTGGTACAACATCCAATAATTGTACTGCATCATCTACAACCAATGTTGTTATAAACCCAGTTGCAGCAACAGCTTTAAATTTTGATGGGGTTAATGATTTTGTTTCGGGTAATCTTAACACAGGCATAACAGGAGGGCTAACATTCCAGACTTGGTTTAAAACAACAGTAAACCATGGACAAATTGCTAAACTCTATGGAACTTCATCAGACCAAGGATTTGATTTACAAATTAATGCTAATGGTACCATTCAATTAAACGCATATTTAGGAAATTGGATCAATGCAAACAGCACTGGTAATATTAATGTTATTGATGGCAATTGGCATCAGGCTACAGTTTCTATTTCAAATACTACTGCTTCTGTTTATGTAGACGGAGTTTTTCAAACCAGTGTAAATGGCTCAGCTTCGTTCAACCAGCCAGATGCTGTGCTTCAACTTGGGCGACATCCCTTTGTAAATTCTCTCTTCTTTACAGGATCAATTGACGAGGTAAGATTATGGAGTGATGGTTTATGTAGTGCTAATATTCAAAATAACTATAACTGCGAGCTAACGGGAACGCAACCAAGTTTAGTAGCTTATTATAAACTGAACCAAGGTTTTGTAAATGCAAACAATTCAACAGAAATCACAGCAACTGATGCGAGTGGTTTTGGAAGAAATTTAGCATTAAATAATTTTGCACTTACAGGAACTACATCTAATTGGGTAGTTGGTACTGTAACAGGTACATGTGCTCCATATGTTCCACCAACTGCTAGTATTACAGTCAGTGGTGCAACAACTTTCTGCCAAGGTGGTAGTGTAACATTAACGGCTAATTCAGGAAGTTCATATTTATGGAGTAATGGAGCAACGACACAAGCAATAAATGTTACTGCGTCTGGTAATTATAGTGTAACTGTTACCAATGCACAGGGTTGTAGTGGAACTTCTACAGCTACAAATGTTACAGTTAATCCATTACCTACAGCAACAATTTCGGCTAGTGGACCAACAACATTTTGTGCAGGTGGCTCAGTAACCTTAACAGCAAGTGCAGGTTCATCTTACTTATGGAGCAATGGTGCTACAACACAATCAATCAACGCTACAACTGCTGGTAATTATACAGTTAATGTAACTAATGCAAATAGTTGTTCAGCTACATCAGCAGCAACAGCTGTTACAGTTAATACATTACCTCAACCAACCATTCTTAATGCTGGTTCAAGTCAATTATGTGCAGGTGGTTCAACAGTATTAACAGCATCTGGTTCTACATTGGGAAATGCATTAAGCCTTGATGGCGTAAATGATTATGTTGATATTGTACCTACGGCTCAAGTAAATAACCTAGGTGTTACAGGTTACACGTTGGAAGCTTGGATAAAGCCAACAGATGTAAATGCAGTAAAATCAATCATTAGAAAAACAGGCGATTACAATTTGTATATTTTAAATGGGTCATTAGCAGCAGAAGTGTGGCCCGTTGGTGGAATTAATAATACTTGGGTAAAGCTGGAGGGTAGTACTTCCAATATTGCACCAAATGTTTGGTCTCATGTTGCTGCAATATGGAACGGAACATCACTTAAACTATTTATTAATGGTTCTGAGATTACAGGTGTTTTAACAACAGGGTTCATAAATGATGTAAATGAAAATTTATTAATTGGACGTTCTCAAACCTACCTCCAACCATTTGCTGGTTTGATTGATGAATTAAGGATATGGAATACACCACGAACTACCACTCAAATAAACGATAATAGATTTTCATTTATTAATCCTGCTACTTCAGGTTTAGTGGCTTATTACAAATTTGATGAAGGTAGTGGTACTTCAACATCTGATGCAACTGGTTTAGGCAGTGTTGGTACATTAACAAATGGGGCAACATGGGTTGTTCCTTCTACTGTACCAATCAGCTACTCTAATTATTTATGGTCTCCAGGAGGGGAAACTACAGCTAGCATTACTGTAAATACTACTGGTAATTATACAGTAACTGCAACTAATGCACAAGGATGTTCAGCTATATCTGCTGCAACTGCTATTACAGTAAATCCATTGCCAACTATAATTTGCCCTTCAAACATTACTGTGAATAATGATTTAGGTGTTTGCGGTGCAATCGTAAATTATCCTGTTGCAACTGCAACTGGTACACCAACACCAACAATCACCTATTCAAAAGCAAGTGGTACTTTGTTTAATGTTGGTACAACAACCGTAACTGTTACAGCTACTAATTCTTGTGGCGTGGTTACTTGCACATTTGATGTAACCGTAGTCGATAATCAAATACCAGTAATTACATGTCCTTCCGATATTAATGTAATAGCCACAAGTGTATCAGGTGCAACAGTAACATATACTACACCGGTAGGAACAGACAATTGCTCTGGAGTAACTACAACAAGAATAGCAGGCTTAGCAAGTGGTGCAACTTTCCCAATTGGGGTAACAACAGTAACCCATCAAGTAACAGATGCTGCAGGCTTAACTGCACAGTGTTCTTTTACAGTAACAGTA
>JAYVRD010000142.1:0-7600 GCA_043776595.1 Chitinophagaceae bacterium | reverse complement strand
GGTTAAATTCCCTCCCATTCAAAACAAAATTGCATGGTTTGATTTTGAATTTAACCCATTAAAAGATAAAAAAGGAAATATTATAGGTGCTGCCATTGGCGTATTTAATACTACTACCAAAAATGAAGCTACTGAGCATTTAAAACAAAGCGAAGAGTTGTTTAAAACGTTGGTTCAAAACTCTACCGATGCATTTCAACTGGCTAATGATAAACTGAACTTTTTGTATGTAAGTGATGCTATTAAAAATGTAATTGGGTACACTGCAGATGAATGGGTAGGTAAAAACTTATTCGATTTTCTTCACCCCGATGATAAAGAATTGACACTTGATTGGCTGCATTGGCTATTAAACAATGCAAGAAAAGTAAGTCCTTTAGAGTGTAGGGTAAAAAATAAAAGTGGTAATTGGACCTTCATAGAAGCATATGGAAGAAATATGCTTGGTGTAAATAATGTTAACTCTATCGTCATCAACTTTAGAAATGTACAAGCAAAAAAAGTAGCTGACTTTGCTTTGGTACAAGCCGAGCAGCGAATGAGTTTGTTGCTGAATAATACCAAAGAATCTTTTATTATTCTCAATAGTCGTTTGCGTGTTGTGGCGTACAATAACGCAGCACAAGACCATTCTCCCTTCTTTTTTACACAAGAACTACAATCTGGTTTATCTGTGCTAGATTTAGTAACCAACGATAAAGTTGAGTTACTTATAGAATTGTTTGAAGAAGTTTTTGATGGTAAAGAAAAACAGTGGGAAACTAATTTTGAAGATGCCGATTGTATAACGCATGTATACGACCATGTTTTTAGGCCCTTAACCAATAACGATAATGATATTATTGGCGTGTTTATTACTTCGGCAGATATTACACAAAGAAAACTAGCTGAAGTAAAAGTAAAAGAGAGTGAGGAGCGTTTTAAAACTTTAATTCAAGAATCGTTTGATACCGTTTTAATAAAGAACGAAGAGAATATAATTATTGATTGTATGGCTACTGTTCATGCTTTATTAGGCTATACAGTAGATGAATTAATTGGGGCTTACTGTTTTGATTACATACACGAAGATTATAAAGAAGCCGCTACCAACAAACTAAACGAAATTAAGCAAGCACCCAATAATGAAGGAAGTATAGATGTACCCATGATGCATAAAAACGGTGGGTATGTTTGGGTAGAGATGAAGGGAAAGAATATGTTTCATAACTCTCACATTAATGGCTTACTTATTATTTTAAGAGATATAGAAGAGCGTAAAGAAGCTGAAGCCATTATTTCTTTATCTGAACAAAGATTTAAAGGATTGGTACAAAGTGGTGCCGATATGATTTCTATTATTGATGAAGAAGGAACGGTAATGTACTCTAGCCCAACTGTAATAACTATATTGGGCAATGACCCTGTAAAAGATTTAGGCAAAAATGTGTTTAGCTATATTCACCCAGAGGATAAAAAATTTGTAACTGATTCATTTGCTAAAATGTTGCACGATGGTACAAGGCAGCTCCATTTTGGTCCTTATCGTTTTCCTAATTCCAAAAGAGAATATAGATGGTTAGAAACTGTAGTAACTAATTTAAGTGATGACCCTGCAGTAAGGGGTATTGTTATTAACTCAAGAGATGTAACAGATAGAATAAAGCTAAATGAAGACCAACAAGTGCTTACTGAAGAGTTGATGAAGAATAATAAAGATTTGCAGCAATTTTCTTACATCACGTCACACAATCTTAGGGCTCCAGTTGCCAATCTTCTTAGCTTATTGAGTTTATATGATAAAGCCAATCCGTTAGAACCGTTTAATGAAACATTGATTGAAAAGTTTGAAGAAAGCACAAGGCAACTAAATGAAACATTAAATGATTTATTGAACGTGTTGGTTATTAAATCTAATACAGCTCCTGAAAAAGAAAGAATACAGTTTGCCGATGTTATTTTACAAGTGAAGAGAAACGTAAACAGTTTGCTGGAGAATAAAAAAGGGAATTTAAAAATTGATTTTAGCGAAGCACAAGATGTAGAGTTTAATAAAGTACATTTAGAAAGTATCTTTCTGAATTTAATATCAAATGCAATAAAATATAGTGCAGAAGATAAACCACCGTTAATAGAAATAAGCTCTCAAAAAACAAATGATTGGACAATCATAAAATTTAAAGATAATGGTATTGGTATTGATTTAGAAAGATACAAGGACAGAATGTTTGGATTGTACCAACGCTTTCATTCAGGTAAAGAAGGCAAGGGTTTAGGCTTGTATATGATTAAATCTCAAATAGAAGCAATGGGCGGTAAGATTGAAGTTGAGAGTGTACCTGGTAAAGGAAGTATATTCACAGTTTATTTTAAACAACAGTAGATGGCAAGGTTTAAGAAAATTTTATTAGTAGAGGATGATTCCATTACGATAATGGTGTGTGAGCGTATAATGAAAATGATGGACTTTTCTGAGACCATTCAATCTTTTGAAAACGGTCAGGAAGCAATTAATTTTTACAAACAGTTACTTGTATCTCCCTCTTTAGATGTACCTGAACTTATTTTTTTAGATATTAATATGCCAGTAATGAATGGCTGGGATTTTTTAGGTGAGTTTGAAAAGATGAAGAATGTGTTGCCTTTATTGCCACGTATCTTCATTTTGTCATCCACCGTTGACCCAGAAGATTACAAACGTGCTGAAAGTTATACTACTGTTGAAGGTTTTATTTCTAAACCATTGATACAACAACATATTGAAAAAATAAAATAAAAAAGCTTTTACAATTTTGTAAAAGCTTTTTATTTTATTTAAAAAGTGTATCTAATTCCTAAACCACCCCAGCCGCTTTCAAAATAGCTATAGCCAGCAATGTTATAAGAAGGCTGCCAATCTACACTGATATTAATAGGGGCATCTTTAAATTTATAATCTAACCCCAGTACACCATCAATACCAATGGCTACATTAGCATCTCTTGTTGGATATTCTTTTTTCCAAGTATCATTCCAAAAGCCAACGTGTGCACCCGGTCCTGCATACCATTTTAAACCATTGGCACCATTTATATTTCCATAAAATTCGTACAGTCCAGTAATTCTAGATCCATAATTATAAAAGTAACTAATACCTTCTAAAGCAGCTTTGGGTTTAATAAAATGTTTTAGAGTAACCCCTCCTGGATAAAATTTTACACCTAAGGCAGTTTTATAATCATAGCCTTTACTTTGGGCATTTATTGCACTTATCGAAACAACTGCAATTAATAATACCATCATTAATTTTTTCATAAAATAATTTTTTGATTAATGATACAATAACAAATAATCGTGCCAATTCAAATTTTACTTTAAAAAGTATATCTAATGGCTAAGCCACCTAATGATGGACTTAAACCAGTATTACCCAAAATACTGATGCTAGGTTGCCAATCAATTGAAATATTGATTGGAGTATTTTTTAACTTGTAATCTAGCCCAAGAATTCCATCAATACCCAAATCAGAACTTGTGTTATATGCAATTTTATTTTCGGTATTCCAAACACCAAAATGTACACCCGGACCCACATACCAATTTAAACCTTCAGCACCTTCTATAGCAAAATTAAATTCGTATAAGCCTGCAAAGCGAACTCCCTTTGTCCAAAACGTAGCTTGTAATTCAATAGCATTTTTATTAGTTATAAAATTTTTATAAGTAGCGGAAAAGCCGCCAGGAAATTTTATGCCAATGGCCTGTTTATATTGGGCTTGAGCCAATGCTACGACACTAATAACAAAAAATGAAACGGTTAATACAATACTTTTCATAACATTATTTTAAAGGTATCAATTGATTTATGAAACGTATTATTTTGGCTTTGTGATGTAAAGCACTTGTTAAGATTAAATAGAAAATGCCTACACTTATATTTGCACGAATAAATAGAAGCGATGAAAGTTTTTAAGTTTGGTGGAGCTAGTGCTGCCACAATTGAAAGAATAAAGAAATTACCTATGATCATACAGCAGTATTGTGATGATAGATTAGTGATTATTATATCTGCAATGGGTAAAACCACCAATGCTTTAGAAAAAGTTTCGGATGCATTTTGTGCCAATAAAAAAAAAGAAGCACTCTTATTGTTTGATGCGGTAAAACAGCAACATTTAACTATTGCCAATACATTATTGGTGAAATATTTACCTCAATGCCAAAGTCAATTAAATGATTTTTTTACCGAAGTTGAGTGGTTGTTACACGATAAACCTGTAAGAGAATTTGATTATTACTACGATCAAATTGTTTGTGTGGGGGAATTATTAAGCACAGCCATAATTAGCCATTATTTAAACGAGGTAGGTGTAGTAAATGAATGGAAAGATGTAAGAGACATTTTAAGAACCGATGATAATTTTAGAGATGCCAATATTGATTGGCAAAAAACTTCTTCCCAAATTGTAGCTATTAAGAATGAAGAGCATAATATTTGCATAACACAAGGTTTTATTGGTAGTACTGATGAAAATGAAAGTACAACGCTTGGGCGTGAAGGAAGTGATTATACTGCAGCCATATTTGCCAACTTACTTAATGCAGATAATTTAACTATTTGGAAGGATGTGGAAGGAGTAATGAACGCTGACCCAAAACAATTTCCTGATGCACAGTTAATAGCAGAGCTAAGTTTTAATGAAGTAATAGAAATGGCATTCTATGGGGCACAAGTGATTCATCCCAAAACTATTAAACCTTTGCAAAACAAAGGTATTCCCCTATATGTAAAATGTTTTTTAGATACAACATTGGCTGGTACAGTTATTCATAATAAGCAAGTAAAGCATTTGCCACCTATTATTGTAGTAAAACAAAATCAAGCCTTAATACACTTGCATAGCCAAGATTTTTCTTTTGTAGGAGAAAGACCAATGGCACAACTTTACGACATATTTGGGCAGTTAAAAATTAAACCCAACCTCATACAAACTGGTGCTATCAGTGTACAAATTTGCTTAGATGACCACAGTGATAAAATTGAAAAGTTAGCTACCGCAGCTGCTAATATTTTTGATGTTCAGCTTGAAAAAAATCTTCAGCTTCTCACCATAAGGCATTACAACAAAGAAGTATTCGATACACTTACGGCAAACAAAGAAATATTATTAACCCAACGTACCACAGAAACTGTTCAGGTATTATACAGATAAAAAACTAGGTAGGCAACTACATAATTACATAATCACCTTTGCTATTGACAGAAATTAAAGGTAGTTTTTTCTTCTCTTCAAAAAAATCGTACACTTCTTTTATCTTATTACTAAATCGTTGATAATCGGCATCAACTTTAATTTTTTTGGAAAACATATCAAGACTTTTAGGGTTGTTGTAGCGTATTGGAAAAATGTGAACAGGTATAAAATCTTGCCCTTGATTTTTTGCATATGAAGCCAGCAAATATACCTCTTCAATTTGCTCATCTTTAATAGGAATGCAGCCAACAGTAATACAACTACCATGAATATAAATTTCGCTGCCAGGTTGTGAAGAATCGCTTAGTAATTGGTCGGAGGCATTCGGGTAATTAATCCCTAAACTCATATGATACGTACTTTTAGGGTTAAAAACGTTAATGTAGTAAAACCCTTCTGGCACCTGATAATCTCCTTCAATTCTTTTTGGGCCTAAGCTGCCACTCAATGCACAAACCTTGTAAGTTTTAAAAAGTTTAAAGGCATCTTTGCTATTATTTCTTGCCCACACTTCAAGCTGGCTATCATATTTAAAACTGCGAATGTACACTTGCTTAATAGGCCATTGCAATCCCAAACGCTCTGCTTGTTTTTTTAAACTATCTTCTCTACTTTTTATGGCATTAGCTACACGTTGGTTGCTACGCTGTGTTTCTAAAAAAGATGGCTGTGCTATTGTTTTTGTACAGAGTATAATGAATAAACCAAACAACAATTTTTTCATAATGCTAAAATATTCTATCTCTCTTGTAAACGGTGTTAATGTGTAATAAAGTATACATCCTGCTGCCAGAAGCAGCAAGATGTACAAATGTTTACAATTTATAGGTTACCTCTTAAATCTTGCTCTCTTTCTAAGGCTTCAAATAATGCCTTAAAGTTTCCTTTGCCAAAGCTTTTAGCTCCCTTTCTTTGTATGATTTCAAAAAATAGAGTAGGGCGGTCTTCTAATGGTTTGCTAAAGATTTGTAACAAATAACCTTCCTCGTCTCTGTCTATTAAAATGCCCAATTCCTGCAGCGGTGCAAGATCTTCATCAATTTTTCCAACCCTATCTAACACCGTTTCATAATAGCTTGGCGGAATTTTTAAAAATTCTATCCCACGTTTTTGTAATTCGGTTACCGTCTCTACAATATTATTAGTAGCAATAGCTACATGCTGCACCCCTTCGCCATTATAAAAATCTAAATATTCTTCTACTTGGCTTTTCTTTTTGCCCTCTGCAGGCTCGTTTATAGGAAATTTCACAAAGCCATTGCCATTGCTCATCACTTTGCTCATAAGTGCTGAATATTCTGTAGAGATATCATTATCGTCAAACGTCAAAATATTTTTAAAGCCCATCACCTCTTCATAAAATTTTACCCAAGGGTTCATTTGATTCCAACCCACATTACCTACACAATGATCCACATATAATAGCCCAGTTTCAGTAGGGTTATAGGCAGATTCCCATTTTACAAAACCTGGTATAAAAACACCGTTGTAGTTTTTTCTTTCTACAAACAAATGAACCGTTTCGCCATAGGTATGTATGCCACTAAGTACCACTTCGCCATTAGCATCTTTTAAAGTTTCTGGTTCTAAAAAACTTTTACCGCCACGTTTGGTAGTTTGTTGCCAAGCATCAGTTGCATCATCTACCATTAAAGCCAAAAATTTTACGCCATCACCATGTTTATAAATATGATCAGCAATAACATTATCAGTCCTCAATGGTGTAGTTAATACAAACGTCAATTTATTTTGTCTAATTACATAACTCACTTTATCCTTCATTCCAGTTTCAGGGCCTGCATAAGCCAAGCTTTGAAACCCAAATGCTGTTTTATAAAAATGTGCAGCCTGCTTGGCATTACCCACATAAAATTCTACATAATCGGTGCCTTGCAATGGCAAAAAATCGTTAGCTGTTTCAGCGGCAATTTTATTGGCTACTAAAGTTTCCATGTTGTTGTAATTAAAAATTAGAAATTAATAATTTAGATTTTTTCTTTGGGAACGAACCTTGGTATTTCAATTAAACACCTGTTGCGTCGCACATTTCATCAATGGTGCTACTATTTAGCTTTTCCCATTTGGTATTTGGTATTGATCTGTATCCATGGCTAAACTCTCCATCAACAAGCTATAGTCGGAGCGTTCATCAATAAAAATTTTATGAGGATAATCAGGAGTCATGTGGAAACAAAAGTAAAGATTTAAAACCATGTGGCTGTTATCTTCGCCCCATATTTATACACTATGAAAGTAGGCATTTTAGGTGGTGGGCAATTAGGCAGAATGTTATTACAAGCAGCCGCCAATTACACAGTAGAAACACATGTGTTGGAAAACGATGAACATTGCCCAGCTGCACACCTCTGCCACCACTTTACCAAAGG
>JAYVRD010000141.1:0-2017 GCA_043776595.1 Chitinophagaceae bacterium | reverse complement strand
CCAACAGTAACCGAGCTTGCTGATGCTATGATACAACTATATAAAAACGAAACGCAAAGAAATGAATTGGCCAACCATGCAGCCAAACAATCTGCTTTGTTTAGTGCACCAAAAACGGCAATACAAATTCTACAATTGGCACAATCTGCTACAACATAATCTCTCTTACATTTGCAGCCTACTACAAACAAAATAAAAATGGAAAAATCAACCATCACCATCGACGTACATTTGGACAACGATAAAGTGCCGCAACAAATAAATTGGAATGCAGGCAGTACCACGGCAGATGATGTACAAAAATCTAAAGCCATGATGGTTTCTTTTTGGGATGGTGTAGATAAAAGTGCCTTACGTATAGACCTTTGGACAAAAGAAATGATGGTAGATGAAATGACTGATTTTTTTTACCAAACCATGATGGGTATGGCAGATACTTTTGAAAGAGCCACCCATAACCAAGAGTTAGTAGGTGATATGAAAAAGTTTGCTCAAGACTTCTACCAAAAATTTAGAGACCAACAACTAAAAGAAAACAAAGTATAAATTAGTTACGCCAATCATCATTTAAAAATATTTACACAATAAAAAAAATACCATGAGCCTAGAAACAGAAATAATGAGCCAAATGAAAGACGCTATGAAAGCCAAAGATGATGCAGCCTTGCGTAGCTTACGTGCCATAAAAGCCGAAATTATTAAAGCCAAAACCGACCCTGGTGCCAATGGAGAAGTAACAGCAGAAGGCGAAATGAAATTATTGCAAAAGCTAGTAAAGCAACGCAAGGACAGTTTAGAAATTTTTACACAACAAAACCGAGCCGACCTTGCCCAAAAAGAGGAAGAAGAAATAGCCATTATTGAAAAGTTTTTGCCTAAGCAAATGAGCGAAGCAGAAATAAAAGAAGCCTTAACAAAAATAATTGCTGAAGTGGGGGCAAGTAGCCAAGCTGATATGGGTAAAGTAATGGGTGTGGCCACCAAAGCTTTAGCTGGCAAAGCAGATGGTAAAACAATTGGTGCTGTAGTAAAACAATTGCTTGCTCAATAAAACAGTTTCAAAAATCCAAACTACTTCTCGTTTGGATTTTTTTTATTGTACGCCAATCTAATGTATGTTTATAGATACCCTCTTCATCATCCTACTCATCACTGCAGTTTTTAAAGGCTTCAGCAAGGGGCTTATTGTAGCAGTGTTTTCTTTTTTGGCTATTATTATAGGCTTAGCAGCAGCATTAAAACTAAGTACTGTAGTTGCAAGTTGGCTACAAAGCAGCACTAATATTACAGCTAAGTGGCTACCCATTATTGCTTTTGCAATGGTAATGTTTGGCGTAGTTTTTTTAGTACGTTTAGGGGCAAAATGGATACAGCGTACTGCAGAATTTGCTTTGATGGGTTGGCTCAATAAAATAGGTGGCATTATTTTATACATTGCTTTATACACCACCGTTTTTAGTGTTATACTTTTTCTGGCAGATAAAATTCAACTCATAAAAGCAGATACAATTGCTGCATCTACGTTCTATCCCTTCATTCAACCTTGGGGGCCAAAAGCCATAGATGGTTTTGGTGTGGTCATCCCAATTTTTAAAGATTTATTTGCCCAATTAGAAGCTTTTTTTGATGGCATAGGCAAAAAAGCAGGATAGATATTTTGTAGCCAGCAGTAGTATTTCATGGCAGCATCGTTGCGTCGCACACTTCAACAGTTGGTGCTTACCTGAACTATAAAAAAGGAGCGAAATGATGGAAGCGGTTTCAACAAGCTCAATTGATATGCTACAGCTAAACATGTGCGACGCAACCGAAGCTAAATGCTTATTCAAATGCTAGCTCAATAATAATACTACATAAGTAACCCCACTTTTATCAAGCAAAAAAGCTGTATTCATCTACCCAAGTTGTGCTATTGCTATGGTTATTTTTCCTTGTATCATTACCCATCCTATAATAACATCTTTTTTTTCTCACAAAAACGGTATTTTAGCAAACAACTGTTGCACAATTACAATAA
>JAYVRD010000140.1:0-7753 GCA_043776595.1 Chitinophagaceae bacterium | reverse complement strand
GATTTAATCGGTTTCGACAAGCTCAACCTGACAACTTAATTCCTTTCGATACTATTCATTTTCAAAATAGTAAAAGTCTAAACAACTTCAATTGCTGTATGCTCATAAAGTTTAATTTTTTTTGAAGCCAGCTATAGAATATAAATTAAGCTGTGGTTGCAAGTTTATCCTGAGCAAAGCCGAAGGGCACCTGTTAAACTATGGATGTAGATTAGGCATTTATCTTAACAAAGAAAAAAGACTCCTATTTCATCCTAAGTTTTATCTTCATTCTTACAAATGAACAACGAACTGTTATACCAAATATCGCTTACGCAAATACCCAATATTGGCAGCGTACAAGCCAAGCAATTAATAGAACATTTTGGCACTGCCGAAGCTATTTTTAAAGCTACAAAAAAAGACCTAAGTGCAGTAGAAGGCATTGGCGATATAAGAGCCAAACAAATAAAAGACTTCAACCAATTTCAAATTGCAGAAGAAGAAATAAAGTTTACCCAGAAGCACCATATACAAACACTCTTTATTACACAGCCTAACTATCCACAGCGTTTACTACACTGCTACGATGCTCCAACATTATTGTATTATAGAGGTAATACCAATTTGAATAATTCGAAAATCGTCAGCATAATTGGCACACGTACCAATAGTAATTATGGCAAAGAAATTACTGAGCAAATTGTTGCAGCATTGCAACCCTTAAACGTTTTAATAGTTAGTGGGCTTGCTTTTGGGATAGATGCTATTGCACATAAAGCTGCATTGCAAAATGGTTTGCCCACCTTAGGTGTGTTGGCTCATGGACTACATACCATTTACCCCAGCCAACATAAAAGTGTAGCAAAAGATATGTTGCTAAATGGTGGTTTACTAACAGAGTTTGGCAGAGATATAAAACCTGATAAACACAACTTTCCAAGACGTAATAGAATTGTAGCTGGCATGGCCGATGCTACCATTGTTGTAGAAACTGCTATTAAAGGTGGTAGTATGATAACAGCAGAATTGGCTTACAATTACAACCGAGATGTATTTGCCATACCCGGCAAAACAACAGATGCAAAAAGTGCTGGTTGCTTAAAACTCATCCAGCAAAACAAAGCAGTATTATTTACCAATACTGAACATTTACTTACAGAATTGGGCTGGGAAGAAAAAAAGAAAACACCCAAAAAACAAAGAGAATTATTTATTGAACTTACTGCCGATGAAAAAATTATTGTAAGTATTCTAAAAGAAAAAGAAAGCATACATATAGATGAATTGTACTTAAAAAGTGGACTAAGCAGCAGTAGTGTAGCATCAGCTATACTTACTTTAGAATTACAAAATGTGGTTTTGAGTTTACCCGGGAAAGTATATAAGCTGGCGTAGTTTTAAGTGATTATGTTTTACTTGACCACCATAATTTTAATGAAGGTGGGGTAGCTAGCAGCATTACTACTTTCAGCATCCGTTGCGTCGCACCCTTCAAGGCCTTGTTCTCTACTCACCATTGTTTTCAGTCAGCATCACAGGTTACCAAAAGCTTTTAGTGCAAGCAAAATCAAATCTGTGAGCATCCATTAAATCAGTCTTATCCGTGTACTGTTCAAAATAATCAATCCTTTCTTCTTTCTAAACCACACTCATCCAAATTTCATTTGGCATAAGTGGATCCTGCCGTTAATTTTGCACATGGCAACAATAAAATCTTCCACACCCAGCAAATCAACCCATCCCAGAATTTTTGGTACAGGACTAACCTTCGATGATGTGTTACTCATGCCTGCATATAGCCAAATTTTACCAAGAGATGTAAGTATTCAAACCCAGCTCACCAAAAGCCTTACGCTTAATATTCCTATGCTGTCGGCAGCTATGGATACTGTTACAGAAGCTGCGTTGGCCATTGCTTTGGCAAGAGAAGGTGGTATTGGCATACTTCATAAAAACATGAGTATAGAAAAGCAAGCCGAACAAGCTCGTAAAGTAAAACGTAGTGAAAGTGGAATGATTATAGATCCAGTAACCCTACATGAGGATGCTACCATTGGCGATGCCTTACGCATGATGAAAGAAAATAAAATTGGTGGTATTCCAATTGTAGATGGTAACAATAAACTTGTAGGCATACTTACCAATAGAGACCTGCGTTTTGAAGATGATAGAAAGAAAAAAGTAACACTGGTAATGACTAAGGAAAACTTAGTTACCGCACCCGAAGGCATTACATTGGCTAAGGCAGAAGACATTCTTCGCAAACATAAAATTGAAAAACTACCTGTGGTTAACAAGCAATACAAATTGGTAGGTTTGGTTACTTATAGAGATATACTGCAACGACGTAATTTCCCCAGAGCAGGTAAAGATGCCCATAGCCGTTTGTTAGTAGGTGCAGCTTTAGGCATCACTAAAGACTTGCATGAACGTGCAGAAGCTTTGCTTCATGTAGGTATAGATGTAGTTACTTTAGACAGTGCACATGGCCATAGCAAAGGTGTAATAGATGCTTTAAAAACCTTAAAGAAAAACTTTAAAAACTTACAAGTTATTGCAGGTAATATTGGCACAGCCGCTGGTGCAAAAGCATTAGCTGCCGCTGGGGCAGATGCTGTAAAAGTAGGTATTGGCCCAGGTAGCATTTGTACAACACGTATAGTTGCAGGTGCTGGTGTACCACAAATAACAGCCATTATAGAAGCTGCTGCTGCACTAAAAGGAAAAAACATTCCATTAATTGCCGATGGAGGTATACGCTATACAGGAGATATGGTAAAAGCATTAGCTGCCGGTGCTAACGTAGTTATGATGGGTAGCATTTTTGCAGGTACAGAGGAAAGCCCAGGAGAAACCATTATTTACGAAGGTCGTAAGTTTAAAGAGTATAGAGGCATGGGGAGTTTAGGTGCTATGGTACAAGGCAGCAGCGATAGATATTTTCAAGATGTGGAAGACGATGTAAAAAAGTTTGTACCAGAAGGTATTGAAGGACGTGTGGCTTACAAGGGTTTTGTAAGCGAAATTGTGTATCAATACACAGGAGGATTACGTGCCGGTATGGGATACTGTGGTGCACAAGATATTGCAGCATTGCAACAAGCTACCTTTGTACAAATAACCAATGCAGGCATGAGAGAAAGCCATGCACACGATATTGAAATTACTAAGGAAGCACCTAACTATAGTAGAAGTTAGTTTAAAGCCTTTTACTAAAAACCTCAAGCCATTTTGGTTTGAGGTTTTTTATTTTGGTAACCAGCAGTTGTATTTCAATTGGGCAGCGGTGGCGTCGCACATGTTTAGCTTTTTCGCTTTAATGAACAAAAGGCAGAAAACCTCCACTCTATCCACCAACACAAAACATGTAGAAAGATTATGGGTAAGCAGTAATAATAAAAGCTATCATGCAAACATCATTTGCCTGATAGCTTTTATTATTATATGGAAAATCAGTACTATTTTTTTCTCTTCTCTCTCACCTTCTTAGCACCATAACCTATACCTGCTACTATCAAAAGCGATAAGCCACCATCTAATGGTACATCGTTTATATCATCGCCAAAGCCTGGTTGGGCATGCACAAGGGTAGGTAGTAAAATAGTTGCTAATAAGCAAAGCGTAGTAATAGTTGTTATTCTTAGTTTCATATTGTTCCGTTTTGGGGTGGGTAATGATTTTTTAAGTAAACCTCCCGAGGGTTTTTATTCCTTCGGGAGGCTTTATTATTTATTCTACCACTATTGTTTTAGTGATGGTGCTGCTACTACTTACTATTTGCATACGATATGTGCCTTGTGGTACACTACTTCCTATACTTATCGTTTGTGTGCTACTACCACCATTGTGTTGTATGCTTTTGCTTACCAACTCTTGACCAAGGTTGTTGTACAGTTTTATGGTATAACTTCCTTTATCTACATTGCTTAGTTGTAAGTTGATTACTCCACCTTTTACTGGGTTTGGATATACTGTAAACTCTGCTTGCTTACCTCCAATTTTTACTTTCACAATGCTACTATATTTAACGGCTCCGCCTTTTTCTATAGATTTTATTCTGTAGTAGTTATCGCCATTTATTACATTGGCATCGTACCAAGTATAGGTATTGCTTGTTTGGTTATTAGCAGCTACTGTAGTGCCTTTGGTAAAGTTTATGGCATCGGCACTTTCTTCTACTTCGTACTTATCCATATTGCTTTCATTGGCTGTATTCCATGTTACTTCTATGCCTGCATTTTTTTGTGAAGCTGCTACATTTAAGAAGCTTAATGGTAAAGAACCAGCCACCCTCATTACTATTTCAAAACGATTGCCATAAGATGTAGTGTCGGACAAAGTGCTCGTGAATGTATACGTTACACCTTTATTTAAAGTAGTATAGGTGTTTGTTTTCTTATCATGTAGTAACAAGTCTCTACTATCATCTACTTGAAAATCTTCGGCAGTGATGGTAAAAGTTCTATCGAATGGTGTATTGATGGTAACGGGTATTACACTATTTAAAGCATAAGGGCGTACATCAATACATAACTTCTTAGCGTCACTACTATAGGTATAGAAGTTAACATCTGGATTGCTCAATTTGGCAGCATCCAAATCATCTACATTGCTTGCTGCATTATCATTTAAGAATAATAAAATTCTATCTTGTTGTATGCCTCCAGTATCAGTTAATACAAGATTTACCGAATTAGCTCCGTATTTACTGCTTCCTCTAAATAAACTACCAAAAGGTGTATTGCTTGTTTTACAAGCTTCAGGGAAGGTAATAGTACCTGTACTAGAAGTGGTTGCAAAAAATGCAGCTCCTATAGGTAAATATCTATAAGTGGGTGCAGCAGCAAAAGGTTCAAATGAATAGCCACCTCTTACACCTACTGATAAATTCCAAACATAAAAGTTGGTACCCACATTTCCACCAAGGGTTACTGCTTGTAAATCGATAGTAGAGGATAATGGATTGGCTATTAAATTAAACTGGCTACTTCCCGGGCTTGTAAGGTTTGTTACTGGACTAGTACCATCGTTTACTGTACCACTCATAGTAACTGTAGTAGCAGATGGAGCATATACGCCACCAGCAAGACCCTCACCCTTTGTACCACGCACCAATACACGTATACCTTGCTTGGCAGCAATAGTGCTAGCACCAGCAGTGAAGGCTGACCAACCTGGGTCAACTGGAGATACAGTAGTATTACCATTGGCAACTGTGTAGCTATAAGCAGATGGATTGTTAGTTGGTGTAGATATTAAGCCAGTACCTAATGTAAAGCCACCAGATAATGAAATGGTTGCAGTGGTATAACCACTACCTCCTGCTGTTATGTTAATTGCTGTAACTGCACCAGCAGAAACGGTAGCAGTAGCAGTAGCTCCTGTTCCATTGCCTGTAATGGTAACAGTTGGAGCAGAAGTATAACCACTACCCGCTTTTGCAATAGTATAGCCATTAACTGCACCACCACCCACTGATGCTGTTATCACTGCTGGGTCTCCACCACCTGTAATATCTATACCAGTAAATGTAGCAGCACTACCAACTAATAATTGGCTGATGGGTACTGTAGTACTAAATGAATGGCCAATAAAACGGAACGCTCGTTTGGCTGTAAAATAACGTTGAACTGATACGTTAGTAGCATTTAACAAGCCTGTTGTTATATTATCACCAGTAATTGCAGCAATTCTTGCTGTTCCTGAAACAGATGATTGGAATGTAACAGAACGACCAGCAAAGTTTGTTGCACCGCCTGTAATTGCTAATGTAGAAACTGGTGCAAATGTTGCTGTAGCAGCAGCACCTAAAGTAAGGTTATTAGCACCTGTAGTAAATGTATTTTGAGACATTACCAAATTACCCCCAATAGTTAATGCCTGACCTAGCGTAAACCCATTTGGATTATTGATATTTAATGTAGCACCAGTAACTATTGCTGCATTAGCTACGCCTAATGTAATAGTTTGGGTTGATGTACCATTTAAAACCAATGAATTGGTTCCAGTATTATTAATGAGTGGTTGGGTAGTAGCTGTACTTGAACTGATAATATTACCTTTTACATTTACTGTAGCCGTTGTAGCTGCTGTACCACCAAAACCACCACCAGTATTGGTTACTGTACTAGGTGCTAAGTTAACATTACCTGTTACATTAATAATTGTAGTGCCTACCGAATTGGCAACTAAAGTACCACCAGCAACACCAGTACCAAAAACTCCACCAAAAGTAATGTTCCTGAAGTTTGTTGTGGCTGTAGTAACTGCAGTTTGAGCCTCCATACTAATTGTACTGGTAGATAATCCAAAATTGATGATCAAATCCCCAAATGTTGTTCCATCAACTGCTCTTATTTTAGAAGCTGTGGGGCCTGATTCAAAACTAATAGCTCCAGAACCTGTACTTAAATAAGTTCCTTCAACTACTACATTATTGTAGCCAGTACTTTGAAAATTAATCCTAAAACCACCATCAGCAAATGTTGTTCCTACGTTTACGTAAATAGAACCCCTAGCTGTACTAGAATTAGAAGAGCCAGAAATAGTAACATTTGCATTAAGCGTTTTAGTACCGCTACCTGAAGTATATATCATGCCAGTAATTGGGTGCGTAGCAGCATCAATTGTTTGATTACCTGCAGCATTATAGTCAATAATTACACCATCAGTAAAAGTCTTGGTGGTAGTAGTTATTGTTCCCCCATTTGCACTAGCTATTGCAGATGTAATACCTAACCTACTTAAAGCTCCTGCACTAAATGTACCTGCCCCACTAACGATATTGTTGCCAGCATTTAATGTACCAGTTACTGTTAATGTACGTCCTGCTATCATCTCAATGTTTGTGGCTAATGCATAAACGCCTGTACTTGCAATAGTAATGTTCGGTAATACTAAACCTATACCAGCAGTTAAAGTATTACTTGCTCCCGTAAGATTTAATGTTAAAGAACCAATATTTGCACCGCCAACAGTAGCACTATAACTAAGGTTTCCTGCTACATTTATGGTAGTTGATGTTACTGCACTTAAATTCAATACAGCATCAGCAGCTACTGTAACATTGCCTGCTGCTGCATAAGTAGCACCAGTAGTAAATGTTTTTGTACCTCCACTTAAACTTATGTTATTGAAAGTTGTAGGTGAACCAGTAGCGTTAATAGCTTGTGTAACTCCGTTTATATTAGTTGTACTTGTACCACCAGTAAGCGTACCTCCAGATTTTGTAAAGTTTCCTACTAAGTTTAACACTCCACTGCCTAAATCGAAAGTGCTACTCGTTTGGGTGTAAGCACCATTTACAGTAAATGTATTTACCCCAAGATTTAATGTGGTATTGGTACCAATTGATAAATCGTTTACAGCAAAACTGCCATTTATATTAATTGTAGTAGCACTACCTAAATTTAAATTTACATTAGATGAACTTGTGGGTACTCCATCTGGGTTCCAGTTATTGGCATCGCCCCAGTTACTAGTGGCTGCACCACCATCCCAAGTAATGGGTAGGCTAGCAGTATTGGCTAGTACAAAATATTCACCACCACCGCTAATAGCAGCAGTAGCAGCATTTGAAGTAATGGTACTAGCTGTATTGGCACTCTGACCTTGATTGGCATAAGCCCCATTTGCAGTAGCTGATTGACCAACGATTGCTGTAGCAATTGTACCAATGTTATCATCTACTCCATAGCTTAACACTATACGTGCCGTAGTGGTAGAAAAAATATTGGCTGTATTTTGAATACGATAGTAGCGAGCCGAAGTA